>DATFHM010000222.1:0-5900 GCA_035248385.1 Nocardioides sp. | reverse complement strand
AAATGTGCTGCACGCGCGTGTCGTGCGGATGGAGGGGTAGGACACCCGCATGGATCTCCAGACGAGCAGTCGGTCGACTGCGACCCTCGGCGCGCTCCTGCTCGTCCTGGTCCTCGCGACCGCCTGGGCCTGGCACAAGGTGACCGAGCCGTTCCCGACGAGCACCGTCGCGGCGACGCCGATCTGCCAGGACACCCCGGTGAGCGCGGGCGAGAAGGTCCGGCCCGGCATGGTGCTGGTCAACGTCCTCAACGCCGGCACGACCGTCGGCCTGGCCCAGAACACCCAGGCGAAGCTCGGGGACCTCGGGTTCGCGGTGGGCGAGCGCGGCAACACCTCGAAGGTGCGCAAGCACCTGAGCGCCGAGATCTGGACCGACGGCCCCAAGGGCCCGGCGACGACGCTGGTGGCGTCCTACCTCGGCCCGGACGTCCGGGTGCTCCACCGCCCCTCCGACTACCCCGGGATCACCGTCGTCGTGGGCGACGCGTTCGGCAAGGTGCACCCGGGCCTGCCGTCGGTCCGCGCCGCCGCCGACACGACGGTCTGCGAGCCGACCGCCGCGTTCTGACCTACCGGTTGTCGCCGACCCAGCGGGCGAGCCGGCCGTGCGCGCTCACGGCACGCAGCCGCTTCTCGGTGTCCTCCCGCAGCTTGCGTGGCGTGACGACGATGAGGTCGTCGCCGTGGCGCAGGGCGGTACGCCGCTCCGGCACCATCGTCTCGCCGTCGCGCACGACCATCGAGACGCTCGCGCCCACCGGCAGCCGCAGCTCGCCCACCTCGACGCCGTGCAGCTTGGAGACCGGGCTGATCGTGACGAGCAGCAGGTCGGCGGCGACACGCTCCAGCGGGGCGGCCTCCACGTCGATCCCGCGCGGCTCCGAGCGGCGGGCGACCCGCATCACCCGCGCCAGCCAGGGCAGCGTCGGCGCCGTGACCAGGGTGTCGATGACGACCAGGACGAAGACCACGTCGAAGAGCCGCGTGGCCCCCGGGACGGCCTCGGCCAGCGGGATCGTGGTGAGCACGATCGGGACCGCGCCGCGCAGGCCGGCCCAGGACAGAAAGCCCAGCTCATTCCACGGCATCGGCCGCACGGCCGCGCTGACGACGACCGACAGCGGGCGCGCCAGGAACGTCAGCACGATGCCGGCGACCAGGGCCGTGCCGATCGTGCCCCAGGAGATCCGGCCCGGGGACAGCAGCAGGCCGAGCATCACGAAGAGCCCGATCTGGGCGAGCCAGGCGAGCCCCTCCACGAACGACCGCGTGGCGGCCCGGTGCGGGAGCTCGGCGTTGCCGAGGACGAGCGCGGCGACGTACACCGCAGCGAAGCCGCTGGCATGGACGCCGGCGGCGGCGCCGTACCCCATGAGCGTGAGGCAGAGGATCGCGATCGGGTAGAGGCCGGAGGACGGCAGCGCGGCGCGACGCATGACCCAGCCGCCGCCGAAGCCCGCCGCGAGGCCGATCGCCACACCGGCGATGAGCTCGTAGAGGACGATCCCGGTGGTGCCGAGCAGGCCGTGCTCGCCGACCGCGCCGGAGGACACGAGGGTCACCAGGACGACCGTCGGGGCGTCGTTGAGGCCGGACTCGGCCTCGAGCGTGCCGGTGATCCGCTTCGGCAGCGGCACCACGCGCAGCACGGAGAAGACCGCGGCCGCATCCGTCGGGGAGCAGACCGCGCCGAGCAGCACGGCGAGCTCCCACGAGAAGCCGAGCAGGAAATGGGCCCCCACGGCGACCACCGCGATCGAGACGAGCACGCCGACGGTGGCCAAGGACAGGCCCATCCGCATCGCCGGACGCGCCTCGCGCCAGCTCGTGGTGAGACCGCCCTCGGCCAGGATCACGGCCAGGGCGGCGAAGCCGAGGGCGTGCGCGAGCTCGGCGTTCTCGAAGCCGATCCCGATGCCGGACTCGCCGAGCGCCACCCCCATGAGCAGGTAGAGCAGCAGGCTCGGGAGGCCCGCACGCGACGAGATCCGCACGGCCAGCACGGCCAGGAAGGTGACGGACGCCCCGACCAGCACGAAGTCGTCGAGCTGGTGGACGTCGAAGGTCACGAGTCACTCGGCTTTCGTCGGGTGGCAGGAGTCCTAGTCTATCGGTAGAACGTGTTCTACATTTGGGTCCATGACCGCCTCCGGCCTGACCATCCCCGCCCCCGTCCCCGCGAGCGAGCTGCCCGCCGACGCCCCGTCGTACGACGTCGTGGTGGTGGGCTTCGGCATCGCCGGCGGGTGCGCGGCGCTCGAGGCGGCGCGCGCCGGCGCGACGGTGCTGCTGCTCGAGAAGGCCGCGGTCCACGGTGGCACCTCGTCGATGTCGGGCGGGCACTTCTACCTGGGCGGCGGTACGGCGGTGCAGCTCGCCACCGGCCACCCGGACTCGGTCGAGGCGATGATCGACTACCTCGTCGCCTCGACGAAGGACCCGGACAAGGACAAGATCCGCGCCTACTGCGAGGGATCCGTCGAGCACTTCGACTGGCTGGAGTCGCTCGGGTTCGAGTTCGAGCGGTCCTACTACCCGGAGAAGGCCGTCATCCAGCCGGGCACGCAGGGCCTGATGTTCACCGGCAACGAGAAGGTGTGGCCGTTCCGCGAGCAGGTCACGCCCGCGCCGCGCGGTCACAAGGTGCCCGTGCCCGGCGACACCGAGGGCACCCGGGTCGTCATGGACCTGCTGCGGGAGAGGGTCGAGGAGGCCGGGGTCGAGGTGCGCTTCGAGACCGGCGCCACGAACCTCGTCGTCTCGCCCGACGGAGCCGTGGTGGGCCTGGCGTGGAGGTCGTTCGAGCAGACCGGCCTGGTCCGCGCGGGATCGGTCGTGATCGCGGCCGGCGGGTTCGTGATGAACCCGGACATGGTGGAGCGCTACACGCCGGCGCTCGGCTCGAAGCTGTTCACCCTGGGATCGACGTACGACGACGGGCTGGGCATCCGGCTCGGCGAGTCGGTGGGCGCGGCCCTGGAGAACATGGAGGAGCCCTTCATCACCGCGCCGTTCTACCCGCCGTCCTCGCTGGTGAAGGGGCTGATCGTCAACCGCGAGGGCAAGCGGTTCGTGAGCGAGGACAGCTACCACGCGCGGACGTCGTACTGGGTGATGCAGCAGCCCGAGCAGTCGGCGTACCTCATCGTGGACAGCAAGCACTACGGCGAGTCGACGATGCCGCTGGTGCCGCTGAAGGACGGCTACGAGACGGTCGAGGAGATGGAGGCGGGGCTCGGCCTGCCCACCGGGTCGCTGGTGGCGACCATGGCGCGCTACAACGCGGACGCGGCGGCCGGCGAGGACACCGAGCTGCACAAGCACCCCGACTGGCTGGCCCCGCAGACGCAGGGGCCGTGGGCGGTCCTCGACCTGACCCTGGGCGTCGCGCTGTACGCCGGCTTCACCCTCGGCGGCATCTCCGTCAGCGTCGACGGCGAGGCGCGGCGGGCCGACGGCTCGGTCATCCCGGGCCTGTACGCCGCCGGCGCCTGCGCCTCCAACATCGCCCAGGACGGGGCCGGCTACTGCTCGGGCACCCAGCTCGGCGAGGGCTCGTTCTTCGGGCGCCGGGCCGGACGGCACGCGGCCGGGGCAAGATGAGGGAGTGATCTCGCGCCTCGCCGCCGCCCAGCGGGCGAACGTCCCGCCGTTCCACGTGATGGACCTGCTGGCGGCCGCGGCCGAGCGTGCCCGGACCCACGGCGACCTGGTGAACCTGTGCGCCGGCCAGCCCTCGACGGGCGCGCCGGCTCCCGTGGTCGCCGAGGCGTCGCGGCTGCTCGCGTCCGGTGACCCGCTCGGCTACACCCCGGCGATCGGGATCGCCGAGCTGCGCGAGGCGGTCGCGGGCCACTACGGGCGGTGGTACGACCTCGACGTCCCGCCCGACGCCGTCGTGCTGACGACCGGGAGCAGCGGCGGCTTCCTGCTGGCGTTCCTGGCGGCGTGCGAGGCCGGCGACCGGGTGGCGATCGCGCGGCCCGGCTACCCCTGCTACCGCAACGTGCTCGCGGCGCTCGGCTGCGAGGTCGTGGAGATCGACGCGGGGCCGGCGACCCGGTTCCAGCCGACGGTGGCACAGCTCGAGGCGACGCACGCGTCCTCGCCGTTGACGGCGCTGGTTGTGGCCAGCCCGGCCAACCCGACCGGCACGATGCTGCTGCCCGAGGAGCTCGCGGCGATCGCGACGTGGTGCGAGTCGGCGGGCGTCCAGCTCATCTCCGACGAGATCTACCACGGCATCACGTACGCCGCCGGCCGCACGCACTCGGCCTGGGAGACCAGCCGCGAGGCGGTCGTGTTCGGCTCGTTCTCGAAGTACTTCTCGATGACCGGCTGGCGGCTCGGCTGGATGCTCGCCCCGGAGCGGCTGCGCCGTGCGGTCGACGTGCTGACGGGCAACTTCTCGATCTGCCCGCCGGTGCTGGCCCAGCGCGCGGCGATCGCGGCGTTCGACGACGCGTCGTACGCCGAGCTCGACGGGCACGTCCAGCGCTACGCCCACAACCGCGCGCTCCTCCTCGACGGCCTGCGCTCCCTCGGCGTCACCCAGCTCGCCCCGGCCGACGGCGCCTTCTACGTGTACGCCGACGTCGGCCACCTCACCGACGACTCGATGGCCTTCGCCCACTCGCTGCTGGCCCGCACCGGCGTCGCCGTCGCCACCGGCATCGACTTCGACACCGCCGTCGGCGACCGGTTCCTGCGGTTCAGCTTCGCGGGGTCGACCGAGGACGTCCGCGAGGGGCTGGCCCGGCTGGCGACGGTGCTATAGCCCACGGCTTGCTTGCGGGCACGCAACCCGTTGCTTGCGGGCACGCAACTGCCTGCTTGCGGGCACGCAACCCGTTGCTTGCGGGCACGCAACCGGCTCACACCAGGTCGTGCACGAAGTCGCTGAGCTGCTCCAGGTTGCGGCACTCGATCATCTCGACGATCTGGCTGTAGGTGGGCGCGGCCGAGTCGCCCGTCCCCCAGTTCCGCTGGTGCTCGGGGTTGAGCCAGTAGGTCCGGCGTACCGACCCCGCGAGCCGCCGCAGGGTGTCCTCGTGCAGGTCGCTGTAGTTGCTACGGGCGTCGCCGAGGATGAGCAGGGTCGTCTTGGGCGTCAGGGTGTCGGCGAAGCCCTCGTGGAACTTCCCGAACGCGCGCCCGTAGTTGGTCCGCCCCCACAGCGCGGCGTGGGCGGTGCTGGCGGCCAGGTCGGCGAGCACGTCGGCGGGGTCCGCGCCGGGCCGGAAGTACGGCGTCACCTCGTGCACGTGGTCGATGAAGGTGAACGCCCGCATCGACGCGAACGCCTCGCGCAGCGCGAACACCAGCAGCAGCGTGAACTGGGCGAAGTTCGCGACCGATCCGCTGACGTCGCAGAGCACGACCAGGTCGGTGCGGTGCGGCCGCTTGGGCTTGTGGTGGGTCGTGATCGGTACGCCGCCGGTGGCGATCGAGGCCCGGACGGTACGCCGGAAGTCCAGCGGCCCGCGCCGCTTCGCGTGCTGCTCCTTGGCCAGCCGGGTGGCGAGCCGCCGCGCGAGCGGGAAGATCTCGCGGCGCATCTCCTCCAGGTCGGTCCGCCGCGCGGACATGAAGGCGAGCTTGTCGATGCTCGGCCGGATCGCCACGTCGGCGATGTGGTCGGGCCCCTTCTCCTCCGCGATCCGCCGGCGCGCGTCGGCCTCGACCTGCGCGGTGAACGTGCCGATCCGGCGGTTCGCGATCCGCTCGGCGGACTGGATGTCCATCTCGCCCAGCAGCCCCTGCACGATCTGGTCGATCAGCTCCTGGGGCGCCACCCGTTGCAGCGCCGTGTACGCCGACCACGACGACATCCCCGGGCCGCGACCCGGCATCGCGCCGAACCGGCCGACCATCTCCGCGGCCATGCGGAGCATCTG
>DATFHM010000221.1:0-22128 GCA_035248385.1 Nocardioides sp. | reverse complement strand
TTCTCAAGCCAGCTGCATGCTCTCTGCCGGGTCGGCAGTGAGGATGTCTGCCGCGTGCGCGGCCATGAGGCGGTCGTTCTCCTCGGAGAGGCGGAGGACGAGGGACTCCAACTCGGCAACCCGGTTGCGCAGTCGAGCATTGTCGACCGCGAGACGCGGGTCGCGGAGGTCGCTGTTCAGGTGACCGATCAGCGCCTTTGCCATGAAGTGACCTTCCGGTTCGCGATGGGGGATGGTCCAGGAGGACCGTCTACCAGAGTCCCACTCCGCGGGGCCAGGGTCAAATGCGTCACACCGAGCGGGGTCGCCGCGGAGCCGGCTGGCAGCGGGGGCAGAAGTAGGAGGAGCGGTTCATGAAGGCGATCCGGCGCATCGGCGTACCGCAGCGACGGCAGGGCTCGTCCTCGCGGCCGTAGGCGTTCAGGGAGCGCTCGAAGTAGCCGGACTGCCCGTTCACGTTGACGTAGAGGGCGTCGAAGGACGTGCCGCCCTGGGCCAGCGCCTCGGTCATCACGTCGCGGACGTGGCCGAGCAGCTCGGCCCCCTGGGCCCGGGTGAGCCGGTCTCCGGGGCGCTCGCCGTGCAACCGGGCTCGCCACAGCGCCTCGTCGGCGTAGATGTTGCCGACGCCGGAGACCAGCGTCTGGTCGAGCAGCAGCCGCTTCACCCCGGAGGTACGCCGGCGCAGCCGCGCCACGAACGCCGCGTCGTCGAACTCGGGGTCGAGCGGGTCGCGGGCGATGTGCGCGATCTCGTGGGGCAGCTCCGCTCCCCCGACGGCGACGCTGAGCCCGCCGAACATGCGCTGGTCGACGAACCGCAGCTGCGGCCCTCCGTCCAGCGTGAACCGGACCCGCAGGTGCCGCTCGTCCGGTGCGCCGGCGGGCTGGACGAGCATCTGACCGCTCATCCCGAGATGGGCCAGGATCGCGTTGCCGTCGTCGAGCGGGAGCCAGAGGTACTTGCCGCGGCGACGCGCGGCCTCGACCCGGCGCCCGGTCAGGTCGGCCGCGAAGCCGGAGGCGCCGGTCGCGTGCCGGCGGACGGGCCGGTCGTGCAGCACGTCGACAGCAGCGATGGTCGAGCCGACCACGTGGCGCTCCAGGCCGAGCCGGACGACCTCGACCTCGGGAAGCTCAGGCAATGCCGTCGGAGAAGCTGGCGGAGATCTCGCCGTACGCCGTCTGCGCGGCGCCCTGCTCGGCCTCCTTCTTGGAGCGGCCGTGGCCGTTGCCGTAGAGCTTGCCGGCGACGCGCACCTGCGCGGTGAAGGTCTTGAGGTGGTCGGGGCCGTCGTCCTCGATGACGTACTCCGGTACGCCGAGGGCGTGCTCGGCGGCGAGCTCCTGGAGGGAGGTCTTCCAGTCGAGGCCGGCTCCGAGCTGCGACGCCGCCTCGATGAGCGGGTCGAACAGCCGGTGGACCACCGCGGAGGAGACCTCGATGCCACCGCTGAGGTGGACGGCGCCGATCACAGCCTCGACGGTGTCGGAGAGGATCGACGCCTTCTGCCGGCCGCCGGTGGTCTCCTCACCGCGGCCGAGCTTGATGTGGGGGCCGAGGTCGAGCTGCTTGGCGACCTCGGCGAGGGCGCGGGCGTTGACGACCGCCGCCCGCAGCTTCGCCAACCTGCCCTCGGGCAGGTCGGGGTGGATGCGGTAGAGCGTCTCGGTCACGACCACGCCCAGCACGGAGTCCCCCAGGAACTCCAGCCGCTCGTTGGTCGGCAGCCCACCGTTCTCGTAGGCGTAGGACCGGTGCGTCAGGGCGCGGTCGAGCAGCTCGGGGTCCAGAACTGGATCCCCGAGCGCGCGACGCAGCTCGTCGTAGATACCGCTTCCCGGCAAGGGAGGGTCAGAGAACCTGACGACGCTCGGCGCGAGCGCCGTACTGACCGCAGGTGCCGCAGGCACGGTGCGGGAGGTGCTTGGCGCCACAGGCCGGGTTCGCGCAGGTCACCAGCGTGGGGGCAACGGCCTTCCACGCCGAGCGACGGTGCCGCGTGTTGCTCCGCGACATCTTCCGCTTCGGAACAGCCACTGTCTTCTCCCTTGGTTCTTGGTCTTCAGTCCTGGTCGGTCAGGCCCTGGAGGGCCGACCACCGCGGGTCGATCGCCGCTTCGTGTGCGTGGTCCGGGTCATCGGCCAGGCGCACCCCGCACTCGGGGCACAACCCGGGACAGTCCGGTTGGCACAGCGGCTGGAACGGCAGTGCGAGCACCACCGCATCCCGCAGCACGGGCTCCAGGTCGAGCAGGTCGTCGTGGAGCACCCGGACATCCTCGTCCTCGTCGGCCCCGCGGAGGTGGTCACGGGAGTCGTCGTAGACGTACAGCTCCTGGAAGTTCACCGCGATCTCGTCGTGGATCTCCGCCAGGCAGCGCACGCACTCGCCCTCCAGGTCGGCCTGGGCCTCACCGGTGACGAGCACGCCCTCCATGACTGCTTCCAGACGCAGGTCGAGGTCGACCGGCGCGCCTTCGGGAACAGCAAGAACTTCGATGCCCAGATCCGCTGGAGCCGGCACTGTCCGTGACACTTGGGTCTGTGACCCCGGGCGTCGTCCGAGCTCGCGTGTATCGAGCACGAGCGGCGCTCTCGGGTCCAGGGTGTTCAAGGGTTCACTTCCAGGTCCGGGCACAGCAGATCGGTTCAATGTTAGTGGCGCCGCGGACGGCCGGCCAAATCTGGGGCCGGCCGCCTCGACGCCACGGGGCTCAGAAGCTGACCCGCCGCTCCCCCAGCGGCACGACCGGGCCGACCTGGTGGCCGGCGCTCCACGAGTGCAGCACGTGCTGGCGGTGGGTGCGCACGTCGTACGTCGCCAGGACCTCGCGCTGGGTGCCGGTGGTGTCGCAGCTCGTCGTGTCCAGGATCACCGGACGCCGGCCGAGCCTGCCGACCAGGTCCACCTCGCCGACGGCACCGCGCACCTTCTGCACCACGAGGGTGCCGTCGGCGCGCTGCCGGGTGAACCACGACCAGCCGCAGGGGCCCGCCTCCTGCACGAAGACCCCGTCACGGGTGACCCGGGCGTCGATGTCGCCGTAGAAGCGCTGGTCGCTCGGGTGCGGACGGGTCACCGGCACGAGCGTGCCCACCGTCGGGTCGAGCAGGAACAGGGTGCCGCCGGCGAGGTCGTCGCCCGTCGTGCAGCCGAGCAGCACCTGGGTCGCCCCGATCGAGCGGACCGGGTGGCAGTCGCGGCCCCCGGTGCCGATGGTGCGGTCGAGGGCGCCGGTGCTGCCGTCGAAGAGCCGCAGCGCGTGCCGTGACTGCCCCGTGGTGGGCACCAGGACGTCGCCGGCCGACGTGATCCAGGTGGACGACGTCCGCACCCAGGTCCGGGCCGTGACCTGACCGTCCCAGGTGGTGCGGGCCAGCTGGTCGCGGTAGCCGGTGGCCGACTGCCGGATCTCGAGCACTCCCCGGCCGTCGGGCTCGAGCAGCGCCCCGAGCAGCCGGCTGACACCGGGAAGGCGGTGCGTGACCTGACCGCTCGTCGTGTCGACGGTGTACAGCTCCGACAGCCGGCGGCCGAGGTCCTGGACCAGTGCCGTCCGCCCGTCCGCCGACACGTCGAGGAGCTGCATCGCGCCGACCGCCGTCGTGGGATCGGGGTGCACGGTGTGCAGCACCGTCTGGGTGCCGTCGGGGCGCACCACGACCAGCCGCTGCGGGCCCTGGACGAAGTCACCGCCGTCGGCGCCGCCGGTCACCGAGGACACGATGGCCAGGAAGCCGGACGGGGCCGGATCGGCCTGCGCCTGCGCGGCGGTGCCGCCGGTCAGGTGCAGGACCGCGGCGGCGGCGAGTGCGGCGGCGGCACCGGCCGCGGCGATGGACGGGCGGCGGAACCTCATGGCGATCTCCTCGGGGTGCTGTGTCTCACCCCGTGCGATGCGCGCCGGCGCCGATCAGTTGCAGTGGCTCAGCCGAGGCGCTGCGTGAGGCGCGCGAGGACCGCCTCCGGCACCAGGCCCGAGACGTCACCGCCCAGCGAGGCGACCTCCTTGACCAGGCTCGAGGAGACGTAGCCGAGGCTGGCCGTGGTCGGCACGAAGACCGTCTCCACGCCGGTGAGGTGGGAGTTCATCTGCGCCATCGGCAGCTCGTACTCGTAGTCGTTGCCGCCGCGCAGGCCCTTGACGATGGCCTGGGCGCCCACCTGCCGGCAGAAGTCGACGATCAGGCCGGTGAAGCCCATGACGGTGACGTTCGGGAGGTCGGCGCAGGCCTCGCGCAGCATCTCCATCCGGTCCTCGGGGTCGAACATCCGGCTCTTGGAGACGTTCGTGCCCGTCGCGACGATCAGCTCGTCGAACAGGCCGGACGCCCGGCGGAAGATGTCGACGTGGCCGTTGGTGACCGGGTCGAAGGAGCCGGGGCACACCGCGCGCGTCATGGGATCAGGCTAGTGGTGGCTGAACCACAGGGTGGTCTCGCCGTACTTCTTCATGCCCCGCTTGCCGCTGAGGGGCTCCAGGCCGTCGGGCCAGGTGGGCTCGGGGCTGCGCCGCGAGCGCTCGACGACCACCAGGGCGTCCTCCGCGAGCCAGCCGTGCTCGACGAGCAGCCGCAGGTCGGTGGCGAGGTCGTCCTCGGTGAGCGGGTACGGCGGGTCCAGGAAGACCAGGTCGGCCTGCGCACGCGCCGGCTGGGCCAGGAAGCGCGCGACGGGCTGCGCCGCGACCTCCACCACCGCGCCGGTCGGGCCGAGCGCGCGGGCGTTGCGCTGGACCAGCTGGGCGGTGGAGCGGTCGGACTCGACGGCGACGACCTGGGAGGCGCCGCGGGACGCCGCCTCGAGGCCGATCGCGCCCGATCCGGCGTACAGGTCGAGCACGGAGATGCGGCTCAGGCTGCCCTCGAACCAGGCCTCCAGCGTCGAGAACAGGGCCTCGCGGACGCGGTCGCTGGTGGGGCGCGTGGCGTCGCCCCTGGGGGTCTCGATCCGGCGGCCGCCCGCGGATCCCCCGATGATCCGGGTCATCAGCTCTTGTCCACGAAGTCGGCCTGCTGGGAGCGCTCGAGCTCGTCCACCCGCTCACCGAGCAGCGGCGCGCCGGCGAGGTCGGGGTCGGTGTCGAGCAGGGACTCGGCGGCCTTGCGGGCCGCGACGATGGTGTCCTCGTCGCGCAGGACGCGGAGGTTCTCCAGGCTCGAGCGGCGGCCCGACTGCGAGGCGCCGAGGACGTCGCCCTCGCGACGCATCTCCAGGTCGATCCGGCTCAGGAAGAAGCCGTCGGTCGTGGACGCGACGGCGTCGAGGCGGCCGCGGGCATCGCTCAGCGACTCGGCCTGGGTGACCAGGAGGCAGAGGCCGGGCAGTCCGCCACGACCGACGCGGCCGCGCAGCTGGTGCAGCTGGGAGACGCCGAACCGGTCGGCGTCGAGGATCACCATCGTGGTCGCGTTGGCCACGTCGACACCGACCTCGATGACGGTCGTCGAGATGAGCACGTCGACGTCGCCGGCCGCGAACGCCCGCATCGTGGCGTCCTTCTCGTCGGTCGGCATCCGGCCGTGCAGCTTGGCCAGGCGCAGGCCGGCGAGGGGGCCCTCCTGCAGCCGCGGGAAGAGGTCCTCGACCGTCGCGGGTTGGGCCGGGCGCGGGATCTCGTTGCCGTCCTCGTCGTACTGGACCTCGTCGACCCACCCCTCGTCGGCCTGCTCGGCGGAGATGCGCGGGCACACCACGTAGACTTGGTGCCCCTTCTCGACCTCCTCGCGGATCCGCGCCCAGACCCGGTCGAGCCAGGCCGGCTGGTCCGCGAGGGGTACGACGGTCGATTGGATCGGCGCGCGGCCGGCCGGCAGCTCGCGGAGGGTCGAGACCTCGAGGTCGCCGAACACGGTCATGGCGACCGTCCGCGGGATCGGCGTCGCCGTCATCACCAGCACGTGCGGCGGGTTCTCGGCCTTCTCGGTCAGGGCCGCGCGCTGCTCCACGCCGAAGCGGTGCTGCTCGTCGACCACGACCAGGCCGAGGTCGTGGAACATCACCTGGTCGGTGAGCAGGGCGTGCGTGCCGATGACGATGCCCGCGTCGCCGCTGACGATCCGGGAGAGGACCGGCGCCCGCTGGGACTTCGTCATCGACCCGGTGAGCAGCTCGACCTGGGTGCCGACGCCGGAGCCGAGCAGGGTGCCGCCCTCGGCGAGCTCGCCGAGCATCGCCACGATCGAGCGGTGGTGCTGCTGGGCGAGGACCTCGGTGGGTGCCAGCAGGGCGGCCTGGCCGCCGGAGTCGACGACCCGGAGCATCGCGCGGAGGGCCACGAGCGTCTTGCCGGAGCCGACCTCGCCCTGCAGCAGGCGGTTCATCGGGTGCGGCTGGGCGAGGTCGCGCTCGACCTGCTCCCCCACCTCGCGCTGGCCCTCGGTCAGCGTGAACGGCAGGGTCTTGTCGAAGGCCGCGAGCAGGCCGTCCCCACCGGTGCGCGGGGTCGCGCCCAGGGCCCGCAGCGCGCGGCGCCGGCGGCCGAGCAGCACCTGGGTGACCAGCGCCTCCTCGAACCGGAACCGGTGGTGGGCCCGCCCGATCTGCGGGCGCTCCTCGGGCATGTGGACCCACCGGTAGGCGTCGTGGATCGGCAGGACGTCGTACGCCTCGCGGATCTGCTCGGGCAGCACCTCGGGGATCTCGTCGACGACGGTGAGCGCGAAGCGCACGGCGCGGGCGAGGTCCCAGGTCTCGACGCCCTTGGTGAGCGGGTAGATCGGGAACAGCGGGCCGATCTCGTCGGGCTGGAACGTCTCGCCGTCGGGCTCCTCGGAGTCGGCGAGCCCGAAGATCGTCATCTGCGGGTTGGTCAGCTGCCACTGGTCGCGGAACTGCTCGGCCTTGCCCAGGAAGACGCCCCGGTTGCCCTCGGCGACCCGTCGCGAGTGCCAGCCCGCGGTGCCCTTGTTCTTGGCGAAGAAGGTCATCTTCAGGCGCGGGCCGTCGGTGCGCAGGATCGCCTCGACGCGGTACGCCGGGCGGCCGGTGCGCCGGTCGGTGTAGGTCTTGATCTCGCACCGGTCGATCTCGCCGACCACGCAGAGCATCTGGCCGACCTGGAGGTCCTCGATCTTCGTGAGCGAGCCGGTCTCCAGGTAGCGCCGCGGGAAGTGCCGGAGCAGGTCGCCCACGGTGCGCAGGCCGAGACCCTTCTCGATCTTGGCGCGCTTGGCCGGCGTGGTCGCGCCGAGGACCGCGGTGAGGGAGGAGTCGAGGTCGATCATCCGAGGCTCATTCGACGGACAGCAGGAGCGGGTAGCGCTCCTGGCCTCCTGCGTAGACGACGGCGTCGATGCCGGGGTGGTGCTCCTCGGCCCAGCTCGCGAGCGCGTCGGCGAGCTCGGGATCGGCAGGGTCGGAGCCGCTGACGATCGTCACCAGCTCACCGCCGGCTGCCATCAGCCGGGCGAGCACCTCCTCGGCCACCGAGCGCAGGTCCTGGCCCACGACGGCGAAGTCGCCGGCGACGACGCCGAGGATGTCGCCGACCTCGCACGGCCCCGCCGAGGTGAACGCCTGACGGGCCGCGACAGTGACCGCGCCGTGCCGGACGTGGCGCGCGGTCGCGGTCATCTCCGTGACGTCCTGGTCGAAGCCGCGGCTCGGCTCGTGGACCGCGATGGCCGCCAGGCCCTGCACCTGCGCGTGCGTCGGGATGACCGCCACCCGGATGCCGTGGTGGTCGGCCTCGGCCGTGGTCGCGGCCGCCTGCGCGGCGCGGATGGTGTTCTCGTCGTTGGGCAGCACGATGACCTCCCTCGCGCCGCAGGCGAGGATGGCCTCGAGCAGCTCGCCGGTCGAGGGGCGCCGCTCCGGACCGCCCTTGACGACGACCGCCCCCGCCTCCTCGAACAGCGCGGCCAGACCGTCACCGGCGGCCACGGCCACGACGGAGCGGCCGGTCTGCGGCGTGGGCTCAGGCTGCTGGGCGCTGATCTGCTCGGCGAAGTGGGTGACCCGGATCCGGTGCGGCCGGCCCACCCCGAGGCCCGCCTCGATCGCGGCGCCGACGTCGTCGGTGTGGACGTGGACGTTCCAGAGGCCGTCGCCGCCGACGACCACGACGGAGTCGCCGATCTCGCGCAGGGTCGTGCGCAGCCCGGTGGCGCCCTCGTCGGGGCCGTCGAGCAGGAACATCACCTCGTACGACGGACCGTCGGCGCTCAGGTCGCCGGTGATCGGCGCCGGGTGCGCGGGGGTGTGTGCCGCCGCGGTCTTGCGGGCGAGCGGCTTGGTGATCGCGATCGGGCGCTTGCCGGTGATGGCGGTCTCGGCCGCGTCGAGGATCACGCAGATGCCCCGGCCACCGGCGTCGATCACGCCGGCACGGGCGAGCGCCTCGAGCTGCTCGGTGGTGTGCCCGAGCGCCTCGCGCGCGGCGGCGGCCGCGGCGGTGAACACGTCGCGGGTCCGCCGCGTGGGGTCCTGCGCCTCGGCCTCGGCGGCCTCCGCGGCGGCTCGCAGGACGGTGAGCATGGTGCCCTCGACCGGGTCGCCGACAGCGGCGTAGCTCGCGGTCACGGCCCGGTTGAGCGCGTCGGCCATCACGGCGGCGTACCGCTCCTCGGGGGTGGTGGCCGCGATCCGGCGTACCAACGCACCGATCATCTCGCTGAGGATCACGCCCGAGTTGCCGCGGGCGCCCAGCAGCGTGCCGCGGGCGAGCGCGGCGAGCGTCTCGGCCCGGCTGCCTCCCGTGGTCTCGCGCACGGCGTCGCGGCCGGAGCTGATGGTGAGGTACATGTTCGTGCCGGTGTCGCCGTCGGGCACGGGGTAGACGTTGAGCTGGTCGATCTCCTCGCGGGCCGCGGCGAGGGCGTCGGTGGCGATGTCGACGAAGCGCAGCACCGTCTCCGTCTCGATGCCACCGCTCGTCGGGGCCGCCTGCTCGTCCATCGCCGGTAACCCTAGTGGCGGCACCGACAGTGCCCCGCGATTTCCTCGGGCGGCGTCTCCTCGGCTACGCTCTTCCGGTTGTCCGAGTGCTGCCGCCACCCGTGGGCCGGCACCGCGGACGCGAAGTCTTGATCATCCAGCTTTCTCCTAGGAGTCCCCGTGGCCGCCGTGTGCGACATCTGCGACAAGAAGCCGTCCTTCGGCAACAACCGGCCGTGGTCGCGCAAGATCACCAAGCGCCGCTTCGACCCGAACATCCAGCGTGTGCGCGCCGTCGTCAACGGCACCCCGAAGCGCCTGAACGTCTGCACCGGCTGCCTGAAGGCCGGCAAGGTCAGCCGCTGACCCAGCTCTTCCGCTGAGGCCGTCACCCCGAGGGTGGCGGCCTCAGCTGCTTTTCAGAAGTGCACCCACCCCGTCGGCCCGTCGTACGCCGCCCCGTCGACCGTGACCGCGGGCCCGTCGGTGGCCGGCCCGACCGAGCCGACGACCGTCCAGCCGGCCGGGACCGCTCCCGCGTCGGGGAAGGTGGCGAGCAGCGCGTGGTCCTCGCCGCCGCCGAGGACGTAGGTGATCGGGTCGGCGCCGATGGCCTGGCCGACGGCGACGAGCGGCTCGGGGATCTCGAAGGCGCTCGTGCGGATGTCCAGGGACACCCCCGAGGCACGGGCGACGTGGGCGGCGTCCGCGAGCAGGCCGTCGGAGATGTCGATCATCGACGTCGCGCCGGCAGCGGCGGCGACCGGGCCCTCGGCGTACGGCGGCTCCGGGCGCCGGTAGGCCTCCACGAGGACCCGCGGCGAGCGGAAGCCCCGCCCCAGCACCGCCAAGCCGCCTGCGGCCCATCCCTGGCGCCCCGCGAGCGCCACGACGTCGCCCTCGCGCGCGCCTCCGCGCAGCACGGGCGCCACCGAGCACTCCCCGATCACGGTCACCGCGATGGTGATCTTGTCGGCCGACGTCACGTCGCCACCGACCACGCCCGCGCCGACGGACGCGGCCTCCGCCGCGAACCCGCGGACGAAGTCGAGCGCCCAGCTCACCGGGAGGTCCACGGGCGCCGCCAGGCCGATCGTCAGCCACTGCGGCCGCCCGCCCATCGCGGCGATGTCGGCGAGGTTCTGCGCGGCCGCACGGTGGCCGACGTCGGTCGCCTCCGCCCAGTCGCGGCGGAAGTGACGGCCCTCGACGAGCAGGTCGGTCGACACCACGACGTGGCCCTTGCGGACCCGGAGCAGGGCGGCGTCGTCGCCGGGGCCGACCACCACGTCCTCGCCGGGCGCGGTCGCCGCCACGATCGCCGCCACCTCGTCGATCAGACCGAACTCACCGAGGTCGGCCAGGGTCGCTGCAGGAGAAGCCATGGGGCCATCCCAC
This sequence comes from Nocardioides sp., assembly GCA_035248385.1. Taxonomy (GTDB): domain Bacteria; phylum Actinomycetota; class Actinomycetes; order Propionibacteriales; family Nocardioidaceae; genus Nocardioides. The sequence goes on along the minus strand of DATFHM010000221.1, from coordinate 11,849 downwards.
CAGATCGACCCGCGGACCCGGATTTGGCCCAAACGTCCCGGAGCGGAGTAGTTTGCTGAGGTCCGGATACCGACGCAGTCAGGAGCGCTCCCATGGTGGTGCAGGCCTACATCCTCATCCAGACCGACGTCGGCAAGGCGGCCGAGGTCGCGAAGGCCGTCGGCCAGATCAACGGCGTCACGCTCGCCGAGGACGTCACCGGACCGTACGACGTGATCGTGCGCGCCGAGGCCCGCACCGTCGACGAGCTCGGCGCGCTGGTGGTCTCCAAGGTGCAGACCCTCGACGGCATCACCCGGACCCTCACCTGCCCGGTCGTCCACATCTGATCTTGCGCCGCTCGCTCATCGCGGCGGGCGCGCTCCTGCTCGCGCCGGCCCTGGCCGGCTGTGGGTCCTCGCCGGCCGCGGTACCTCATCCGACCGGTGCTGACGCGACCGCGTGCGCGTCGTTCATGGCGGCGCTCCCCCAGCGGCTCGCCGACCAGCCGCTCGCCTCGAGGGCCAGCGACGGTCCGCAGGCGTCGTACGGCGATCCGGCGATCGTGGTGTCGTGCGGGGTCGGCGTGCCGGCCGGGTTCGGGGTCGGCGCCGAGTGCCAGGTGGCGAACGGCGTGGGGTGGTACCTCCCGTCCGCGCAGTACGACGACCAGTCGCTCGACGCGACCATCACCGCGGCCGGATACCAGCCGCGGGTGGAGGTCGACGTGCCCGCCCGCTACCGCCCGGCCGCGGTCGCGGCGGTGATGTCGGAGCTGGCCGGCGCCGTGAAGCGCAGCTTCCGCAAGACGACCGGCTGCGTCTGACCCTGCCACTGCACCAGGACCACCGCGGCGAGGACGAGTGCGCCGCCGAGCACCTGGGCTGCGGTGAGCTGCTCGCCGAACACGACCGCAGCGGCCACGACGGTCACGACCGGCTCGACGATCGACAGCAGCGACGCCACCGTCGGGCCCACGTGGGCCAGGCCGGCGAAGAACAGCAGGATCGCGGCGACCGTGCTGACGAGGGCGAGGGCGGTCAGCCCGCCCCAGCCCTGGACGCCGATCCGTCCGAGCGCCAGGTCACCGCGCAGCACGCCGACGAGGGTCCAGGTGAGGAAGGCCCCGGTGCACACCATCGCGGTGAGCGGCAGGGGCGGGGCGTCGCCCACGACCCGGTCCCCGATCAGGATGTAGCAGGTGTAGACGCCTGCCGCGCCGAGCGCCAGGCCGGCACCGAACGGGTCGAACGCACCCGCCGCGGCCCCGCCCAGGACGAGCGCGATGCCCGCCGACGCGGTGACCAGCGCGGCGAGGCGGCGGCGTGAGGCGCGCTCCCGGCCGATGAGCAGCGCCGCCAGCATCACCAGCACCGGGTAGACCGAGTACGCCAGGGCGACCTGGGAGGCGGGCACGCGGGACACGGCCGCGAGGTAGAGCCCGGCCTGGGCGGCGTACCCGACGGCACCCATCGTCAGGCCCACGACGACGGTGCGCCGGCCCAGCCGCCGCAGCGTGCCGGTGCCGAGGGCCACCGCGACGAGGACCAGCGCGGCTAGGCCGAAGCGGACGACCAGCAGGCTCCCGACGGTCGCGCCGTCGGCGTACGAGAGCTTGGCGAAGATCGCCATCAGGCCGAAGGCGAAGGCGGACGAGAGGCAGTAGATCGGTCCCACGCATCCATGGTCGACCCTCAGGACTGTTCAGGTCCATCGCGAATACATGGGGCCTACCGTTCAGCTATTCTGAACAGATGCTGGACCTGCACCGTCTTCGGCTGCTGCGCGAGGTGCACCTGCGCGGCACGATCCACGCGACCGCGGCCGCCCTCGGCTACTCCCCCAGCGCCGTGTCGCAGCAGCTGACCGTGCTCGAGCGCGAGGTCGGCGCACCCCTGCTCGAGCGGGTCGGCCGCAACGTCCGGCTCACCCCGCCCGCCCTGCTGCTCGCGGCGCGCGCGGACGACCTGCTGTCCGCCGTCGAGGCCGCCGAGGCGGAGGTCGCGGCCGTCGTGGCCGGGCGGCTGGCGGGCACGGTCCGGATCGCCGCGTTCCAGTCGGCCATGATCCGGGTCGTCGCGCCGGCCATCCGGGCGCTCGCCGACAGCCACCCCTACATCCGGGTCGAGGTCACCGAGGCCGAGGTGGAGCAGTCGGTGCCGGCGCTGCGGCTGCAGCACCTCGACGTCGTCGTGGGCGACGAGTACGAGGACCAGCCGCGTCCGGTGCACGAGGACCTGCACCGGATGACCCTGCTGCAGGAGCAGATCCGGCTCGTGCTGCCCGCGGACCACCCCGCTGCGGCCTCGGGCCGGGCCGTGGCGCTGAGTGCGGTGGCCGACCTGCCGTGGGCGGCGTGCCAGCCCGGGACCGGCCACCACCGGATGACGCTGCGGGCCTGCCGCCAGCTCGGCGGGTTCGAGCCCGACCTGCGCGCCACCTCCGACGACTTCCTGATCCTGCTCGAGCTCGCCCGGACGACGGGCTCGGCCACGTTGCTGCCCGACCTGGTCCACGCCCACGACGCGCCCGGCGTGGTCGTGCGCGACCTGCGTGACCTGCGCGGAGGCGGCATCGGACGCGAGGTGTACCTGCTCACCCGGCGCAGCTCGCCCCCGACCGTCGACGCGGTCGCCGAGGCGCTGCGTGACGTCGCGGCCCGCGAGGGCGCCGCGCGCTGACCCAGTGCTGGCTCAGCGCAGGCCGGTGTCGCGCTTCAGGGCCAGCTGGATCAGGCGGTCGACCAGGTTGGCGTACGTGAGGCCGCTGTGCGCCCACATCATCGGGAACATCGACAGCGGCGTGAAGCCGGGCATCGTGTTCAGCTCGTTGATGACGAGCGAGCCGTCGGGGAGGTGGAAGAAGTCCACCCGGGCCAGGCCCTCGCAGCCCATCGCGAGGAACGCCCGGGACGACATGTCGCGGATCCGCTCGATCGTGGCGTCCGGCAGCTTCGCGGGTACGTCGAGCTCGGTGTGCTCCTCCGCGTTGTACTTCGCCTCGAAGTCGTAGAACTCGTGCTCGCCGCTGATCCGGATCTCCGCGGGCAGCGTGCTGTCGACGCCGCCGTCCAGGGTGCCGAGCACGCCGCACTCGACCTCGCGCGCGCCCTCCGCCGACACCTCGACCAGGACCTTCGGGTCGTGGACCAGCGCGGCCTTCACGGCCGTGCCGAGCTCGCCGACGTCCTTGGCCTTGGCGATGCCGATGCTCGAGCCCCCACGAGCCGGCTTGACGAACAGCGGGAAGCCGAGCGCGGCGATCCGCTCGGTGGCCGCGGCCTCGTCGGCGTCCCAGTCGCGCGCGGTGACGACGGCGCCCGGCATCACCGGCAGGCCGGCGTCCTCGAGCACGATCTTCATGAAGGCCTTGTCCATGCAGAGCGCGGAGGCGAGCACGCCGGAACCGACGTACCGCACGTCGCTCATCTCGAGCAGGCCCTGGATGGTGCCGTCCTCGCCCCACGGGCCGTGCAGCAGCGGGAAGACCACGTCGAAGCCGGACAGGTCGCGCGGGATCTCCTCGCGGCTGCCGTCCACGGACGGCAGCGATCCGTCGGCGCCGAAGCCGAAGCGGTCCGGCTCGTCGGCCTCGAGCACCCACCGGCCGTCGGCGGTGATGCCGACCGGGGTGACGTCGTACTTCTCGCGGTCGACGGCCTTCAGCACGCTGCCCGCGGTGACGCAGGAGATGGCGTGCTCGGTGGAGCGGCCGCCGAAGACGAGGGCGACGCGGATGCGCTGGCTCATTGGCCTGACCCTACCGTTGGTCGCATGCATCCCAGCACCGTGGCAGTCACCGCCGGCCGACCCGCACACGTCCCCGACGCCCCGCTGAACCCGCCGATCACGATGGCGTCGACGTACGTCGCGACGGGTGACCTGGAGTACGGCCGCTACGGCAACCCGACCTGGACCGCCTTCGAGGAGGCGCTCGGCGCGCTGGAGGGCGGGCGGACCCTGGCGTTCTCCTCCGGCATGGCGGCCGCGTCGCTGCTCATCGACCTCGTGGGCGCGGGCTCGAGCGTGGTCGCGCCGCGGCACGCCTACCAGGGCTGCCTGGTCGCGCTGGCCGACGCCGAGTCGCGCGGCCGGCTGAAGACCCACCTCGTCGACATCTCGGACACCGCCGGGGTGATCGCGACGATGAAGGAGGACGAGGACGTCGCGATCCTGTGGATCGAGTCACCGACCAACCCCGCCCTGGAGCTCGCCGACATCCAGGCGCTGGCCGACGCAGCGCACGAGCTCGGGATCATGGTCGTCGTCGACAACACCTTCGCCACCCCCCTTCGCCAGAAGCCGCTGGAGCTCGGCGCCGACATCGCGCTGCACTCGGCCACGAAGTACCTCGCGGGTCACAGCGACGTGAACCTCGGCACGCTGACGATCAAGGACGACGAGACGTACGCCGCCGTCAAGGCCCGCCGCGACCTGACCGGGGCCACCCCGGGGCCGTTCGAGACGTGGCTGGCGCTGCGCGGCCTGCGCACGCTGCACGTGCGGCTGGACCGGGCCGAGTCCAACGCCGCCGAGCTCGCGCGGCGGCTGGCCGAGCACCCGGCCGTGGACGAGGTGCGCTACCCGGGGTTCGGGGGGATCGTGGCACCGGTGCTGGCGTCGGCGGATGCGGCGGACTTCGTCGTACGGGCCACGTCGCTGTGGGTCCACGCGACGTCGCTCGGTGGGGTGGAGTCGACCTTCGAACGGCGTCGGCGGTGGAAGTCGGAGTCCGCGACCATCCCCGAGGGCCTCATCCGGATGTCGGTCGGCATCGAGGACGTCGAGGACCTCTGGGAGGACCTGCGCCAGGCGCTGGACCGGGCGGTGTCGTAGCCGCTAGCGCAGCTCGGGCTTCGTGTCGCGGTTGATGAAGGCCTCCATCAGCTGGGAGGTCGTCATCCGGCCGCCGACCACCTCGTCGACGGCTGTGGCGATCGGCGCGTCGACGCCGGTCTTCTCGGCGAGGGCACGGATCGAGGAGCACGACTTGGCGCCCTCGGCCACCTGCCGCGTCGAGGCGTAGATGTCGTCGACGCTCATCCCCTGGCCCATCTTCTCGCCGAAGGTGCGGTTGCGCGACAGCGGCGAGGAGCAGGTGGCGACGAGGTCGCCGAGTCCGGCGAGACCCATCAGCGTGAGCGGGTTGGCACCCAGGTTCATGGCCAGGCGGGCGGTCTCGGCCAAACCGCGGGTGATCAGCGACGCCGTGGTGTTGTCGCCGAAGCCCATGCCCACCGCCATGCCGACGCACAAGGCGACGACGTTCTTGTAGGCGCCGCCGAGCTCGCAGCCGAGCACGTCGACACTCGTGTAGGGCCGGAACGCCGGCGCGTGGCACCGGTTCTGCAGCATCGTCGCGACCGCCTCGTCGGAGCACGCGATCACCGAGGCGGCCGGCTCCCTGCGGGCGATCTCTCGCGCGAGGTTGGGTCCGCTGACGACGGCGATGCGGTTGCTCGGCACGTCGGCGACCTCGGCCACGACCTCCGACATCCGGCGCTGGGTGCCGAGCTCGACGCCCTTCATCAGCGAGACGAAGACGGCGTCGTCGGCGACGTACGGCATGAAGGCGGGGAGGTTGTCGCGCAGCGACTGGGAGGGTACGGCGAGCACGACCACGTCGGCGCCCGACAGCGCCCGCTCGGGGTCGGTGGTCGAGGTGATCGTGCGCGGGAGCTCGATGCCCGAGAGGTAGTCGACGTTCTCGTGGCGCTCGTTGATGTCGGCCGCGACCTCGTCGCGCCGGGCCCAGATGGTGACGTCGTTGCCCGCGTCGGCGAGCACGATCGAGAAGGCCGTGCCCCAGGACCCCGCGCCCAGGACGGCGATCTTGCCGCTCACTTGTGCGCCTTCTTGAAGCGGTCGCCGTCGACGGCCATGTCCCAGCGGTGGGCGGGCGCCTTCTCGCCACGGATCTGCTCGAGCTCGGCCGTGATGGCGGCCATGATCCGCTCGGTCGCCTCGGCGACGACCTCGGGCGTGCGCTCCTTGGCGGCGAGGTCGGCGAGCTCGACGGGATCGCCGATGCTCTGCACCAGCCGCTTGCGCGGCGGCATCAGGTGCGGCCTGGTGGTGTACGGCGCCAGCAGGTCCTGCGCGCCCCACTGGCCGACGGGGATGACCGGGCACCCGGTCTCCAGCGCGATCCGCGCCGCACCGGACTTGCCCTTCATCGGCCACAGGTCGGGGTCCCGGGTGATCGTCGCCTCCGGGTAGACCACGATCGCCTTGCCCTCGCGGACGGCTTGCACGGCCGCGGAGAAGGCCTGCGACCCACCGGACTCCCGCTCGACGGGGATCTGCTGGGCGCCGTCGAGGATGAGCCGCAGCCACTTGTTGTTCCACAGCCCCGCCTTCGCGAGGTAGCGCGGCAGGCGTCCGTAGTCGTAGACGAGCACGGCGGCCGTCACCGGGTCGATGTGGGACAGGTGGTTCATCGCGATGACGAAGCCGCCGGACTCCGGGATCCGCTCGGGGTTGATCCAGGTCCGCTTCGTCGTCGCCCACATGAACGGCTTGACGATGAAGCACGCCAGCCAGAAGACCCAGCCGCGCTTCTCCTGCATCCTGCGCACCGTCACGGGTGCAGGCTACCGGTCGGACAGGTCGCCCACAGGACAGGTCGCGAGGTGTGCCTGGGACGATGTCGTCGTGTCCTTCGGCGATGGCGGGTTCGTGGCGCTGGTCCCGGTGAAGCCGCCGGCGATCGGCAAGTCGCGCCTGGGCGGAGTGGCCGACCGGGCCGCACTCGCGCGCGCCATCGCGATCGACACGATCTGCGCGGCCCGCGACACGGCCGCGGTGGCGCGGGTGCTGGTGGTCACCGAGTCCGACGACTCGTCCGGCGACGCGTTCGGCGAGGAGGTGCGCGCGCTCGGCGTCGAGGTGTGCGCCGACCCCGGCGGGGGGCTGAATGCCGCGCTGCGTGCGGGTTCCGCGGTCGCCCGCGGCCGGTGGCCCGCGCTGCGCCCGGTCGCCCTGCTCGCCGACCTGCCGGCGCTCACACCGGACCTGCTCGACACCGCACTCGCGTCGGTGGCCGGCGGACCGGCGTACTGCAGCGACGCGGAGGGGACGGGGACCACGCTCTACACGGCGGCGTACGACGACTTCGACCCGCGCTTCGGCGCCGGGTCGGCCGCGGCACACCGGGATGCCGGCGGCGTACCGATCGGGGGCGTGCTGGCCGGGTTGCGTCGTGACGTCGACGATGCCGAGAGCCTTGCCGCCGCGCGGGTCCTGGGCCTCGGGCCGGCGACGTCGGCGCTGCTGGAGTCGGTCCCGAAATGACGGACGGGCCGCCCCCGTGGGGCGGCCCGTCGTCGTGAAGGAGTGGTCAGGCCTTTTTGGCCGGAGCCTTCTTCGCGGGGGCCTTCTTGGCGGGGGCCTTCTTGGCGGGAGCGGCCTTCTTGGCAGCCGGAGCCTTCTTGGCCGGAGCGGCCTTCTTGGCGGGAGCCGCCTTCTTGGCAGCCGGAGCCTTCTTGGCCGGAGCGGCCTTCTTCGTGGCCGGAGCCTTCTTGGCCGGAGCCGCCTTCTTCGCGGTGGTGGCGGCCTTCTTCGCCGGAGCCGTCGCCTTCTTGGCGGCGGTGGTCGCGGCCTTCTTGGCCGGGGCGGCGGTCTTGGCCGGAGCGGCGGCGACCGTCTTCTTCGCAGCAGCGGCGGCCTTCTTGGCCGGCTTCGGCAGCGGCGGGAGCTTCTTGGCACCGGAGATGACGTTCTTCAGGTCCGCACCGGCGGTGAACTTCGGGACGGCCTTCTTCTTGGTCTTGATCTGCTCACCGGTCTGCGGGTTGCGGACCAGACGCGGGTTGCGCACGAGCTTCTCGAACGAACCGAAGCCCGTGATCGCGACCTTCTCGCCCTTCGCGACCTGACGCGTGATCGTGTCGAGCACGGCGTCGAGAGCGTTCGCTGCGGCCTTACGGTTGCCGTCGAAGCGCTCGGACAGCGCGTCGATCAACTGAGACTTGTTCACTACTTGTCCTTCCGCCAGAACGACGGGGTCGCCGTTCCTGGTCGTTGCGACGGGCCCACGCCCGACGTCCTTGCGCCTGACGCTAGGCACAGATGACCGTCGTCACAATCACCACGCCGGGGAAATTGCCGGTTTTTTCGCGGATTTCGGCACTTCTCGGCCGCTTCTCAGGCGATGCGCGCACCGTGCGGGGCGAACCGGATTCGGTCGCACGGCGTCGTACGGAAATGCCACCGGGGGCCTCGGCGATGCCGAAACCCCCGGTGGAATGGGACTTCTGAGTGTTCGCGCAGACCTCAGGCGTGCTGCGTGAGCGGCTTCCAGGTCGGCCGGTTCTGCTCGTACGCCGCGATGTCGGCCTCGTTGCCGAGGGTGATGCCGATGTCGTCGAGCCCGTTGAGCAGCCGGTAGCGCGTGTAGTCGTCGATCTGGAACTCGGCGGTGAGGTCACCGGCCTTCACCGTCCTCGACTCGAGGTCGACGGTGACCTGCGTGGTGGGGTCGGCCTCGATGAGCTCCCACAGCTTCTCGATGACGTCCTGGTCGACGGGCACCGAGAGCAGGCCGGCCTTGCCGGAGTTTCCACGGAAGATGTCGGCGAAGCGGCTCGAGAGCACGACCTTGAAGCCGTAGTCCATGAGCGCCCACACCGCGTGCTCGCGCGAGGAGCCCGTGCCGAAGTCGGGGCCGGCCACGAGGATGCTGACGCCCTGGTACTCCGGCTTGTTCGCGACGAACTCCGGGTCGTTGCGCCACGCGGCGAACAGGCCGTCCTCGAAGCCGGTGCGGGTCACGCGCTTGAGGTAGACCGCGGGGATGATCTGGTCGGTGTCGACGTTGCTGCGGCGCAGCGGCAGGGCCGTGCCGGTGTGCGAGGTGAACTTCTCCATGACTCAGGCCTCCACGGTCTGCAGGTCGGCGGGCGAGGACAGGGTGCCGCGAACGGCGGTCGCGGCAGCGACGGGCACGGACACCAGGTGGGTGCGGCCACCCTTGCCCTGCCGGCCCTCGAAGTTGCGGTTCGACGTGCTGGCGCTGCGCTCCTGCGGGGCGAGGGTGTCCGGGTTCATGCCCAGGCACATGGAGCAGCCCGCACCGCGCCACTCGGCGCCGGCCTCGATGAAGACCTTGTCGAGGCCCTCCTCGATCGCCTGGTTGCGCACGCGCACCGAGCCGGGGACGACGAGCAGGCGGGTGCCCTCGGCGACCTTGTGGCCCTTGATGATCTCCGCCGCCAGGCGCAGGTCCTCGATCCGGCCGTTGGTGCAGGAGCCGACGAAGACGGTGTCGACCTTGACCTCGCGCATCGGCTGGCCGGCCGTGAGACCCATGTACTCCAGGGCCTTCTCGGTGGCGAGCTTGTCGGAGGGGTCCTCGAAGTCATCGGGGCTCGGGACGTTGGCGCCCAGCGGCACGCCCTGACCGGGGTTCGTGCCCCAGGTGACGAACGGCGTCACGTCGGACGCGTCGATCACGATCTCCTTGTCGAAGGTCGCGTCGGCGTCGGTCGTCAGGGTCTTCCAGTGCGCGACGGCCGCGTCCCACTCGGTACCCTTCGGCGCCTCGGGCTTGCCCTCGATGTAGTCGAAGGTGGTCTGGTCGGGCGCGATCATGCCGGCCTTCGCGCCCCACTCGATCGACATGTTGCAGACCGTCATCCGGCCCTCCATCGAGAGCTTCTCGATGGCCTCGCCGCGGTACTCCACGATGTAGCCCTGGCCGCCACCGGTGCCGGTCTGCGCGATCAGGTAGAGGATCAGGTCCTTGGCGGTGACGCCCTCGGGCAGCGCACCGTTGACGGTGACCGCCATGGTCTTCGGCTTGGCCTGCGGCAGGGTCTGCGTGGCCAGGACGTGCTCGACCTCGCTGGTGCCGATGCCGAACGCGATCGCGCCGAACGCGCCGTGGGTGCTGGTGTGCGAGTCACCGCAGACGATCGTCATGCCGGGCTGGGTGAGACCCAGCTGCGGGCCGACGACGTGCACGATGCCCTGCTCGACGTCGCCGAGCGGGTGCAGCCGTACGCCGAACTCCTCGGCGTTCTTGCGCAGCGTGTCGACCTGGGTCTTGCTCACCGGGTCGGCGATCGGCTTGTCCCAGTCCAGCGTCGGGACGTTGTGGTCCTCGGTGGCCAGGGTCAGGTCGGGGCGACGTACCTTGCGACCCGCGAGACGCAGGCCGTCGAACGCCTGCGGGCTGGTCACCTCGTGGATGAGGTGAAGGTCGATGTAGAGCAGGTCCGGCTCTCCGTCGACCGATCGGACGACGTGCTCGTCCCACACCTTCTCCGCCAGGGTCCTACCCATGACACCCTCCTGAATAGAGCTCGTGCGCCCGGTCCGGGCACTGATCAGAGCCTAGACCTTGCATCCCAACTTCTGAGACGGCAGTATTGCCATATGGACAACTCGAGCGGCGTCGGCGTACTCGACAAGGCGGCCCTGGTGCTCACCGCACTGGAGTCGGGCCCCGCGACCCTGGCGGGCCTGGTGGCCGGCACGGGTCTGGCGCGACCGACCGCGCACCGCCTGGCGGTGGCCCTCGAGCACCACCGCCTCGTGGCGCGCGACATGCAGGGCCGGTTCGTGCTGGGGCCGCGTCTGGCCGAGCTGTCCGCCGCTGCCGGCGAGGACCGGTTGCTGGCCACCGCCGGCCCCGTCCTCGCGCGGCTGCGCGACATCACAGGCGAGTCCGCGCAGCTGTGGCGGCGCCAGGGCGACGCCCGCGTGTGCGTCGCCGCCGCCGAGCGGCCCTCCGGCCTGCGCGACACCATCCCGGTCGGCTCGCAGCTGACCATGCGTGCGGGCTCCGCGGCGCAGGTGCTGCTCGCGTGGGACGACCCCGAGCGCATCCACCGCGGCCTGCAGAACGCCGCGTTCTCCGCGGCCGAGCTCTCCGCGATCCGGCGTCGCGGCTGGGCACAGTCGGTCGGCGAGCGCGAGCAGGGCGTCGCCTCGGTCTCCGCCCCGATCCGCTCCCCCGGTGGCAAGGTCATCGCCGCGGTGTCGGTGTCGGGTCCGCTGGAGCGGCTGTCGCGCCAGCCCGGCCGGATGCACGCCCCCGCCGTGCTCGCGGCCGCGGAGCGGTTGTCGGAGTCGCTGCGGCGCGCTGCGGCCGAGTAGCCAGCGCCTTCAGAAGAGCTGGTCGGTCCGCTCCAGGTCGAGGAGCAGCTGCTTGCGCTCGATCCCGCCCGCGTAGCCGGTGAGGGTGCCGTCGGCGCCGATCACCCGGTGGCACGGGATGACGATGGGGATCGGGTTGGAGCCGTTGGCGGTGCCGACGGCCCGCGACGCGGCGTTGGTCTTGCCCAGCCGGGCCGCGATCTCGCCGTACGACGCGGTCTCGCCGTAGCCGATCTTCAGCAGCTGCTCCCACACGCTGCGCTGCCAGGCGCTGCCGACGGGCGCGAGCGGCAGGTCGAAGTCGGTGCGCTCGCCGGCGAAGTACTCGGCGAGCTGGTCGGCGGTAGCACGCAGGACCGGGTCGTCATCGGCCTGCACGCCGCGCGGGCGCCCGTCCTGGTCGCGGAACGGGCTGAACTCGATCGCGGTGATCGCGCCGTTCTGCTCGACGATCCGCAGCGGTCCGATCGGTGAATCGACGACGGTCCACATGTCAGCTCTCCTTCTTCGGGTCCATGGTCCACAGGTGCAGCAGCGCGTAGGAGCGCCACGGCGCCCAACGCTCGGGATCCGCCGGCCCCAACGCCGCGAGCCCGTGGCGGACCCCCAGGTCGGTCGGCAGGAAGACGTCGGGATCACCGAGCGCACGCAGGGCGATGTAGTCGGCCGTCCACGGCCCGATGCCGGGCAGGGCCAGCAGGTCGCGTCGTACGTCGGAACGGGCCGGCCCCGGCTCCAGCACGAGCTCGCCAGCGGCGAGTGCGGCGGCGA
>DATFHM010000220.1:0-6171 GCA_035248385.1 Nocardioides sp. | reverse complement strand
GACGTACCTGATGGTGGGGAGCGACTCCCGCGCCGGGCTGACCACGGCGCAGAAGAAGGAGTTCCACACCGGTCTGCACCACAACGAGAACCTCTCGGACACGATCATGATGCTGCACACCGGCTCCGGGCCGGACGTGCTGATCTCCTTCCCGCGCGACTGGTACGTCAACGGCAGCCGGATCAACGGCTACTTCAAGCAGGGTGACGCTCGCCAGCTCGTCCACGCGATCGAGGAGCAGACCGGCGTGCGCATCGACGACTACGTCCAGGTCGGCCTCGGCGGGGTCGCGGGCGTCGTCGACGCGGTCGGCGGCATCACGATCTGCCCGAAGTCGCGGATGGACGACAAGGACGCCGGGCTGCACGTGAAGAAGGGCTGCCAGGAGGCGGACGGGCGCACCGCCCTGGCCTATGCGCGCTCGCGGCACGCGCAGCGCCTCGGCGACCTGGACCGGGTGGCGCACCAGCGCGAGGTCGTCGCGGCGATCGGCAGCAAGGTCTTCTCGCCGTGGTCGGTGCTCAACCCGTTCCGCTGGTGGAAGCTCAACCAGGCCGTGCCGGACTTCTTCTCCTTCGGCGACGGCACCAGCCAGCTCGCCGTGGCCAAGTGGGCGCTCGCCATGCGGCACGCGGGCGGCAAGGACGGCCTGACCTGCACGATGCCGGTCACCGACGGGTCGGCCCACTACATGGACGACTCTCGCGCGAAGCCGCTGTTCAAGGCGATCATCGAGGACCGCACGCAGGACATCACCAAGAAGGAGTGCACGGCCTCCGGCCTCCCCTCATGAGCAGCTACGAGACCCTCGACTGGAGCGTCGACGCCGACGGCATCGCCACGCTCACCCTGCACCGCCCCGACGCGCTCAACGCGTTCAACCTCACCATGGCGCGCGAGCTGCACAAGGTGTTCCTCACCGACGCGCGCGACGACGACGTGCGCGCCGTGGTCGTCACCGGATCGGGCCGGGCGTTCTGCGCCGGCATGGACCTGTCGGCGGACGGCAACGTGTTCGGGCTCGACGAGAGCCTCTCGCCGACGCCCGAGGAGTTCCGGGCGGCGTACGACGAGGCGCCGTACGACGACGGCATCCGCGACACCGGCGGCAAGGTCACCCTCGCGATCCACGCGCTGCCCAAGCCTGTCATCGCCGCCATCAACGGCCCGGCGGTCGGCATCGGCGCGACGATGACGCTCGCCATGGACCTGCGGCTGGCCTCCACCAAGGCCCGGATCGGCTTCGTCTTCGGCCGCCTCGGCATCGTGCCGGAGGCGTGCTCGACGTGGTTCCTGCCGCGCATCGTCGGCATCCAGCAGGCGCTGGAGTGGGTCTACTCGGCCGACATCCTCACCGCCGAGCAGGCGTACGCCGGCCGGCTGGTGCGCAGCCTGCACGAGCCCGACGAGCTGCTGCCGGCGGCGTACGAGCTGGCGCGGTCCTTCGTCCGCGACCGCTCCCCCGTCGCGCTGGCCCTGGCCAAGCAGATGCTCTACCGCAACGGCGCCGCGGCCCACCCGCTCGAGGCGCACCTGTCGGACTCGCTGGCGATGTACTACACCTCGATCGCCGACGGGAAGGAGGGCGTGGCCGCGTTCCTCGAGAAGCGGTCACCCAGCTTCACCGGCAAGGCGTCGGAGGTCCCGCGGATCTACCCCGTCTGAACCCCGACCGTCCGCGAGTTCGGCCTTGTGGTCAGCCGAAATCCTGGTTTCGGCTGACCACAAGGCCGAACTCGCGTAGGGGTCACATCGCCATGAACAGGATCTCTTCCCTCGAGTACTCCCGGCCGGGGTGCTCGGCGGCGAGGTGCTCCTGCACCTTCTCGACGAGCTCGTCGTCGGTCTCGGCGCGCAGGGTCGTGTCACAGGGGCAACGCAAGGACGGCATGGTCCGAGCGTAGTGCTCGGGCCATGCCGTCCGCGATGGTTCTGAGATCAGGCGTGGGCCGCGGTGCGGCGCCGGCGCCCGGCGTACGTCGCCGCGCCACCGGCCAGGACCAGTCCGAAGCCGGCGATCAGCCACCACTCCGAGGGGCCACCGGTGTTGGGCAGGCCGTTCCCGCCGCCGCCGTTGGTGTGGTGCTCGCCCGCGACGCTCTTGGTGCGGAAGCTCCCGAAGCACTGGCAGTCGAGGAAGACGCCCGGGTCGGCGGAGAACTTCGCGACGGCACGGTAGCTGCCGCGCGGGAGGGCGGGGCCGGTGATCGTGAGCGGCGTGCCGTTGTAGTGGACGGTCTTGGTCCAGACCGCCGCCGCACGCGCCGCCATCCGGGGAGCGCTGCCGGAGCGGAAGACGCTGATCGTGACATCGCCGGTGACCGCGCTGGAGGCGTTCCCCTTGACGTCGATGAACGCCGAGATCGGCTTGCCGGCCTTGGCGCTGACGCTGACGTTGCACGAGGTGCTCACGCCGTTGCCGTAACCGGACGCAGCACCTCCGGACGCCACGACGAGCACCGCCGTGAGTCCCGCGGCGATGCAGGTGATGAGCCTCCCGAACATGCTCCTACCCCCTTCAGAGGTTTCCCGTGTCCCCCAGACAACGACAACCCTAGGGGTGAGGTGACGCAACCCACGCCAGTTTTCAGCATCCGGCACCCGCTTATTTTTGGAGGCCTCGGTAAAGCCTGGTAGTGCGACGCCGTGTCACAGGTCTTTCACAGCCCTCAGAGAGCGCGGGCGAGGAGCTCCCGGAGGGCGGCGGAGGCCCGCTCCGCGGCCGTCTCGTCGTACGACGAGGTGTCGGCCATCGTGTAGCCGTGCTGCGCTCCGGCGTACACCTCGTTGGTCGCGGTGAGGCCGGCGGCGGCCAGCGCCGCGCCCAGCCGGGCGATCGCGTCGGGCGGCATCGAGGGGTCGCCGTCGGCGTGCCCGTAGACCAGCTCGGCACGCGCGTGGGCGAGCAGCAGGTGCGGGCTGTCCGGGTCCTCGGTGGCGAGACGGCCGCCGTGGAAGCCCGCGGCGGCGGCCACGTCGTCGGGGTGGTTGCCGGCCGCCCGGGTGGCGAGGCGGGCGCCCATGCAGTAGCCCGTGACGCCGATCGGCCCGTCGCCGACCTCGGGCCGGGCGCGCAGGGCGGCGACATACGCGACCGTGTCGGCATCGGACCGGTCGGGGGTGAGCGCGGCGAAGTGCGGGCGGAGCGTCGCGAAGAAGCGCTCCCGCTCCTCCGCGACCCGCAGGTCGGCGGTGGGCGCGATGTCGGAGACCGTGCCGGTGCGGTGGAAGACGTTCGGCGCGAGCACGACGTACCCCCAGGAGGCGATCCGGTCCGCCATCGCCTCGATCTGCGGGCGCAGCCCGAAGGCGTCCATGAAGAACAGCACGCCGGGGCGGGTCTCCCCCGCGGCGAGGTCGGGCGGGACGGCGAGGTAGGCCTCGGCGCTCCCGTCGGGCAGGGGCAGGTCGATCATCGGCACACGGCCGAGGTTACGACCTGCCCCGAGCCGTTCAGCTGGTGACCAGCGGCGCGTCCCAGGCGTGCAGCGTGTTGGTGCTCCACTGGCCGTACGCCGAGTCGGGGAACGCGATCCACGAGGTGCCCCAGCGGGCGTCGTACTGGTCGACGAGCTGCTGCTGCCGCTCCGCGGTGGCGTGCTTGAACTCCTGCGAGAAGTCGGTCAGCGAGTCACCGAGCTCGAGCACGATGTCGTGGTCCCTGCTGACGATCGCGCGGCGCTCGGCCTTGGTGGGGCCGTAGAGCAGGACGTGGTCGTCGCTGACCTGGGGCAGGCCGAGCTGGCGCAGGGTGGCGAGGGTGGACGGCTTGTTCTCCTGGAACCGGTCGGAGATGTAGTAGATGCCCAGGCCCAGCCGGTTGGCCTCGCTGAAGAACGCGGCCGCACCGGGGATGAGCGTGGGGTTGCCGTTGATCTCCCAGTCCGACCAGGTGTCCCAGGTGGTGTAGGTGTGGCAGGCCTGCAGGTCGCGGGCCAGCAGCGCGGTGTTGTCGAGCACGGTCTCGTCCAGGTCGGCGACGACGGCGAGGTGGCCGTTGCGCTTGATCAGCCCGACCCGCGCACCGTTGCCCTGGTAGGCCTGCATCGGACCCACGAGGTCCTCGAGCCGGTCGGTCGCGAGGCGGTAGGACTGCTTCTGCAGAGCTGCCACCGACGCGGACTGCTGGTAGCGCAGCGCCATCGTGTAGTCGCTCACCGGGCAACCGGCCGACTCGTCCGTGGACGACGCCGGCTGGGCCATGACGAACCCGGTGATCACGCTGGCTGCGGCCGCCGCGAGACCGGCACTGAGGAACCTCTTCACGAAACCACTTCCTTCTCTCCTGCGTGCACGGCGGAGCTGCCGAGCACGGTCCTGGGGTACACCTGAGGTGCGCTCAGCGCAGGACGAGCAGCAGGTCGCCCCCGTCGACCGCCTGCGGGCCCGAGACGGCCACGCGCTCGACCACGCCGGAGATCGGGGCCGTGATGCTGGCCTCCATCTTCATCGCCTCGATGGTGGCGACCACGTCGCCCGCGTCGACCTTGTCGCCGTCCTCGACCGCGACGGTCACCACGCCCTGGAAGGGCGCGGCGACGTGGCCCGGGTTGCCGGTGTCGGCGCGCTCGGCGCTCACCACGTCGGTCGACACCGAGCGGTCGCGCACCGAGATCGGGCGCAGGTGGCCGTTGAGGGTGCACATCACGGTGCGGTAGCCGCGCTCGTCGGGTTGGCTGATCGCCTGGACGCCGACGACGAGCTTGACGCCGGGCTCGAGCTCGACGACGTGCTCGTCGCCCTCGCGCAGGCCGTAGAGGTAGTCGAGGGTGTCGATCACCGACAGGTCTCCCCAGCGCTCGCGGGCGTCGAGGAACTCCCGCGTGGGACCGGGGAAGAGCAGCTTGTTGAGGGTCGCCCGCCGGTCGGTGCGCAGAGCCTCCTCCGCGTCCGCGGGGAGCGTCTCGTCCGGCGCCGCCCACGGCTTGTTGCCGATGGCGCGGGAGCGGAACGGCTCGGGCCAGCCTCCCGGCGGGTCGCCGAGCTCGCCGTGCAGGAAGCCGATGACCGAGGCCGGGACGTCGTACGACGCCGGGTCGTCCTCGAACGCGACCGGGTCGGCCCCGGCGGCGACGAGCGCGAGCGCCAGGTCGCCGATCACCTTCGAGCTCGGGGTCACCTTGGGGACCCGGCCGAGGATGTCGTCGGCGGCGGCGTACATGTCCTCGATCTGCTCGAACTTCTCCCCCAGCCCGAGCGCGATCGCCTGCTGGCGCAGGTTGGACAGCTGGCCGCCCGGGATCTCGTGGGTGTAGACCCGGCCGGTCGGCGCCGGCAGGCCCGACTCGAAGGGCGCGTAGACCCGGCGTACCGCCTCCCAGTAGGGCTCCAGCGCGTTGACCGCGGCCAGGTCCAGGCCGGTGGCCCGGTCGCTGAAGTCCGTGGCGGCCACGAGCGCCGACATCGGCGGCTGCGAGGTGGTGCCGGCCATCGCCGCGCAGGCCACGTCGACCGCGTCGACACCGGCGTCGATGGCGGTGAGGACGGTGGCGAGCTGGCCACCCGGGGTGTCGTGGGTGTGCAGGTGCACGGGCAGGTCGAACCGGCTGCGCAGCGCCGTGACGAGCGTCCGGGCGGCGGGCGCCCGGAGCAGCCCGGCCATGTCCTTGATCGCGAGCACGTGGGCGCCGGCCTCGACGATCTGCTCGGCCAGCCGCAGGTAGTAGTCGAGGGTGTAGAGGTCCTCGGCCGGGTTCGAGAGGTCGCCGGTGTAGCAGAGCGCGACCTCCGCGACGGTCGTGCCGGTGGCCCGGACGGCGTCGATGGCGGGGCGCATCTGGTCGACGTCGTTGAGGGCGTCGAAGATCCGGAACACGTCGATGCCGGTGGCCGCGGCCTCCTCGACGAATGCATCGGTCACGGCGGTGGGGTACGGCGTGTAGCCCACGGTGTTGCGGCCGCGCAGCAGCATCTGCAGGCAGATGTTCGGCACCGCCTCGCGCAGCCCGGCCAGCCGCTCCCACGGGTCCTCGCCGAGGAAGCGCAGCGCGACGTCGTACGTCGCCCCGCCCCAGCACTCCAGCGACCACAGCTGCGGGGTGGTGCGGGCGACGTGCCCGGCGACGCGCAGCAGGTCGGTGGTGCGCACGCGGGTGGCCAGCAACGACTGGTGCGCGTCCCGGAAGGTGGTGTCGGTGACGGCGACCGCCTCGGCCGACCGCAACCGGCGGG
>DATFHM010000219.1:0-13362 GCA_035248385.1 Nocardioides sp. | reverse complement strand
GACTACGGGAGCCGCTCCAGCAGGTCCGCCACGTCGACCCGGCGACCGGTGTAGAACGGCACCTCCTCGCGCACGTGGCGACGCGTCTCCGAGCCCCGCAGGTGCCGCATCAGGTCGACGATCCGGGTCAGGTCGTCGGCCTCGAAGGCGAGAATCCACTCGTAGTCGCCCAGCGCGAAGCTCGGCACCGTGTTGGCGCGGACGTCGGGGTAGCCGCGCGCCATCTGGCCGTGCTCGGCGAGCAGCCGGCGACGCTCGGCGTCCTCGAGGAGGTACCACTCGTAGGACCGCACGAACGGGTAGACCGCCACGTAGTCGTGCACCCGCTCGTCGGCCAGGAACGCCGGCAGGTGGCTGCGGTTGAACTCCGCCGGCCGGTGCAGCGCCATCTGCGACCACACCGGGGCGAGCCGCGACCCGAAGGCGGTACGACGCAGCCGGTGGTAGGCGCTCTGCAGCAGGTCGGAGTCCGGGGCGTGCCACCAGACCATCAGGTCGGCGTCGGCGCGCAGGCCCGCGACGTCGTACACACCGCGCACGACGACGTCCTCCCCCGCGAGCTCCTCGACGAGGGTCTCGAGCTCGGCCGCCTCGGCCTTGCGCTCCACCTCGTTGGGGCCGAGCGTCCGCTCGAGCTTGAACACCGACCACATCGTGAAGCGGATCGTGTCGTTGAGCTCGTTGATCTTGGCGGCGTTGCTCTGGATGTGGGCCTGCGGGTCGGTCATGCCTCCATTGTGCCGGGGAACCTCAGGCGCCGTACCCCGCCTCCCGCGCGCGCACGATCGCATCGGCCCGGCCGCTCGCGCCCAGCTTGGCGTAGATGACCGAGACGGTGTTGCGGACGGTCTTGTTGGAGACGTAGAGCTCCCCCGCGATGTCGTCGTTCGAGCGGCCCGCCGCGATCATCCGCAGCACCGAGCGCTCGCGCTCGGTGAGGTCGGGGAAGGGCTCGTCCTCGACCGGCCGAGGAGCGCCGGCGAGCAGGCCCGCGATCCGGCCGGCGATCGCGCCGCCGAACACCATCCCGCCACTCGCGGCGGTGCGGACCGCGTGCTTGACCTCGTCGGCACCCGCCCCCTTGAGCAGGTAGCCGCGGGCGCCCGCACGGATCGCGCCGAGGACCGTGTCGTCGTCCTCGTTCATGGTCAGCATGACCACCCGCAGGTCGGGCGTGCGGCCCACGAGGAAGCGGGTCGCCTCGATGCCGTCGAGCTCGGGCATCTGGATGTCCATCATCACCACGTCCGGCGCGGTCTCGGTCACGACGTGCACCGCCTCGCGGCCGTCGGTGGCCGACCCGACGACCTCGAGGCCGTCGAGGGCGCCGAGCAGCGCCACCAGCCCGTCGCGGACGATCTGGTGGTCGTCGACGACCACCACGCGGATCGGGTCAGGCATCGGTGCTCCTCAGGGGAAGGCGAGCACGGACCACCGTGCCGCCGGCGGGTGGACAGGTGATGTCGGCGGTGCCGCCCAGCTCGGCGGCGCGCTCGCGCAGGCTGACCAGGCCGACACCGGCCTGCCGGCCGGCGTCGATGCCGACGCCGTCGTCGGCGAGCTCGAGGGTGAGCGCGTCGCCGGCGAGGCCGAAGGTCAGCCGCGCGCCCTGCGCGTCGGCGTGGCGGGCGACGTTGGTGAGGGCCTCGCCGACGATCCGGTACGCCGCCACCTCGACCGCCGCCGGGAGCGCGCCGTCGAGCACCGGCGCCTCCACCTCCAGCGGTACGTCGAGCCGCTCGGCCTGCTGGCGCAGCGCCCCCACCAGGCCGCGGTCGTCGAGGGCCGGCGGTCGCAGGTCGTGCACCAGGCGGCGCACGTCGGCGACGACACCCTGCACGTGCTCGGCGATCGAGCCGATCTGGGTCGCGGCTCGGGCCGGGTCGGTGCCGACGGCCAGCCGGGCCGCCTCGAGCTGGAACACGACGCCGCTGAGGGACGGACCCAGGCCGTCGTGGAGGTCGCGGCGGATCCGGCGCCGCTCCTCCTCGCGCGCGGCCACCAGCCGCTCCCGGCTCGCCTGCACCTCGTCGGCGAGCCGGCTCGCGCGCGCGGCCGTCGCGGCCTGGCGGACCAGGTCGCCGAGCAGCCGCTCGTCCTTGGCGCTCAGCCGGCTGCGCAGACCCTTGACCGGCAGCACCAGGCGTCCGACCTCGGCACCCCGGTAGGCGATCGGGAGCGTGCGCACGTCGGCCGGCTCCTCGCCGTACGACGCCAGGAGCCGCTCCCCCGCGCCCCGGTCGACCTCGACACCGACGTAGCGGACGCCGAACGCGTCGGCGACGGCGTGGGCGACGGCGGCCAGCTGCTCGGACCCCTCGTCGGTGGTCTCGAGGGCGGCGGCGAGGCCGGCCACGGCGTCGTACCTCTCGGAGCGGCGGCCGACCAGCAGGCGCTGGACCAACCGGGCCAGCCGCAGCCGCAGCGGCGCGTAGAGCAGGACCGACAGCAGCAGGACGGTCAGGACCACCTGGCGCTGGCTGAGGGCGTCGCCCAGGACCACGGTGAGGAGCACGAGGACCGCCGCGTCGGCGGCCAGGATGGAGAGCGCCAGGACGGTCCACACCAGCGTGCGGAGCAGCAGGTCCTCGATCGGCACGACCTCGGGGCGGACGATGCCGACCGTCATGGCGGCCGCGGGCAGCAGCATGATGATCGCCATCACCGCGTCGCCGAGGTGCGAGATCTCGAGACCGGCGGAGACGGCGAGCAGCAGCCCGATCGCCATGACGCTCCACGTCAGCCACCGGATGCGATCGCGGTCCAGCCCACGCGAGCGCCGGTAGCGGACGACCACCGACGCCATGGCGAGGAGCAGCCCGCCGATGGACACGGCCAGGCAGATCGGGCTGGCGACCGCGGTCACCGCGTGGGGCAGTGGGAAGGCACCGGCGTCGAGGTCCACCCCCGGCGGTAGCGGTACGTCGGGCAGGCCGGTCGCCGGCGACAGCACGACCATCGTGCCGCCGAGCGCCATGGCAGCAATCGTCGCCCGGCCCACCCACCGCCAGGCGCCGGGCAGCAGCCGCCCGTCGGGGAACAGCAGGAGCAGCAGCGCGAGGCTGAGCGGGAGGAACGAGCCGATGCGGTTGAAGAACCACAGCGCCAGGTTGCTGCCGGCGAGCGCGTGGTCGGCGGCGACGCCGTACCGGACGAAGGACTGGCTGAACCCGTCGAGCACCCAGAAGATCCCGAGCCACGCGAGCCCCCAGCCGAAGCCTTGACCGGGCCGGTGGGCGAGGATCACGGCGGCCAGCAGGGTGAGCACCGCACCGAGGAAGGTGTACGGCGATCCCCAGCCGCCGCTCAGCTCCACCCCGGAGCCGGTCGCGGGCGAGGACGCGTCGAGCCACACCGAGACGGCGGAGGCCGCGAGCCCGAACAGCACCGCGACCCCGACCGCCACGAGGGCGGCCGGGGCGCGACGGAGGGGGGCCGGATCGGGCATCCGGACATTCTGGTGCCGGATTCGGCTCCCCGCTGCGGTTTCCTCCATCAACGGGTGCCGCGGAAGGCGCGGTCGCCGACGGTGAAGCCGATCGCGGTGACGAGCAGCATGAGCACGCCGGTGACGGCAGCCATGTACTCCAGCGGCGAGACGCCCAGCAGGGTGGTCAACCCGCCGAGGACGAGGCCGACGACGCCGATCCAGCGCGGCACTCCGCCGCGGCGGGCGATCGCGAACAGTGCGAGGCCGGAGAGGCCGGCGAGGCCCCAGACCCACGGGATGGTGCCGATCCAGTGGTTGTAGAGCGCGGCGTTGTAGCTGTCGACGGACTTGTCGTCGGCGGCCATGCTCATCATGAACTCGGTGTCGAGGCCGCTGCCGAGCATCATCACCACGGCGGTGCCGATCCAGCCCGCGAGCGCCACGACGGCGGCCGTGCTGGTGCCGACGACGGAGCGGAGCCGCCCGAACAGGCCTGCCGCGAACACGATCATCAGCATCGCGCCGATGACGGTGATCGAGTGGAACGCGAACATCGCGCCGGTCTGCGAGGCGATCTTCTCCGCGATCCGGTCGGGCTGCCCGACGAGGTCCTGGTCGTAGACGCCGTTCACCATCGAGGAGGTGACGATCGTGCCGATGCCCGCGACGGCTGCGCCGATGCCGGCGAGCGGCCAGCGCCGGCCCTGGGCCTGCTGCGGCCGGACGACCCGGGTCGGGAGGTCGGAGCGGACGGGGTTGTCGGTCGTGACGGAGGTGGTCATCGCTGGGTCCTTTCGGGAGGGGTCGGTGCGATGACCCGAGGTTGCTGGGCGGGGTGTCCCGGGCGACAGGGACAGGGCGGCAGACCTGGCGGGACGCGGGATCAGCCCGGGATCAGCCCCGGATCAGCCAAGTGCGGCGACCGCTCGCTGCGCTGAGGCGACGGTCGGCGCGATCCCCACGCCGTCGTACGCCGCGCCGCAGATCGCCAGCCCGGGGACCTCCGCCACGGCGGCGCGGATCCGGGCGACGCGGTCGAGGTGGCCGACGGCGTACTGCGGGAGGCCGCCGCCCCACCGCTGGACGACGCTGTCGACGGGAGCCGCGGTCAGGCCGGCGGCGTCACGCAGGTCGGCGAGGCTCGTCGCGACGAGGTCCTCGTCGGGCACCTGGAGGGTCTCCTCCTCGCCGAACCGGCCGAGCGAGGTGCGCATGACCAGCAGCCCCTGGCCGGCCTCGCGGACCCACGACCACTTGGCGAAGGAGTAGGTCGCCGCCTTGATCCGGCGGCCGTCGACCGGGGGCACCAGGAAGCCGGACGCCCCGACGTCGAGCGCGGTGGACGCCTCCTCGGCCCGGAAGGCGAGGGTCACGACCGCGCTGGACGCGTAGCGGACCTCGGCGAGCTCACCCGCCGCGACCGGCGCCACCTCGGCGAGCAGCCGGGCCGCCGGAGCCGCCGGGACGGCGAGGACCACCCGGTCGGCGAGCAGCTCCTCGTCGGCGAGGCTGAGCGCGAACCCGTCGGGGGTACGCCGCAGCGCCGTGACCGTCGCGCCCGTGCGGATCTCACCGCCGGCGCGCCTGATCGCGGCGGCGAGCACCTCCGGCAGCTGCCACATCCCGCCGGGGATGCCGGCGAACACGGGCGACTCCGCCGTGGTCGGACCGTCCGGGGCGGCGAAGGTCTCGGCCGCGAGCAGCGGGACGAGCTGGGGCACGGCGGCCCGGAGCGAGATGTCGCGGGCCCGTCCGGCGTACACACCTCCCAGCAGGGGCTCGACCAGCCGGTCGGTGACCTCGTCGCCGAACCGGGCGGCGATCACCTCCCCGACCGCGGCATCGCCCTCGACCCGCTGCGGGACCTGTGCGCGCGCCCGGGCGAGGCCGTCGGCGGACAGGATGCCCGACGCGGCGAGGTCGTCGAGGTCGACCGGCGCACCCATCAGGGTGCGCGGCAGCGGCCGCAGCTCGCCGCGGGTCCACACCCGCGAGGTCGCGGTCGTCGGATGCACGATCTCCAGGCCCAGGTCGCGGGCCAGACCCACCGCCTCGGGCCGCCGGTTGATCATCGCCTCGGCGCCGACGTCGACGGTCACGCCCGCGACCTCGCCGGCCCGCAGCTTCCCGCCGAGGACGTCTCCCGCCTCGAGGAGCATGACGCCCTCGCCGGCCCGCGCCAGCTCGTACGCCGCCGCCAGTCCAGCGATTCCTCCGCCGATCACCACCACCTGCACACCGCCAGCGTCCCAGAGCGGACCGATCGGGGCGCAAGGGGCGTAGGTCCTCACCGCGAGCGGACCGCCGTCACTCCCGCACCGATCGGTCCGCCCCGGGCCGTCCCCGGGCCGCGCCTGGGCCTCAGCCGGCGGCGGCGAGGGTGCGCACGAGCTCAGAGCGCTGCCGGATCCCGAGCTTCTGGTAGGTGTTCCCGAGGTGCATCTCCACGGTCTTGAGGGACACGAAGAGGGTCTGCGCGATCTGGGCGTTCGACAGCCCGGACGCGGCGAGGTCGGCCACCCGCCGCTCCGACGGGGTGAGCGCGCCGACACCCGCGGTCGGCCGCTGGACCACGCGCGCACCCGACGCGGCCAGCTCCTCCTCGGCCACACGGCGCAGCGGGGTCGCGTGGCACGCGTGGGCGAGCTCGCGGGCCTCGCGCAGGTGCAGCCGGGCCTCCCGGCGGTTGCCGGTACGCCGCAGGTGGGCGCCGTAGGCGACGAGAGCCTCGGCCAGCTCGAGCCGGCACCCGCTGCCGGCGAGCAGGCCGACGGCCTCGACGAGGAGCTGCTCGGCCTCGGCGCCGGGCTCGAGCCGCGCCCGCGCGACGAGCGCCCGGCCGAGCACGTGCGCGGCACCGAACGCACGGCCCTTCTCGACCTCGACGTCGGCCAGGTCGCGCGCCTCGCCGACCCGGCCCAGCAGGGCGAGCGCCTCCACCGCGAAGATCCGCCACGGCAGCCCGGCGGTGCAGTGGTGGCCCGTCGCGACCATGCGCCGTCCGCACGCCTGGAGGTCGAGCAGCGCGGCGGCCGGCTGCCGCAGCGCCAGCTTCACCACTCCCCTGCTCAGCAGGGGCGAGGCGAACCCCAGCTCCTCGAGGTCGAGGTCCCACATGCCGAAGCGGTCGAGCACGTCCCGAGCGGCGGCGGGATCACCGTGGTCGACGAGCGCGCGCACGCACAGCGGCACCGCGGCTCCGGTCACCAGGAGCGGGAACAGGCCCTCCTCGGCGGCCGCGAAGTGGTGCTCCCCGAACGCCAGCACGTCGTGCAGGTCTCCACGTACGAAGGCCGCGTCGGCTTCGCGGAAGGCCGCCATCGAGGCGAGCGCGGGAGCCCCGCGCTGGCTCGCCCATCGGCCGCCCCGCACCGCCAGCGCGTGCGCCTCGTCGGCGGCACCCGCGTTGGTGAGGGTCACGTGCGCGCCGAGGTACGCCGGTGCGAGGCCCGCCAGCGCCAGGTCGGCGGTCGGCTGGTCGAAGGCGTAGCGGGCCTCGCCCAGGCACTCCTGCGCCGGGGCGCCGACCCGGAAGCCCGCGAACGAAAGGGCTGCCGCCGCGCGACGGTCGGCCGGGCTCCCGTCGTACCGACGATGGGCGCGGACCTGCTCCTCGAGCGCGTCCAGGGCCTGCTCGTCGGCGATGTTGAGCAGGCTGAGGCCGAGGGCGTCGGCGAGCGCGGCGAGACCGGCGTCGGTGTCCGGGCGCAGGCTCTCGACCGCGGCGAGCAGCACCTCGAGCCCGCCGGCGAGGTCGCCGGCGACCAGGAGCGCCGTCGACAGGTCCAGCTGGACCCGTGCCCGCTCCTCGCCGGCGGTCGTCAGGGAGGTCGCTGCGACGAGGTGGTCGGTGGCTCCCGGGACGAAGCACTGGGCCTCGGCCAGGCCGAGCCGGTGCAGCGCGGCGGCCCGTGCACTCGGGGCCAGGTCCTCCTCGAGGAGGCGGCGCAGGTAGACGGCCGCGGTGGCCGGAGCCCCGGCCGAGGTGGCCGCGTCGACGGCCGCGGCCAGCCAGTCGCGGTGCCGCGGGTCGTCGCTGGGCAGCGTGCGCACCAGGTGGGCGGCGACCTTGCCGGGCAGCGCGCCGTCGGCGGCCAGGACCTCGGCGGCGCGGGCGTGCCAGTCGCTGCGCTGGTCCTCGGTGGCCGCCTCCAGCAACGCCTCCTCCAGCAGCGGGTGCACCAGCCGGATCGGGTCGGTCCCCGCGACGAGGCTGGCGGCCGCCAACGCCCCGACGGTGCGGCCCACGTGGTCCACCCGGATGCCCGCGACGGCGGCGACGTGCCGGACCGAGGCGTCGTCGCCGAGCACCGCCGCGGCGCACGCGACGTCGAGCCCGGCGGGCCCGGCGTCCGCCACCCGTTGCACCACGCCGCGGAGCGGATCGCTCGACGCGCTCCGGTCGGCCAGCATCGCCTCGACCAGGAACGGCTTGCCCCCGGTGGCGGCGACCACGACCGCGGCGCGCTCGACGTCCAGGGGCTCACCCCGTTGCCGGCTCAGCGTGACCACGGCGTCCCTGCTCAACGGCCCGGGCCGCAGCCGCCGCTCGGCCGGGACCCGGGCCACGAGCAGGTCGGCCTTCGATCCGGAGCGGGGCCGACGCAGCGCCGCCAGGACCATCAGGGGTACGCCGTCGAGCCGGCCGGCGAGGTACGTCAACCAGTCCAGGCTCTCGGCGTCGGCCGCGTGCAGGTCGTCGATCGCCAGCAGGAGCGGGGAGCTGGCGAGGTTGATGCTCAGCCAGGTGAGTCCGTGGATCGCCGAGGCACGAGCCTCGGGCGCCTCCGTCGCACCGCTCCCCGGCGTCGGCTCGAGGGCCGGGAGGGCGAGACGGGCGGCATCACGGAGCACCTCGTCGCGCACCCACGGCGAGCCGGCACGCAACGCGGGGCCGAGGACGTCCCGGGCCACCGCGAACGGCACCGCTCGCGCGACCTCGCCGCCGCCGCCGCGCAAGCGCCGGAACCCGCGCTCGCCGGCCGCCTGCACGGCGACGTCGAGCAGGGTCGACTTGCCGATGCCCGCGGGGCCCTCGACGACCACGACGCCGCCGTCTCCCCAGGCCGCACGCGCGAGTGCCTCCCGCAGAGCCTCTTGCTCGGCGTCACGTTCGACGATCTCGCACTCGTCCACCGCCCCCAGGTCCTTAACTGCAGGGTCGTCCCCTGTCCCGAGCAGCTACCGACTTCCTCCAGAGTGGCACAGCGGGGAGGGCACCGCGACCCTGGAGAAGGCAAAAATGGACGAGCAGCACAGCGACTACACCGACCACCGCTCGGACTACCGGTTCGCGTCCCGCGACCTCCGGCTCGCCGGCCTGGCCACGCCCTCGCACCACCGGATGCACCGCGCCGAGCTGCACCACTTCGTGGACGGCCTGCGCCTCTCACCCCGGCTGGCCGGCATCGGCGAGCACGAGCTGCGCGTCCTGGCCCGCGAGTGCCACTGGTTCAGCTACCCGCCGCGGTGGGCCGTGATGGCGGAGGCCAGCCACGACGACGTCTGCTTCCTGGTCACCGAGGGCTCGCTGCACCTGCAGCACGACGGCGAGCTCACCGGCACCGCCGGGCCTGGCGACATCCTCGGCCTGTGCGCCCTCACCGGCTGCTCGGCCCCGACCACGGTCGTGACCGACACCCGCGTCCGCGGCATCGCGATCCCGGCCGGCGCGTTGCGTCGGGTGCTCTCCCCTGCCGAGCACGCGCCGGCCGTCACCCACCCGGTGCGGGTCGCCGAGGAGCCCGTCCCGGCGGCGCGCTGAGCGCGGCGCTCTGGGGGCGTCGCTCGGGAGCGTCGCCGGGACGGGAGCAGCCCCTGTGGATGACGGCTGCAACCCTGGGCCGGGTTCGGGCAGTCTGCCCGGATGGGCGCAGCACGGGAGACCACGCTCGACGTACGTCGGCCGTTCCTCCGGTCCGACGCGCTCACGGCCGGGCTGACGGACAAGCAGCTGCGAACGGCGCGGTTCCACCGCATCCACGTGGGCGTGTACGTCGCCTCCGAAGTCGCGCTCACTCCGGAGGTCCGCGCTGCGGCAGCTCTTCTTCCGTTCGCCGACGGCACGTACGCGAGCCACGCGACCGCGGCACGAGTCTGGCGGCTACCGGTTCCCACGCTGCCCGAGGAGCACGTGACGGTCCCGACCGCCGCGGATCGACGACGACGGAGCGACCTCCGCTGCCACGTGGCCCCGGCTGCGTCCGAGCCACTGGTCGCGACGGTCGGCACGTTGCGGGTCTCCGCAGCAGAGCAGGTCTTCGTCGAGCTGGCCGAGCAGCTCGCACTGGTCGACCTCGTGGTCGTCGGCGACCACCTGGTGCGCCATGGGCACGTCCGCCTGGACCGGTTGCGGGCGTTCGTCGCCGGCTGGCGCGGACCCAGGGCAGCGCATGCGCGAGCGGCGGTCGCGTTCGTGCGGGAACGCGTCGACTCGCCCATGGAGACCCGGCTGAGGATGTTGATCGTGCTCGCGGGGCTACCCGAGCCGCGCGTCAACATCACCTACGGCGAGGACGACGGACTCACCTTCCGCCGCTACGACCTGAGCTGGCCGGAGGTCCGCGTGATCGTCGAGTACGACGGACGTCACCACATCGAACGCGTCGAGCAGTGGGAGTCCGACCTGGACCGACGCGAGGCCATCGACAACTCGGGCTGGCGGATCCTCGTCGTGGTGTCCTCGGGCATCTACGCCGACCCCGCCCGCACGCTCGACCGCATCCACCGCCTGCTGCGCGCCCGGCGCCTTCCCGGCGTACCTGCGCAGCTCCGCGACGACTGGCGCCGGCACTTCCCGGGTCGCGGTTGAGGCACAACCGCGCAGGTGCGCGATCTTGTACCGGCTGACCGCCGAAATGGGGGACAAGATCGCCCTGGTGAGCGATCTTGTCCCCCGTTGAGGCGTCAGGCGGCGACCGGCTGGGCCTCGACCCGCTCGGGCTCGGCCTGGGCCGGCTCGGCCGGGGACCGTAGGGCGATCGGGACCACGACGGCCGCGGAGGCGACGATGGTGAGGGCGATCGACCAGGCCGGGACCTCGCCCCACTTCCCGAGCAGGATGATGAAGCCCGGCACGGTGCAGGTCGTGACCGACTGGATGAGGGTCAGCCAGCCGGCGGCCGTCGTCAGCCGGGTGACACCCAGCGCGAGGACGACCCAGAACGCCGCCCACAGGACCGACCACTGCAGCCAGAGCAGGCCGGTCGGGGTGTCGTGGAAGCGGACGATGTTGACCACCCCGAAGCCGGCGGCCAGGACGGAGACCCAGGCGGCGTACCAGCCGAGCCCGTCGCCGGGCAGTCCGGCCAGGTTGCCGATGCCGACGTACAGGTAGGTGAACCCGAACAGGAAGATCCCGGCCGCGCCGAGGACCTGGTCGGACGAGGTCGCGTGGGCGAGCAGCCAGAACGGGATCGCCGTCTGCAGCGCACCGACGAAGAGGTTGAACACGCCCGCGCTGCGGGCGTCGACCTTGCCGAGGAACAGCAGGCCGTTGACGAAGAGGACAGCTCCTACGAAGAGCAGACCGACGGCGGACATCGTCGTACCTCCGCTCAGAAGTAGGCGTTCGCCGGGAAGGCGGTGCCGTTGACGTGGTGGTCGCCCACGGCCGACGCCTTGAGGAACGTCGGGTTGTGGGTGGAGATGGTGCGGACGTTGCGCCAGTGCCGGTCGAGGTTGTGCACCGACTGGGTCGCGGAGGTCCCGCCGACGTCGAACAGCTGCGCGGCGGTCGCGTAGGAGAAGCGGTCGATCGCGACCTTGGCCTCGGCGGCGGCCAGCTGCGCGGCCTCCGCCTCGGCCTTGCCCGGTACGCCGTCGACGACCGAGTCCGCCGCGACCTGGAGGGCCTCGGCGGCCCGGAGCACGATCGCCTCGGCGGCGAACACGGACGCGGCGATCTCGCCGACGACCTGCAGCACCTGCCGGTCGTCGGTCGGCGCCTGCGGGCTGCCCGCGTGGCTGTAGTTGCGCTGCCGCCGCTTCACGAGCGCGACCGCGTCGTTGCGCACGCTGCGCAGGATGCCCGCGGTGACGGCCTGCAGGAACAGCTGGAGGAAGGCGCCCTGGTAGCCGGGCACCGGCTCGCCGTCGGGCTCGCCGAGGTCGAAGTACTCCGACTCCTCGACCTTGACGTCGTCCAGCTGGGTGGTGCCCGTGCCGGTCAGGCGCTGCCCGAAGCCGTCCCAGTCGTCGAGGATCGTGACGCCCTGGCGGTCCACGGGGATCACCGCGCCGGCGATGCGCCCGTCCGGTGCGGCCGCCCAGATCTGGGTCGCGTCGGAGTAGATCGAGCCGGTCGAGTAGAACTTCGTGCCGTTCAGCCGATAGCCGCCGGCCGGGTCCGGGGTGAAGGCCGTGTCGAAGTACAGGCCCACCGGCTTGCGGCTCTGCTCGCTGAAGCCGTTGCCGACGAGCTTGTCCGCGCCCGCCAGCTCCAGCAACCGACGGCGGTACGCCGGGTCGTCACCGGCCTGCAGGTGCTGCTCGACGAACCAGAAGTGGGTGCGCAGGATGTGCGGCACGCTCGAGTCGGCCTCGGCGAGGTCGATGAGCGCGGCGAACAGCTCGGGGATGGTCAGCCCGGCGCCGCCGTCCTCGACGGGCAGCCGGAGCCGGCCGACGCCGGCCTCCTTGAGCCAGCCGATGATCTCGTGCGGTGCGACGCGGTCGCGCTCGCGGTCGGCGGCGCCGTCGGCGATCCGGGCCAGCAGGGCGGTCCACTCGGGCGTGCCCGGGCGGACCGGCGCCGAGGTGGCGGTGGACGTGGGACTGGTGACGGTCATGGTGGTTCTCCTGGGTGGGGGTGGGGGGTCGGTCAGCTCTTGGAGACGGGAGCGAGCTGGCCCTTGAGGTTCGGGTCGTCGTTGCTGGCGAGGTACTGCTGCACGGCCGGGTCGAAGAAGATCTTCTTCAGCGTCGCGACCTGCGGGTCGTTGACGTAGTCGGTGCCGACGACGAGCTGACCGGCGAACTCCAGCGGGGCCGGCGGGCTGTAGATGCGGTCGGAGTCCGGCGTACCGGCGTCGACGAAGGACATGTTGTAGTCGATGACCGCGTCGACGGAGTCGAGGGTGCGCGGGCCCGCGCCGTACTCCATGTAGGTGAACTTCCAGTGGTGCGGGTTGGTCGCGATGTCCTTGTCGGTGGCGGCCCACGGGTCGACGCCCGGCTTGAAGGTCAGGTAGCCGCCGCGCTCGAGGATCCACAGCGCCTGCGCGGTGTTCGCGGGGTCGTTGAGCAGCGCGATCGTGGCGCCGTCGGGGATCTGGTCGATGTTCTTGTACTTCGAGGAGTAGACCGAGTACGACCACTGGAAGACCGGCCCGAGGGCGGTCAGCTTCATGCCGGTCGAGTCGGTGACCTGCTGCAGCCAGTGCTTGTGCTGGTAGATGTTCGCGATGTACTGCCCGTCGGCGGTGGCCTGGTCGAGCTGGTTGCCGTCCTCGATCGGCTCGCCGGTGATCGTGACGCCGTACTTCGGCGCGATCTCCTTGTTCAGGTAGGCGAGGAAGGCGCCCTCGCTCGCGCTCGAGGCCTGGTAGGCGATCTTGAAGTCGGTGCCGAAGTGGCTGCCGGAGACGGTCTTGCTGTCGCTGCCGCCGGTGAGCTTCGCGACGAGGAGGCCCGCGACGAGCAGGACGATGACGCCGACCACCGCCGGGACGAGCCACTTGCGGCCGCGACCGCCGAGGTCGATCTCCGTGGTGTCGCCGCTGTGGCGCGGCTTCTGCTGGGTGTTGGACATGGTGGTGCCTTTCGGTGAGGCCGAGATCGTTGAGCCGAGATCAGTGCGACAGGCGTCGTACGACGCGGTCGCCGGTGAACTGGATGGCCTGGACCAGCGCGATGAGCAGCACGATGCAGGCGATCATGATGTTGTTGTCGAAGCGGCGGTAGCCGTAGTTGACGGCGAGGTAGCCGAGGCC
>DATFHM010000218.1:0-8684 GCA_035248385.1 Nocardioides sp. | reverse complement strand
CTCGAGGATCCGGCCGTTGTCGAGGAAGCACACCGTGGTGGCGACCTCGCGGGCGAAGCTCATCTCGTGGGTGGCCAGCACCATCGTCGTACCGGCGTCGGCGAGGCTGCGCACGATGTCGAGGACCTCGCCGACCAGCTCGGGGTCGAGGGCAGCGGTGATCTCGTCCAGCAGCAGCAGCGCGGGGTCGGTGCACAGCGCGCGCACGAGCGCGACCCGCTGCTGCTGACCGCCGGAGAGCTGGTCGGGGTGCTTCGCGACGTGCTCGGCGAGGCCGAAGCGCTCGAGGAGGGCGATGGCCTTCGCCCGCGACTCGGCGGCCGCCCGGCGGTGGACCTTGCGCGGGGCGAGGGTGCAGTTGTCGAGGACGCTCAGGTGCGGGAACAGGTTGTAGGCCTGGAAGACCATGCCGATGTGGCGGCGTACGTCCTGCGGGTCGACGAGAGGGTCGGAGATCTCGCGACCTTGGAACTCGATGATGCCGTCGTCGATCGGCTCGAGCAGGTCCAGGCAGCGCAGCAGCGTCGACTTGCCGGAGCCGGACGAGCCGATCAGGCACACCACGTCGCCGGGGGAGACCGACAGGGAGACGTCGTCGAGGACGACCCGGGGGCTCTCGCCGTGCCGCGGGTAGGTCTTGCGCACGTTGCGTACGTCGAGCAGCGCGGTCATCAGAGGGCTCCTGCCCGTTCGCGGCGGGCCAGGCGTCGCGCGAGCGCGTCGCAGAGCCGCGCCAGCGGCACGGTCATGGCGACGAAGAAGGCGGCCACGACCACGATCGGGGTGAAGTTGAAGTTGTAGTTGCCGTAGTCCGACGCGGCGAGCAGGGCGTCGAAGACGCCCACCGACGCGACCAGCGCCGTGTCCTTCTGCAACGACACGAAGTCGTTGAGGAGCGGCGGGATGACCCGGCGGACCGCCTGCGGCACGACGACGTGACGCATGGTCTGGCTCCGCGTCAGCGCCAGCGCCTCGGCGCTCGCGACCTGGGACGGGTGCACCGACTCGATCCCGGACCGGAACACCTCGGCGACGTAGGCGGAGTAGGAGATCACCAGGGCGACCGTCGACCAGAAGAACAGGCTGTTCGGGACGCCGGAGAGCCCCAGCGCCGGCATGCCGAACGCCAGCAGGAACAGCAGCACCAGCGTGGGGATGCCGCGGACGACGTCGGTGTAGACCACGGCGATCCCGCGCAGCGGCACCAGCCAGGCCGAGCGGGCCTGCCGGACCAGCGCGATGGCCAGGCCGAGCGCCAGGATCAGCGGCTCGGCGAGGAGGAACATCCGGACGTTGATCCAGAAGCCCTTGACCACGCTCGGCAGCGCGGCCCGCGCGTGGTGGACGTTGAAGAAGGTCGTCCGCACCACGGGCCAGCCCGGGGAGAGCAGGACCGCGGCGAGGGCGCCGCCCACCACCAGGACCGTCATCAGGGTGCCGATGACGAGCCGGCGCCGGCGCTGCTGGGAGCGGGTACGCCGGCGGGCGAGCTCGTGCTCGCTCGGCCGCCACTCGGCCGCGGCGGGCGCGCTCACTTCAGGACGGGGACGCTGACGACGTCCGACAGCCACTTCTTCTCGATGGCCGCGAGCGTGCCGTCCTGCTTCAGCTGGCCGAGGGCCCAGTCGACGCAGGAGACGAGCGGGTTGCCCTTCTGGAAGAGCATCCCGAACTCCTCGGGCGTCCCGCCGTCGTAGGAGAACTGGCCGAGCAGCTCGCTGCCCGGGATCTCCGCCGCGCTGATGTAGAAGGCTGTCGGCAGGTCGGCCACGATCGCGTCCACCTGGCCGTTGAGCAGCGCCTGCTTGGCGGCGTTGGTGTTCTGGAAGACGAGCGGAGCCGAGCTCGGCTTGATGACGTCGCGGACGGCGGTCAGCGAGGTGGTCCCGGTCTGCGCGCCGACCTTGAGCTTGGCCAGGTCGGCGAGCGAGGTCGCGCCGGCGGCCGGCCCCTTCTTGAGCACGACCACGGCCTGGGCCGCGGAGTAGTAGCCGTCGGAGAAGTCGACGACCTTGGCGCGCGCCGGGTTGATCGAGATCTGGTTGATGTCGAAGTCGAAGCTCTTCGGCCCCGGCTTGTAGGAGTTGTTGAAGGGGACGGTCACCCACTTCACCTGGTCCTGCGTGAAGCCGAGCTGCTTCGCGACGGCGTACGCGACCGCCGACTCGTAGCCCTTGCCGTTGGTCGGGTCGTTGCCCGAGAACCAGGGGTCGTACGCCGGCGAGTCGGTGCCGACGGTCAGGACGCCGGAGTGCAGCAGGTGCAGCTGGTCGGGCGTGCACTCGGCCGCCGACGCGGACGAGCTGTCGCTCGCGACCTCCTTGGTCGGCGCGCAGGCCGCCGTCGCGGCGAGGAGCAGGGCGGCAGCGGTGGGGGCGAGGAGCCGGGTCGTACGCATGCGCGAATGCTAGGCGGTGTGGGCGCGCCGCCTCGGGAGAGGGCCGCTGCAAGAATGAGCGCCATGGAGCGCGTGGTCATCATCGGTGGGGGTCCCGGCGGCTACGAGTCGGCGCTGGTGGCCGCGCAGCTCGGCGCGCAGGTGACCGTCGTCGACAGCGACGGGATCGGCGGCTCGGCCGTGCTCACCGACTGCGTGCCCAGCAAGACGCTCATCGCGACCGCCGAGGTGATGACCGACCTCAGCCACGCGCGCGAGCTCGGCATCATGGTCGAGCCGGCCCGCGTCGACCTCGCCCTCGTCAACCAGCGCGTGAAGAGCCTCGCCCTTGCGCAGTCGGTCGACATCGAGGCCCGGCTGGCCCGCGAGGGCGTGACGGTCGTCCACGGACGCGGCCGGCTCGACGGTCCGTCGCGGGTGGTCGCGACGAGCCCGGACGGCACCGAGACGTCGTACGACGCCGACGCGATCCTCATCGCCACCGGAGCCGCGCCCCGCACGCTGCCCACCGCCCAGCCCGACGGCGAGCGGATCCTGACCTGGGAGCAGGTCTACGACCTCGACGAGCTGCCCGAGCACATGATCGTGGTCGGCTCCGGTGTGACCGGCGCCGAGTTCGCGAGTGCCTACCAGGCGCTCGGCATCCCCGTGACGCTCGTGTCGTCGCGGGAGCGGGTCCTGCCCGGTGAGGACCAGGACGCCGCGCAGGTCCTCGAGGACGTGGCCACCCGGCGCGGCATGACCGTCCTCGGCCAGTCCCGGATGCAGTCGGTGAGCCGCGACGGCGACGTCGTGACGGTGACGCTGGCCGACGGCCGCCAGGTCCAGGGCTCGCACTGCATCCTCGCGCTCGGGTCCGTCCCCAACACCCAGGGCCTGGGCCTCGAGGAGGCCGGGGTCCACCTGGACGGCGGTGGGTTCGTCGAGGTCGACAAGGTCGCGCGCACCTCCGCCCGTGGCGTGTACGCCGCCGGCGACTGCACCGGCGTCTTCATGCTCGCCTCGGTCGCCGCCATGCAGGGCCGGATCGCGATGTGGCACTTCCTCGGCGACGCCGTCGCGCCGCTGGACCTGCGCGACGTCTCCTCCAACGTCTTCACCTCGCCCGAGATCGCGACCGTCGGAGTGACCCAGAAGCAGGTCGACTCGGGGGAGGCCGTCGCCGAGGTCGTCCTGCAGCCGCTCGCCACCAACGCGCGCGCCAAGATGCAGGGCATCACCGACGGCTTCGTGAAGCTGTTCATCAGCCCCGGCTCGAGCCGGCTGCTCGGCGGCGTGGTCGTGGGCCCGCGGGCCTCGGAGCTGATCCACCCGATCACGCTCGCGGTCACCGAGCGGCTGACCGCGGACGAGTTCGCCAACACGTTCACCGTCTACCCCTCGATCAGCGGCTCGATCGCCGAGGCGGCCCGCCGCCTGCACCAGGCGTGAGGCCTGAGAGGATCAGCCCCATGCGCGTCCACCTCGGCTGTGACCACGCCGGACTCGAGCTCAAGTCGCACCTCACGTCCTGGCTGACCGAGCACGGCTACGAGCCGGTCGACCACGGCCCGTTCGTCTACGACGCGCTCGACGACTACCCGGTCTTCTGCCTGCGCGCGGCCGAGGGCGTCGCCGCCGACCGGGCCAAGGGCCTGGACAGCCTCGGTGTCGTCATCGGCGGCTCGGGCAACGGCGAGCAGATCGCGGCGAACAAGGTCAAGGGCATCCGGGCCGCGCTGGCCTGGTCGGAGGAGACGGCGTCGCTCGCGCGCGAGCACAACGACGCGTGGGTCGTTGCGGTCGGCGGCCGGATGCACACCCTCGAGGTGATGACCCGCCTGGTCGAGGTCTTCCTCACCACCCCGTTCCCCGGCGAGGAGCGGCACGCCCGCCGGATCGCCATGCTGTCCGACTACGAGACGACCGGCGAGCTCCCTCCGCTCCCGCCGTCGGCGGTCGATGCCTGAGGGGCACACCCTCCACCGCCTGGCCCTGCAGCTCACGGACGTCTTCGGGGGGCGTCCGGTCAGGGTCTCCAGCCCGCAAGGGCGCTTCGCCGACTCCGCGGCCCAGCTCGACGGCGGCGTGCTGCTGGACGCCGACGCCTGGGGCAAGCAGCTTTTCGCCCGCTTCGACGGTGACCGCTTCATCCACGTCCACCTCGGCCTCTACGGCAAGCTCGACGTCCACGCCGACGCGCCCGTGGTGCCCGCGCCCGTGGGCCAGGTGCGGTTGCGGCTGCAGTCGGAGACGGCGTACGCCGATCTGCGCGGCGCCACCACCTGCGCCCTGGTGACCGCCGCGGAGCGCGAGGCCGTGATCGCGCGGTCGGGTCCGGATCCGCTGCGCGCCGATGCCGACCCGGCTGCGGCGTGGGCGCGGATCAGTCGCAGCAGCGCTCCGATCGGGGTGCTCCTGATGGACCAAACCGTCCTGGCCGGCGTCGGGAACGTCTACCGTGCTGAGGTGCTCTTCCGCCACCGCATCCACCCGCTGCGTCCGGGGCGCACCCTGCGCGCCGGGCAGTGGCAGGCGATGTGGGACGACCTGGTCGTGCTGATGGCCGAGGGCGTGGAGACCGGGCGGATCGACACCGTGCGCCCCGAGCACACGCCCGAGGCGATGGGGCGCCCGCCGCGGGTGGACGACCACGGCGGCGAGGTTTACGTCTACCGGCGTACCGGACAGCCGTGCCTGGTCTGCGGTCGCAAGGTCAGCACCGAGGTGCTCTCGGGCCGCAACGTCTTCTGGTGCAGCCGCTGCCAGCCGGTCTTCCGGTCGAGGGCCGCGCGGTGATCGGCGAGGGACGGCGCTGGTTCGGCAGCGACCGCGGCCTCGTCGTCGTGCTCTGCCTGGCGTCGGTCATCGCCACCGGTGCGGTGGTGCTGCGGCCGGAGAAGGTCCCGATCAACCTGGTCTTCGTGCCGATCGTGCTGGCCGTCCTCTTCCTCAGCAACCGCGTCCTGCAGTGGTACGCCGCCTTCCAGCTCGCCATGCTGACGATCGCCGTGGTCGCCGCGTTCTCGCAGGCCTCCTTCACGTCCCGCACCACCGTGGGCATCCCGGTCATGTTCCTCCTCACCGTCACGGTGTTCGTCGTCGCGCGCGGACCCGGACGTCTCGGCATAGCGCGGTTGAGGGGGGAGTCGATGTTGGTGGACCTTCGGGACCGGATCCTGGCGCAGGGGGAGATCCCGCCGCTGCCCGACCCGTGGCTGGTCGACTCGGCCCTGTCCTCGGCCGGCGGCTCGCCCTTCGCCGGCGACTTCGTCGTCGCGACCCGTCGCAACCACGGGCACCGGCTCGAGCTCGCCGTCGTCGACGTGTCCGGCAAGGGCGAGGCCGCCGGCATCCGGGCGCTGCAGCTGTCCGGAGCGATGGGCGGCCTGCTGGGTGCCCTGCCGGCCGACGAGTTCCTCGGTGCCGCCAACGGCTACCTCCTCCAGCGGGCGTGGGAGGAGGGGTTCGCCACGGCGGTCCACCTCTCCCTCGACCTGGAGACCGGCGTCTTCGAGGTGCGCGGCGCGGGCCACCCGCCGGCGGCCCAGCGGCACGCGGGCTCCGGCCGCTGGCAGATCCTGCGGACCGAGGGGCCTGTCCTGGGCGTCCTCGAGGACGTCTCGTACGACGCCTGCCACGGCCGCCTCGCGCCCGGCGACTCGCTCGTCCTCTACACCGACGGCATGGTCGAGGAGCCGCGGCGCGACATCGAGCTCGGCATCGACGCGATGCTGGGGGAGGCCGAGTCGCTGCTGCGGGGCACCTGGGACGGGCTGGCCGCCCGCCTCGTCGCCGCCGTCGGATCACCGGAGGACGACCGGGCGCTGCTGGTGGTCCACCGCCGCCCCTGACGGGGCGACGGGGCCTCGCGGTCGGGGCGACAGGACTCGAACCTGCGGTCTCCTGCTCCCAAAGCAGGCGCGCTAGCCACTACGCTACGCCCCGCGAAACCGCCCTTGACCTGCGACAACGCACATCGTTGCGGTCTCTGGAGGGGATGACGGGAATCGAACCCGCGTAATCAGTTTGGAAGACTGAGGCTCTACCATTGAGCTACATCCCCGGAGGATCCGTCGCCGGATCGCGTGCTCATCCTTCCACACGCGCCGACGTGATCCCCACTCGGCGCGCACCCCTGCAGCCCGTGGTCACTGGCGCCCACCTGCCCCCCACATGCAGGCGGGCGCCGTGCGCCCAATTCCAGCGCTCCCGGGGTGCCCGGCGCGAGCGCGAGCGCGGTTCCCGGACGAAGTCCGGACGGCCGAACCGGCTCCGAACGGGCACGCGACGGCACGGGCATCGGCCACTAGGCTGAGCGCCGTCGTCTCGGGCAGATGGCACTGGGGGAGCGATCGATGACGTCGGGCGATGCGGAGCCGGTCGAGCGGCGGCGCTGGGACGGGCTCGTGGCGCGGCTCCAGGAGCGACGCGCGGCGGTCGGCGGTCCGTCGTACGGCGAGATCGCGGAGCGCGTCGCCGCTGCCCGTGAGCTCGCGGGTGCCACCCCGCACGCCGCGCGGGTCGCCAAGAGCACCGTGTACGACGCCTTCCGGCCCGGCCGGGCGCGGATCAACCTGGAGCTCGTCCGGGAGATCGCCGCGGTCCTCGGTGCGCAACCGCACGACGTCGACGCGTGGATCGAGGAGTGCACGCGGCCGTCCGAGCAGCCGGGTCCGGAGCCCGTCGAGCCCACGGCCACGGGGCCGTCGCTCGCCGCGACCGTCGTGGTGCTGCTCGGGTGCCTCGGGCTCAACCTGCTCGGCCGGGCGGTCGTCGACTGGCTCCACCTGCCGATCTACCTCGACATGGCCGGCACCGCCGTCGCCGCCCTGGCGCTCGGCCCGTGGCTGGGCGCGCTGGTCGGCGGGACCACGAACGCCGCCGGGGCACTGATCAGCGGCTGGGACTCCTTCCCGTTCGCGGTCGTCAACATCGCGGGCGCCCTGGTGTGGGGGTACGGCGCGCGCCGTCTCGGCCGCGACCTGCCGCGCTTCTTCCTGCTCAACCTGCTCGTGGCGCTGGCGTGCTCGCTGATCGCGGTGCCCATCCTGGTGTTCGTGTTCGGGGGCTCCGTCGGGTCCGGCCAGGACACGATCACCCAGACCTTCCTCGACCTCGGCAACGGCCTGCTCGCCGCCGTCGGCTTCTCGAACCTGCTCACCTCCGGCGCCGACAAGATGATCAGCGGGTTCATCGCACTGGTCGTGGTGACCTCGCTGCCGGCGGCCTTCCGCCGGCTCTTCCCCCTGGCCCAGAAGCTGCACGACTGAGAGGTCCCGCCTCTGACCCTGGCAGGATCCTCGCCGTGGAGCACTGCTCGGTCCTCGCGGCCGCCCGGGACGAGTCCATGGTCGGCACCGCCTTCACCGAGCGCGGCCTGCTGCTCGTCGAGCAGCCCGGGGCCTGGGGCCGCCAGGGGCTCGCCGACTCCGACCTCGACCACGCCGTCGCGGTCGAGCTGCAGCGCCGCGCCGACGCCGCCGACCTCCGGCTGCTGGCGGTACGCCGCCCAGACGGCGCCAACCGCGAGGCGATCGCCGGCGGGCGGTCGTGGGCCGTGCGGCCGGCCGGGTCGACCCTCCTGTCCTGGGGGCGGTTCGGCGCCGAGGCCGACCTGCTCGACGTACCCCTCGACGGGTCGGCGGGCGCGCCGGCCGAGGAGCCGACGTACCTCGTCTGCACGCACGCCAAGCGCGACGTCTGCTGCGCCCTGTTCGCGCGGCCGGTCGCGGCGGCGCTCGCGGCGCTGCGCCCCGTTCACGTGTGGGGGTGCAGCCACACGGGCGGCAGCCGGTTCGCCCCGGTCGTGGTCGCGGTGCCGGCCCGCGGCGAGACCGTGGTGTACGGCCGGGTCGGCACCGACGCCGTCGCGGACCTGGTCGCGGCCACCGAGGCCGGCCGGGTGCTGCCCGACCTGCTGCGCGGCGTGGCCGGCCACCCGGCGTACGTCCAGGCGGCGCTCGCGCACGCCCTCGGCGACCACCCGGTGCCCGCCGCCTGGACCGTGGACGGCGTCGAGCCGGTGGCGGCGGGGGAGTGGCGGGTCACGCTCGCCGGCCCCTCGCCGGTGACGCTCGAGGTCCGCGCGCACACCGGCCTCGAGCCGATGGTCAGCTGCGGCAAGCCCGAGCCCTCCGAGCAGACCCACTACGCGGTGTCCACAGCATCGCGCTGAATCGCTCGGCCGACCCCTGCGCGGGTAGTGTGGGCCAGTCTGAATCACCGGGGCGTGAGCACCTGACCGCCCCACCCACCGACCAGTAGGAGAACACCTGTGAAGAGCGCCGTCGAGACCTTGAGCCCG
>DATFHM010000217.1:0-4043 GCA_035248385.1 Nocardioides sp. | reverse complement strand
GCAGCCGACGTTGAGGCACACACCGCCCCAGTACTTCTTCTCGATGACGGCGACGGACTTGCCGAGCTGGGCCGCGCGGATGGCGGCGACGTACCCACCAGGGCCGGCGCCGAGAACGAGGACATCGAAGTGGGTCACGGGTGCCAGCCTAGTGTCCCCTCCGCGTGGGTCTCGAAGCGCGGTCGTACGTGCCAGTAGCCTGTCCGGCGTGACCGCGTACGCCGCCTACGGGACGAACCTCGATCCGGCCCGGATGGGTGAGCGATGCCCCCATTCCCCGCTCCAGACGACCGGCTGGCTGACCGGCTGGCGACTGACCTTCGGCGGCGAGGAGCACGGCTGGGACGGCGCCCTCGCGACCATCGTCCCCGACGTCCTGGACCAGGTCTTCGTCGCCGTGTACGACGTCAGCCCGCTGGACGTGGCCTCGCTGGACCAGTGGGAGTCGGCCGACTCCGGGCTCTACCGCAAGACGAAGGTCCGGATCTCGACGATGGTGGGCGAGATCGTGGCGTGGACCTACGTGCTGGACGCCTACGAGGGCGGGCTGCCGTCGGCGTCGTACCTGGGCGTGCTGGCGAACGCCGCCGAGGCCGCCGACGCGCCCGTCGACTACGTGGCCGCGCTGCGCAACCGGTCCTGCCGCTCCACCGGCCTCTAGGCTCTCGCCGTGACCTCGCCGTACGACGCCGCCACCGAAGCCGCCGCCCGTCTCGCCGAGCTGACCGGCGTCCCGCGCCACGACATCGCGCTCGTGCTCGGCTCCGGCTGGCTGCCGGCCGCCGAGATGCTCGGCGAGGCCGACGCCGAGATCGACGTGACCGACCTCCCCGGCTTCAGCAGCGCCGCCGTCGCCGGCCACTCCGGCAAGCTGCGCTCGATCGCGCTGCCCGACGGCACCCGGCTGCTGGTCTTCCTCAGCCGGACCCACTACTACGAGGGCCGGGGCGTCGCCGCGGTCGTGCACGGGGTGCGGACCGCGGCCGCGGCCGGCTGCCGCGCCATCGTGCTCACCAACGGCTGTGGCGGCCTGAAGCCGAGCTGGACCCCGGGCACACCGGTGCTGATCAGCGACCACATCAACCTGACCGGCCGGTCCCCGATCGAGGGCGCGAACTTCGTCGACCTCACCGACCTCTACTCCGCGCGGCTGCGCGAGGTGTGCCGGTCGGTCGACCCCACGCTGGACGAGGGCGTCTACGTGCAGTTCCCGGGCCCGCACTACGAGACCCCGGCCGAGGTGCGGATGGCCGGCATCATCGGCGGTCACCTCGTCGGCATGTCCACCACGCTCGAGGCGATCGCCGCCCGCGAGGCCGGCATGGAGGTGCTCGGCATCTCGCTGGTCACCAACCTCGCCGCCGGCATCTCCGACCAGCCGCTGGACCACGCCGAGGTGCTCGAGGCCGGCCGCGCCGCCGCCACCCGGATGGGCGAGCTGCTCACCCGGGTCGTGCCGCAGATCTGAGCCGCTCCCGGAGCCCGGCCTCACAGCCGCGCATCATCCGGTGGTGGTTCCAGGTCAGGATCGGCCGACCGACGTACGACGCCAGCGCGAGGTACCCGCCGACGGAGACCTCCTGCTCGAAGCTCATCCGCGTGCCCTCCGGGCCCTCGGTCAGGTGCCAGCGGACCCAGCCGTCCAGGGCGCCCGACACGGCCACCTCGAGGACCGGCGGCTCCTGGCTCACCGCGTCGAGCACCAGGTCGAGGTCGTAGGGCAGCGCCGAGCGGCAGATGACCCGCGCGGTCGTGGGACCGAGCGAGGCGACGGCGCGCACCTGCGGCCACCACTCGGGGTAGTGCTCGAGGTCGAGGACCGTCTCCGCGACCGCGTCGAGCGGTGCGGGGACGGTCCAGTCCGCGCTGAAGGAGTACGTCGCCCGCACGGGCTCCATCATGCCGGTGGGCCGAAGGCGGCGGGACATGAGAACAAGGTGAATCGGGCACCCCGCGATTAGCATGAAGGACGTGTTCGGACGGTTCTGGGCAGCTCTGCTGACGCCCACGTGGCTCTCTCGGCTCATCCTCATCGAGGGTGTGGCATCGGTGGGCAGCGCCCTCTCCCCCACCATCGAGGCGCGCAGCGAGGTCGTGAACTCGCTGGTGCCGGGCGTGTTCCCGGCGGCCGCGACGACCGGCACGGCCGCCATCGGCATCATGCTGATCCTGCTCGCGCGCGGCCTGAACCGCGCCAAGCACCGTGCCTGGCTCGTCGCCCTGATCCTCACCCTGCTCGCCGCCGCGACCCACCTGCTCAAGGGCCTCGATGTCGAGGAGTCGGTCATGTGCACCGGCATGGCGGTGCTGCTCTTCCTCGGCCGCGACCAGTTCACCGCACGCCCCGACGCCCGCTCGCTCAAGGCCGTGCTGTCGGTGATCGTCGTCGGGCCACTGATCGCGGCCGCCCTCGGCTGGATCTGGCTCACCGTCGACGGTGACGGCCAGGAGCACGGCACGACCGCGCTGGACCGCGTCGTGCAGGCGTTCCTCGGGCTGATCGGCATCCCCGGCCCGATCCACTTCAACAACGCCCGCCACCAGGAGATGGCCACGACGGCGCTGGCCGTCCTCGGCGCGGCCGTGCTCGTGGTGGCGCTGATGGCGCTGCTGCGCCCGCCCGCCGGCCCGGCCCCGATCTCGGGTGCCGAGGAGGAGCGGATGCGGGCCCTGCTGGACCGCTGGGGCAGCCAGGACTCGCTCGGCTACTTCACCCTGCGCGACGACCGGGCCGCGATCTTCGGTCCCGGCGGCGCCGCCATCTCCTACCGCGTGCTCGGTGGCGTGAGCCTGTCCGGCGGCGACCCGGTCGGCAACCCCGAC
Source organism: Nocardioides sp. (assembly GCA_035248385.1). Lineage (GTDB taxonomy): Bacteria > Actinomycetota > Actinomycetes > Propionibacteriales > Nocardioidaceae > Nocardioides. Next base: position 1,220 of record DATFHM010000217.1, on the reverse strand, counting down.
GCGTGGGACGGCGCGATCAGCGCGTGGCTGGACGAGGCGCGCGCCAACGGCTGGACCCCCGCCGTCATCGGTGCCGGCGAGGCCGCCGCCCGCGCCTACCAGCGCGCCGGTCTCGACGTGCTCGAGCTCGGCGACGAGGCGATCCTGCACGCTCCCCGGTTCACCCTCGACGGCCGCGAGATGCGCGGGGTGCGCCAGGCGGTGTCCCGGTGCGAGCGCAACGGCCTCTCGACGGAGGTACGCCGGATGCGCGACCTGCCGCCGGAGGAGGTCCAGCACCTGCGCGACCTCGCCGAGGAGTGGCGCGAGGGCGCCGTCGAGCGCGGATTCTCGATGGCGCTGAACCGCTTCGGCGAGCCGCAGGACGGCGACGCGGTCGTGGTCCTGGCCCGCGCGGAGGACACGCCCGTGGGCCTGCTGCACTTCGTGCCGTGGGGCAAGGACGGGCTCTCGCTGGAGCTCATGCGCCGCAACCGCACCTCGCCCAACGGCGTGATCGAGACGATGGTCGCCGGCCTCATGGCCGAGGCGCCCGCGCTCGGCGTCGAGCGGGTCTCGCTGAACTTCGCGGTCTTCCGCGGCGTCCTCGCCCGCGGCGAGCAGCTCGGCGCCGGCCCGACCGCGCGGCTCGGCCGGGCGCTGCTGATGGGCGCCTCGAGGTTCTGGCAGATCGACTCGCTCTACCGCTCCAACGACAAGTACCGGCCCGAGTGGGTGCCGCGCTACCTCGTCTACCCGGGCGCCGGCGACCTCGCCGGCATCGTGTCCGCCGTGCTGCAGGCCGAGGCGTTCGTCCCGACGCCGATGTGGAACCGGCGCGGCGACGACGCCGAGCTCATCGCCACCTGACCCTTGACCTGGAGCACGCTCCAGGGGTGAGACTGGCGGCGTGACCGGACTCCCCATCGCCGAGGCCGCCGACCGGCTCGGCCTCACCGCCGACACGCTGCGCTACTACGAGAAGGACGACCTGCTGCTGCGGGCCGTCCCGCGGTCCGCCAGCGGACATCGTCGGTACGCCGAACCCGACCTCCGCTGGATCGAGCTGATCACCCGCCTCCGCTCGACCGGCATGCCCATCCGCGACGTACGCCGCTATGCCGCGCTGGTGCGCTCGGGCGAGGGCAACGAGGCCGAGCGGCTGGCGCTCCTGCAGGCCCATCGCGAGCAGGTGCTGCGCCAGCTCGCCGAGGTGACGGCCCACCTCTCGGCCATCGACT
>DATFHM010000216.1:0-5479 GCA_035248385.1 Nocardioides sp. | reverse complement strand
GTCGGTGAACATCGCCTCGGTCTCGCCGTGCTCGACGATCGCGCCCGGCGTACCCATCTCGGCGAGGAAGAACGCGCACTGGTCGGACACGCGGCGGGCCTGCTGCATGTTGTGCGTGACGATCACGATCGTCACCTCGTGGCCGATCTCCTTGATCGTCTCCTCGACGACCCGGGTCGAGGTCGGGTCCAGGGCCGAGCACGGCTCGTCCATCAGCAGGACCCGCGGGGAGACCGCGAGCGAGCGGGCGATGCACAGACGCTGCTGCTGGCCGCCGGAGAGGGCCGAACCGGGCTGCGTGAGACGGTCCTTCACCTCGTTCCAGAGGCCGGCGCGACGCAGCGACGTCTCGACCAGCTCCTCGCGGTCACCCTTGGCGATCTTGGTGCCGGTCAGGTGGAGCCCGGCGAGCACGTTCTGCTCGATCGACATCGCCGGGAAGGGGTTGGGCTTCTGGAAGACCATGCCGATCGACTTGCGCGCGTCGGTCAGCCGCCGGTCGGCGTCGTAGATGTCGTCGCCGTCGAGCAGCACCCGACCGGCGAGCGCGGCGCCCGGCACCAGCTCGTGCATCCGGTTGAGGATGCGCAGGAACGTCGACTTGCCGCAGCCGGACGGCCCGATCAGGGCGGTCACCTGGCCGGCGGGCATCTCCAGGGAGACGCGGTCCAGCACCTTGCGGGTCCCGAACCAGGCCGAGATCGAGTCGGCCTCCAGCGAGTGGGGGACGACGTCGGGAACCGCAGGGATCTCCTGCGTGTGCTCGAGCAACATGGTCATTTCTTCTGCACCCTTCTGTGTGGTCGGTCCGCCGGCCTCGACCGGCGGACCGACCGGTTTCAGCTGATCCTGAGCTTGACGATCCGGCTGGTGCCGGCAGCGACGTTGGCCGACGCGACGTAGGTCGCCTTGAGCGAGTGGGTCCCCTTGGCCAGGCGCGGCAGGGTGATGACGACCTTGCCGCCGACGAGGGTCCCCTTGGCCAGCAGCTTGGTGCCCTCGAAGACCTTCACGGTGCCGCCCACGACCAGGCCGGGCGCGGTCACCTTGATGGTGACCTTGGCCCGCTTGAGGTGGCTGACGGCCGTGGTCGGCACGGTGAGGGCCACGGTCGGCGTGGCCTTCGCGACGCTGACGGTCTTGGTGCCGGTCGAGGGCTGGAAGCTCGCGGTGTCGGTCGGCGTGAAGACCGCCTTGAACGCGTGCGAGCCGGCCGTCTTGACGACGTACGTCGTGGTCGCCTTGTCGGCCGCGACGGTCTTGGCCGCGCCGAGCGCGGTGGCGCCGTCGTAGAACTGGACGCTGCCGGCGACGCCGTCGGTCGTGGTGGCGGTCAGGGTGAGGTTGGTGCCGGCCTTGGCGAGGCTCGGGCTCACGGCCAGCGTCGTCGTGGTGGACGCGGCGGCCTGCGAGGTGCTCCAGGTGTTGCCGCTGACGAAGATGTCGAGCGCGTCGTAGGTCGTCGCGGACGGGGCGCCGGGCGTCGTGGTCCGCAGCCGCAGCTCGACCTCCCCGTTGGAGACCGTCGGGAAGCCCGCGAGGAACTGGCCGATCGACGTCGAGTCGGCCGTGATCGTCGCGGTCGGGCCGGACGGGAGGCCGGCGGGGGCACCCGCGGCCGGGGTGGTGGTCGCGGCGCTGAGCTGCTCGCCCGTCCAGTCGCCTGGGTTGGCCGCGGGGTTGGCGACGTACGCGAACAGCGCGGCCTTCGTCCCGGCGGCGAGGCCCCCCGAGCCCACGGCGTACGCCGCGATCGGGTCGCTCAGGTTGCCGGTCGTGACCGGGTTGCCGGCCGCGTCGTACAGCGCGATCGTGCCGACGCTGTCGGCGTCGATGAGCGAGGTGTCCGTGGCGCCCGCCAGCGAGCCGCCGAGCGCGATCGAGGCGACCGCGACGGTGCCGGTCACAGCGGCGATGCGGAGGGGGAGGGTCTTCATGGTGTTCCTCTCGGGAAGGGGTGTCACGGTCACGGGCACGGCGCGGTGCCGGGGTCGGACAGGGTCCAGGTGGTGCCGTCGACGTGCAGGTCGCCGGCCGCGTAGCTGGCCCGGCCCTGCGCGGCGCCGGAGGCGCCGAGGACCAGCCGCAGCTGGAGCCAGCCGTCGTCGATGGCGGGGTAGCCGCGGACGAACTGGCCGATCGTCGTGCTGGCGGTGTCGAGCGTGGTCGAGGGGTGGTCGGTGGAGTCGTAGCCCGCGGCCGCGTTGAGCTGCAGCCCGGTCCACTCCTCCGGCCCGACGCCCTTGCGCGGCTGGTAGACCATCAGCGCGGCGGTGTGGCCGTTGCCGGCGTACGCCGCCGGGGCGGCCGCGTCGCTGACCACGACCGCACCCAGGGGCTGGGTGGTCGAGCCGGAGGTCACGGCCTTGCCGTCGGCGGTGCAGATGGTGAGGTGCCCGACCGCGGACGGGTCCGTGTACGGCGCCTTCGGGTGCGCGCTGACGAAGTGCCAGATCGTGCCGCCGAGGACCACCGCGACCAGGAGGGTGAGCAGCAGGACGACGCGGGTGCGCGCCGCGGGTGCGGTGCGGGCCTGGGTCAGCGTGCTCATGGTGGTCCTTCGGGTCGGTGCGATCGGGTGGGTCTGACCGGCGGCCGGGAGGGGTGCACTCCCGGCCGCCGGGGCTCATCAGCAGGTGGAGGCGTTGCCGCAGTCCTGGTACGACGGCGTGAGGCCGATGTCCGTGAGGAGCTGCTGTCCCTGCTGGCTGGCGACGAACGGCGCCGGCGGGTTGGTCGGAGCCGACGGGTTCGTGAAGTCGTAGTCGGCGTTGAAGAACAGCGTCTTGACCCAGTTCAGGGTGCTGCCCGGCTGCCACGCGGTGGTCGACGAGGCGTCGGACTCACGGAAGACGATGTAGTAGGGGATCGTCGCCGCGAAGGCGTCGGCTGCCACACTGCCGGTGCCCGGCACCTGGAGCTTGATGCCTGCGGCGCTCAGCGCGGTACCGGCACCGAACGAGGTGGTCGAGTTGTAGGGCTGGTTCGGGTTGTGGAAGTAGCCCGCGTTGTACAGGTCGAAGCGACCCTTCGGGAAGGGCACGATCGCGTCGGCCGGCGAGGTCGCGCTGGTGATCGTGTTCGGGTCGTTCTGCTGCACCCGGAGCACGTTGGCGTTGAACGTGCAGGGCTGGCCGCTCAGGCCCGCGCTGAGACCGGCCTGGAAGATCTTGATCACGCCGGAGCCGTCCTGCGGGGCCTCGGGGATGATGTTGTTGCCCGACAGGGCCGGGTCGATGTCGCTCCACTTGGTGATGTGGGTGCTCGCGTTGCTGCAGTAGATCTCGGCGAGCTGGACGTTGGTCAGGCCGGCCGGGGCGTTGGTCGTGGCCGCGGTAGCGATGTACTGGTGGTCGGTGGCGATGCGCACCGAGTGCAGCTGCGAGCCGAGGTTGGCCTGCGCGGTCGTCTGGTTGTTCGCGGTCGGCAGGTTGGGGCTGCGGACGAACTGGATCAGGTTGGCCGAGGTGCCACCGCTGCCGTCCGCGAGGATCGCGTTGATGCCCGCGCCGCCGCCGTTCGGGCGCTGCACGGGCGAGGTGCCGGCGCGCAGGACGGTGGTCGGGTTGAGGATGACCGAGGAGCCGAGGGCCGGGTCGGTGAAGGCGCCGCGGCCGTTGGCGTCCGCCGAGGCGTCGAAGCTGTACACGCGGTACTTGTTGCCGGCGCTGTTGTAGCCGAGGTCGCCGAGGGTGTTGCCGTCGGCGAGGAAGTCCAGGGAGTTCTGGACGATGTCGGACCCGACCCCGACGACGTCCTTGGCCTGGGGGGCGGAGTCGGCGTTGGCCGCGATGGTCGTGGCTGACAGAGCCGCGCCGGCGACGATCCCCGTAAGGGTGATCGCTGCCGCGATCCGGGTCTTCGACATGGTGGTGCCTCTTTCTACGTGGGGCGAGCACCTGCTCGCGCGGGTGACTCTACCGGTTAAATTTAGTGGTTTACTCGACTTTGAAGACGTGAAGGGTAAAGTTTCGAACGGCTGGGTCACACTCGGCTGGTCCCGGCCGGCTCAGACCAGGTTGGGCAGCAGCCGCGAGGCGACGGTGGAGACGATCCACAGGCTCGCCAGCACGACCGGAGCGCCGGTTACCCACGCGGCCACGCGGGTCCAGCGGTGCTGCGCCCACACCGTCGCCACCAGGGCGACGACCAGCAGCTGCAGGCTGAGCGCGAGCAGCGCGAGGGTCAGCGTGGAGCGGTCGCGCGCCATCGGGGCGCCCGAGGTGTCCTGGGGCCCGACCGCGCCGGCCGGCTGCGCCTTCCCCTGCAGGGTCGCGTCGGCGTACACCGTGTGCGAGGGGGTCAGCGTGCCGCCGTACGACGTCACCAGGGTCAGCCGCGAGCCGCCGGTCGCGACCGCGGCCGGGACGGGGTCGCCCGCCGTGCGCAGGCCGGTCACCACGTAGTGGAAGGTGCCCTGGCCGGTGGTCACGTCGATGCCGGTGCCGGCCGCGAGGTGCACCAGCTTGCCGAAGGGTGCACCGAAGGAGCGCGAGCGCCCGAGCAGCACCGAGACGCCCTCTTGGCCGGGCAGCACGCTGCCGGTCAGGTGGCCGGGGGCGCGCTGGAGGTCGTAGGGAGTGGTGCCCTCGACCACGACCACGCGGTGCAGCCCGAGCGCGGGCGCGTCGATGACGCCGATCGGCGCACCGTTCGCGATCGGCGCGCCGGTGGGGGCGGTGCCGGCGGCGAGCTGCTCACGGATCTTGCCGTACAGCTCGCCCTGGGCGTGCCGCTCGGAGAATCCGCTGAGCAGGAAGAGGAACGCGAACACCCACACCAGCGCGCCGGCGAGGACCAGGCACAGCGTCGAGGCGAGCTGCCGGTCGCGCGCGTTGCTGCCGCCGCCCAGCGGGGTGCTGTCGACCCGTTCGGTGCGGACCCGCGTCTTGGGCAGGTCGTCGGTCACGGTGCTCACAGCTCGTCTCCTTCGCGGCGTCGCTTGCCCACCGAGCGGCGCGGGCGCAGCGCCCACAGGCGGGCGCCGGCGGGCCCGGCCAGCCGAGCGGCGCGCAGCATCTGGTCACCCCAGCGCAGCGTGATGCCGGCGAGGGCGAGCCACAGCGTGAAGATCAGCGCGACCGGCATCCCGAAGTGGCCCAGCGCGGAGTACGCTCCGACGGTCTTCAGGTCGCTGGCCGTGACCACCGGCGGGTTGCCGGTGCCCGGCGTGCCGGTCGACGGGGTGCCGCCGTCGGGCGCGGACGGTACGCCGGTCGGTACGCTGCCGCCGGTCGTGCCCGGCGTCCCACTGCCGCCACCGGTGTGGGCGGGCTTGGTGGGCTTGTCGACCTTCGGGCAGGTGCCGTCGAGCGTCGGCAGCTTGCCCGTCTGTGCAGCGACCTGGTCCGCGGCGCACTCGGTGTACGCGACCTGCTTCGCGAGGCCGTGCGCCGAGGTCATCGGCAGGGCGCCGGCGGGCAGCTGGCCCACGTCGCCGCCGGGGACCTGACCACGCCCGGCGGCGTACCGCAGCAGG
>DATFHM010000215.1:0-4202 GCA_035248385.1 Nocardioides sp. | reverse complement strand
CGGCACCAGGCCGGTGTGGATGCGCAGCGCCTCCGCGTGGTCACCGCGCTGGAACGCCTCGATCATGGCGCGCAGCTCGTTGCCGGCGGCGTGGGCGACGACGGACACGAGCCCGACCGCGCCGTACGCGAGGTAGCCCAGGGTGTTGACGTCGTCGCCGGAGTAGACGGCGTAGCCGAGGTCGACCAGCTGCGCGGTGCGCGCGATGTCGCCGGTGGCCTCCTTGACGGCGATGACCGGCTCCCACTTCCTCGCCTCGGCGTAGACCGGGAGCTCGATCCGGACGCCGGTGCGCCCCGGCACGTCGTACAGCATCACGGGCACGTCGGTCGCGCTGACGACCTGCTGGAAGTGGTTGAGGATGCCGGCCTGGTTGGGCTTGTTGTAGTACGGCGTGACGAGCAGCAGGCCGTCCGCGCCGACCTTCTCGGCCTGGCGGGCCAGCTCGACGGAGTGGCGGGTGTCGTTCGTGCCGACGCCGGCGACGACCTTGGCCCGGCCACCGACCGCGTCCTTGACCGCGGCGAGGGTCTCGCCGTCCTCGGCACCGGTGGTGGTCGGCGACTCGCCGGTCGTGCCGGAGACCACGATGCCGTCGTTGCCGTTGTCGACCAGGTGCTTCGCGACCTTCTGCGCCGCGTCCAGGTCGACGGAGCCGTCCTCGCGGAACGGCGTCACCATGGCGGTCAGGAGGGTGCCGAAGGGTGCCGAAGTCATGCTCCTAGCCTAGTGCGGGCAGGATCTCGGCAGCGACCAGGCGTACATGGTCGAGATCGCCGAGGTCGAGGACCTGCAGGTAGATGCGCTGCGAGCCGAGCGCGGCGTACTGCTCGATCTTGGCCAGCACCTCGTCCGGCGTGCCGGCGAGGCCGTTGGCACGCAGCTCGTCGACGTCGCGGCCGATCGCCGCGGCCCGGCGGGCGATCGTCGCCTCGTCCTCGCCGCAGCAGAGCACCAGGGCGTTGGAGTAGACGAGCTCGTCGGGGTCGCGGTCGATCTTCTCCGCGGCCGCACGCACCCGGCCGAACTGCAGGGTGGTCGTCTCCAGGTCCACGAACGGCAGGTTGAACTCGTCGGCGTACGCCGCCGCCAGGGCCGGTGTCCGCTGCGCGCCGAGCCCGCCGACGATGATCGGCGGTCCGCCCCGGTGGCCGCCGTCCTGCGCGGGCTTGGGCAGCGCGGGGCTGTCGGCGAGCCGGTAGTGCTGCCCGTCGAAGGAGTAGCGCTCGCCGACCGGCGTCGACCACAGCCCGGTGATCAGCTCGAGCTGCTCGGCGTACCTCTCGAAGCGCTCGGCGGTGCTGGGGAACGGGATCCCGTAGGCGGTGTGCTCCTGCGTGAACCACCCCGCGCCGAGGCCGAGCTCCACGCGGCCGCCCGACATCTGGTCGACCTGCGCGACCTGGACCGCGAGGACCCCCGGCTGCCGGAAGGTCGCGCTGGTCATCAGGGTGCCGAGCCGGATCGTGGTGGTCTCCCGGGCCAGCCCGGCGAGCGTGGTCCACGCGTCGGTCGGGCCGGGCAGCCCGTCCCCGCTCATGTGCAGGTAGTGGTCGGAGCGGAAGAACGCGTCGAACCCCAGCTCCTCGCTCAGCTGCGCCACCCGCAGGAGGTCGTCGTACGTCGCGCCCTGCTGCGGCTCGGTGAACACCCGGAGATCCATGTCCCCGACCTTAGCCAGGGACTCAGGACCGGTAGACGACCACAGCATCGCCGACCCGGACCTGGTCGAACAGCCAGGCCACACCGGCCTCGTCGCGGATGTTCACGCAACCGTGCGAGGCGCCGCTGTAGCCGCGGGCCGCGAAGTCCGAGGAGTAGTGCACCGCCTGCCCGCCGGAGAAGAACATCGCGAACGGCATCGAGGAGCCGTACAGCTTCGAGACGTGGTCACGGCTCTTGAAGTAGACGTGGAACAGGCCCTCGCGGGTTGGCGAGTACGACGCCCCGAAGCGCGCGTCGAGCGTCTTGCGGACCACCCCGTCGACGACCCAGCGCACCGTGCTGGAGGTCTTGTCGACGCAGATCGCCCGGCCGGTCTCGCAGCGCGGGTCGAGCGCGCCGGGGGTGTTGTTGTTCAGGGGGTCCGCGTCGAGCTGGGCCGCGGTCGGCTCCGTGGTCATCGCCAGCAGCCGGCGCATCGTGCGCCGGTCGACCTCGCCGGTCACCGGGATGCCGCGCTTGGCCTGGAACCCGCGGACGGCCTCCTCGGTCTGGTCCCCGTAGTGGCCGGTGGGGGCGCCGGAGAACCACGCGATCTGGGTCAGCCGGGCCTGCAGCGCCTTGACCTCGGGCCCGTCGTCGCCCGGCGCGAGCAGGGCGGGTGCGGGGGTCGGGGTGGGCTTCGGGGTCGAGGTGATGCTGGGCGTGGGGGTCGGCGTGGGCTCCGGGGTCGGAGTCGGAGTCGGGGTCGGCGCCGTCGCCGCATCCGCCTGCTGCCACGGCAGCCTGTCGGCACGGACCAGGCCGACGGCGTACGCGGCGCTCGAGCAGAAGGCGACGAGCGCGGTCAGGATGGCGATGCGGCGCAGCATGGGGACTCCTCGGTCAGGGGGTTCTGCCCTGTTGACGCGCCGCGCCGGGATTCGGTTGCGGCCGGGTGGGACAAGATGACCGCATGCGGATCTTCGGGGGCCAGCGCTCGTTCTTCGTCGGCAGGTCCTGGAACGCGTCCGTCTCCCGGACCTATGACGTCGGTACGCCGGGGTGGTGGGTCCTGGCCACGCTCTTCTACCTGGCGTGGGTCGGGTTCCTGACCCTCTTCATCGTCCTGCTCACCGACCTGTCGTTTCCGGCGTCGCTCGGCCTCGGCGTCGTGGCTGGGGCCGTGATGGCGGCCTACGGGTACGTCCGCAGCTTCCGCCGCTGAGGCCTCAGCCGCACGCGAAGACGCGTTCCCAGGTGACGAGCGTGAACCCGTCGCGCGGCTCACGGGAGACCTCGTGCCAGCGGGAGCGGCTGAACTCCGGGTAGAAGGTGTCCCCCGCGGGGGACATCGGCACCTCGCTGATGAGCTGTACGTCGGCGTACGGCATCGCCGCCTCGAAGACGTAGGAGCCGCCGCCGATCATCACCTGCTTCTCGGGCGGCTCGTCCGCGAGCAGCGAGTCGGCGAGCGCCAGCGCGTCCGGGACCGAGGCGGCGACGAGGACCCCGTCCGCGCTCCACGAGGGGTCGCGGGTGAGCACCACGGTCGTGCGACCCGGCAGTGGCCGGCCGATGCTCTCGTGGGTGGCCCGGCCGATGACCAGGACGTTCCCGAGGGTGGTCGCCTTGAAGTGCGCGAAGTCGGCGGGGATGTGCCACGGGATGCCGTTGTCGGCGCCGATGACACCGTTCTCGGCGACGGCGGCGACCATCGTCACCCGCCGCCCGGCTGGGGTGGTCATACCGCGATCGGCGCCTTGATGCCGGGGTGCGGGTCGTAGCCCTCGACCGCGATGTCGTCGAGGTCGAACCCGTCGATCTCCTTGATCTCGGGGTTGAGCACCAGCCGCGGCAGCGGCCGGGGCTCCCGGGTGAGCTGCAGCCGCGCCTGCTCGAGGTGGTTGGAGTAGAGGTGCGCGTCGCCGAGGGTGTGCACGAAGTCGCCGACCTCGAGGCCGGCCACCTGGGCGACCATGTGGGTGAGCAGGGCGTAGGACGCGATGTTGAAGGGCACGCCCAGGAAGATGTCGGCCGAGCGCTGGTAGAGCTGGCACGACAGCCGGCCGTCGGCCACGTAGAACTGGAAGAGCGAGTGGCACGGCGGCAGCGCCATCTCGTCGACGAGCGCCGGGTTCCACGCCGAGACGATGTGCCGGCGGGAGTCCGGGTTGGTGCGGATCTGGTCGACGACCTGGGCGAGCTGGTCGATGTGCCGGCCGTCGGGAGCGGGCCACGAGCGCCACTGGGCGCCGTACACCGGACCGAGGTCGCCGTTCTCGTCGGCCCACTCGTCCCAGATCGTGATGCCGCGCTCCTGAAGCCAGCGCACGTTGGTGTCGCCGCGCAGGAACCACAGCAGCTCACCGAACACCGAGCGGGTGTGGATCTTCTTCGTGGTCACCAGCGGGAAGCCCGCGGACAGGTCGAAGCGCATCTGGTGGCCGAACACGCTCAGCGTGCCGGTGCCGGTGCGGTCACCCTTCGAGGCCCCCTCGTCGAGGACACGCTGCACCAGGTCGAGATATTGCCGCACGCGCCGAGCCTATGCCGAGAGC
>DATFHM010000214.1:0-11712 GCA_035248385.1 Nocardioides sp. | reverse complement strand
CTTCTCGCGCTGGGTCTCGCTCGGCCCGCTCCCCTGCGGCACCCGGCGCTTGAGGAACTCGCGCACCGGCGGCACCTGGGCCGCGACGGCCAGGGCGCTCACCCCGGCCGCACCGCCGGCGGCGTAGTGCAGCGTCTTGGTGCCGGCGAAGTGGGAGTACCCGAAGTCCGGTCCGTACGCCGGAAGCGCGGCCCCGCTGCGTGCCACGACGAACGGGTCGATGGTCGGCATCGGCAGCAGCCAATAGCCCAGCTCGCGGTCGCGGCCCGGCCTGCCGGCGATCGCCCGGGAGCGCCGGCCCTCCGGGCGTTCCTCGATCCGGCGCCGGGCCTGCATCGCGTCGCGCATCTGCTTGGCCCGCGAGAACGCGGTCATCGCGGAGTGGAAGGTGCCGCCGGAGAAGCCGGCACCGGCCCGCACCACGCCGCGCATCCGCACCGGGTCGACGATCGGGCCGCCGGTCGCGTCCTCCAGCGCCCTGATCGTGAAGTAGGCGCCGAGGTCGTGCGGGATGGAGTCGAAGCCGCACGCGTGCACGATGCGGGCGCCGGTCTTCTCGGCGGTGGCGTGGTGGGCGACGTACATCTTGTCGACGAACTCGGGCTCACCGGTGAGGTCGACGTAGTCGGTGCCGGCGGCCGCGCACGCCGCGACCAGCGGGCCGCCGTGCTGCAGGTAGGGGCCGACGGTCGTGGCGATCACCTTGGTCTGGGCGGCGACCTCGGCGAGCCCCGCCTCGTCGGAGGCGTCCACGACCAGCAACGGCAGGTCGGCCAGCGACGAGTCGATGCCCGTGAGCCGGTCGCGCACGGTCTCGAGCTTCGCCTGGGACCGGCCGGCCAGCGCCCAGCGCAGACCCTCGGGCGCGTGGGCCGCGAGGTAGTCGGCGGTGAGGCCTCCGGTGAACCCGGTGGCACCGAACAGGACGACGTCGTAGGAACGGGAAGCGCGGTCAGCGGCAGCAGCCATGGGAAGAATCGTGGCACTTCTGCGGTGACGACGGAACCGCGGTCCCCGCTCCCTCCGTCGTAGGGGTGGAAGGCACGGCGAACAGGAGCACGGGCGACACATGGAGATCGAGGACGAGGCGGCGTACACGGCGTACGTCGAGAAGGCCTGGCCGACGCCCGTGCGCGCGGCGGTCTTCCTCGGCGCCGGCGTGCACGAGGCCGAGGAGCTCGCCCAGCAGACCCTCGTGCGCTGCTACGGGGCCTGGGACCGGGTGAGCGCCGCCGACAACCGGGACGCCTACGTCTACCGGATCCTGCTCAACTGCCTGCGCGACCAGCGCCGGAGCCGGTGGTGGAAGGACCGGCGCGACGCGGCAGACCGGCTCGACACCCCCACCCCGGACCGCAGCGAGGCGGTGGCCACCGCAGACGCGATCCACCGGGCGCTGGCCGGGCTGACCAAGCCGGCGCGCGACGTCGTGGTGCTGCGCTACTTCGTCGAGCTCTCCGAGGCCCAGACCGCCGAGGCCCTGGGCATCCCCGCCGGCACCGTCAAGAGCCGGCTCTCGCGCGCGCTGACCCAGCTCGCCGCCGACGACCACCTCCTCTCCTTCAAGGCGTAGCCATGACCGATCTCGAGAACCTCTGGGACGACCTCCCCGTCGGTCCCGCCCCCACCGACGCGATCCTGCGCGCGGCCCACCGCGTAGAGCTCCAGCAGCAGGCGGCCGACGACACCGCCGCTGCCGACGTACGACGCGCGCGCCGGCGCCGCCTCGTGGGCCGGCCGCTACTCGCGGCCGGTGCCTTCACCGGCCTCGCCGCCGCGTTCGTGGTGGGGGCGAATGTCGGCGGCGGGGGTCCCGGGACGCACGCGGGCGGTGCGGGTCAGCCCGCGCCGGCCGCCTTCCAGGCCGACCTGAAGCCGGCGGCCTCGTGCGACCAGCTGCTCGCCAGCTACGTCCAGCGGGGGGTGCGGCTGGTCGGGGCGTACGGGTGGCAGTCGCCGTACCGCGACCCCTTCCGTCGCGGCATCGTCGTCGACGACCTGGGCGGCATGGTGAAGAGGGTCTACGGCAGCGCACGGATCCCGCAGTCCAGCTCGCTGCACGCCTCGCTCGACGCACCCCGCACGACCGGCCAGAACAGCAGCGCCACCGGCACCAACGTCCAGGAGCACGGCGTCGACGAGCCCGACACCGTCAAGACCGACGGCAAGGTGCTGGCCCAGGTGCACGACTCCGAGCTGTGGCTGTACGACGTGGCGGGCAAGCAGGTCACCCGGCTCTCCTCGATGCCCGTCGACGCCGTCGCCGACCCCCAGCTGCTGCTGGCCGGCAGCACCCTCGTGGTCCTCGGCGGCGACGCGGACGCTCAGCACCCGGCCGACGCCACGCGGGTGCTCACCGTCGACATCTCCGATCCCCACAACCCGAAGCAGACCCACGACATCGCCTACGCGGCGGCCCTCGACTCGGCCCGCCAGCACGGTACGTCGATCCGGCTGGTCCTCGACAACGGCCTGCCCCGGCTCGGCTTCGTCCACCCGCACCGCGGGCTGGGCTACGAAGAGGCCACGCGGCGCAACCGCGCCATCGTGCGGAGGTCGACGATCGGCGACTGGGTCCCGAGCGTCGCCGACGACGGCGGCGCCTCCCGCCAGCTGATCGACTGCACGAGCATCGCGATCCCCAACACCCAGGTGGGCCTCGACACGGTCGGGATCGTCGGCTTCGACGCCAGCACCCCGACCGACGTCGACGCGATCGGCCTCGCCGGCGCCACCGACATCGCCTACGAGTCGACGGACAACCTCTACCTGGTGGCCAGCCCGACGTCGTACCTCCCTTGCGAGATGTGCGACCTGCCCCTCGGCACCCGCCTCGACGAGCTCGTCGCGCCGCGGCCGCGCGGCCTGACGACCGGCGGCACCAGCTACGTCTTCGACTTCGCGCTCAACGGCGACCGCGCCGTCCACGTCGCGTCCGGCGAGGTCGAGGGACGCATCGACGACCGCTGGTCGATGGACGAGGTCCGCGGGGTCCTCCGCGTCGCCGTCTCGCCCACCTCGGAGACCGGTCCGTTCAACTCGATCCTCACCCTGCGCAAGCTCGGCCAGGACCTCGTGCCGCTGGGCCGCATCGACCACCTCGGACGCGACGAGGACATCAAGTCGGTGCGCTGGTTCGACAGCCTCGCCATCCTGGTGACCTACCGCGAGATGGACCCGATGTACGCCGTCGACCTGTCCCGGCCCGCGCACCCGCACCTCCTGGACCGGCTGCGGCTGCCGGGCTACTCCAGCTACCTGCACCCGCTCGGCCCGAAGAGGATGATCGGCGTCGGCACCGGCCCGGACGGCGGCACCCAGATCGGCCTGTTCTACACCGGCCACCTGCGGGTGCTCGGCCGCGCCGACGAGACCCGCTTCCGCGGCACCGACCCGCTCGCCGCCCAGGACCCGCGCGCCTTCACCTGGGTGCCGCAGTCGCGCACGATCCTCACCGTGCTCGAGCGGTGGGGCGCCAGCCGCGTCGGCTACCTGGCCGTTGTCCGGATCCGGCACGCCCGCCTGGAGCCCCACCTGCTGCAGGTCGAGTACGGCGACGACGTGGCCCAGGTGCGCGCCGTCCCCCTCGGCGACGGGCGGGTCGTGCTGGTCACCGGCAACGGCGCCCGCTTCCTGCCGCTGACCGAGTAGGAGCGACGTACGCTCGGATCATGTGCCGCAACATCAGGCCGCTCAACAACTTCGAGCCGCCGGCGACGTCCGACGAGGTCACCGCTGCAGCGCTGCAGTTCGTGCGCAAGGTCAGCGGCACGACGAAGCCGAGCCAGGCCAACCAGGCCGTGTTCGACCGCGCTGTGGCCGAGATCGCGCACATCACCCAGCACCTGCTCGACGACCTCGTGACGGCGGCCCCGCCGAAGAACCGCGAGGTCGAGGCCGAGAAGGCGCGCGAGCGCGCCCGCCTGCGCTACGGCTGATGCCCGACCGCGTCGCGCAAGCCTTCCTGGAGGTGCCCCGCGTCCGGTTCCTCCCACCCGGGCAGCAGCGGTACGCCGGGCGCGACGCGCCCCTGCCGATCGGGTACGGCGCGACCAACAGCCAGCCGACGACCGTGCGCCACATGCTCGGGCTCCTCGACGCCCGTCCCGGCGACCGCGTCCTCGACGTCGGAGCCGGCTCCGGCTGGAGCACGGCCCTCCTGGCCCGGCTGGTGGCGCCCGGCGGCACCGTGGTGGGGGTCGAGCTGGTGCCCGAGCTCGCCGCCGCGTGCCGGGCACGCCTCGCGACGGAGCCACGGATCGAGGTCCACGAGGCGACCCGCGGCGTGCTGGGCTGGCCGGCGGGGGCGCCGTACGACCGGGTCCTGGTGTCGGCCGACGCGCCCAGCCTCCCCGAGGACCTCGTCGACCAGCTCGCCCCGGACGGCGTGATGGTCGTCCCCGTCGCGGGCGAGATGCTGCGGGTCACCCGCACCGAGGAAGGCCCCGAGGTCGAGGCACACGGCCGCTACCTGTTCGTCCCGCTGATCCGCTGAGCCCCCGGGTCCCGCCTAGACTCGCGGGCGTGGACGATGCGCTCGACCTGCTGGCCGACCGCCGGATCGTGGTGCTGACCGGCGCAGGCCTGAGCACCGACTCCGGCATCCCGGACTACCGCGGCCCGGACGCGCCGGCCCGGATGCCGATGACCTACCAGGAGTTCGTGTCCGGCCCGCAGGCGCGGCGGCGGTACTGGGCGCGCAGCCACCTCGGCTGGTCGCGGATGCGGCGCGCCGAGCCGAACGCGGGTCACCACGCGGTCGCCCGGCTCGGCGCCGACCTCGTCATCACCCAGAACGTCGACGGCCTGCACGAGCGCGTCGGCACGCCGGACCTGGTCGCGCTGCACGGCCGGATCGCCGACGTGATCTGCCTCGACTGCGGCCGGGTCACGCCCCGCGCCGACCTCCAGCAGCGGCTCACCGACGCCAACCCCGGCTGGGCGGAGCGGCATGCCGACGTCGCCGTCCGGCCTGACGGCGACGTCGCGCTCGAGGAGACGGAGGGGTTCGTCGTACCGGCCTGCGAGGTGTGCGGCGGCCCGCTCAAGCCCGACGTCGTGTTCTTCGGCGAGAACGTCCCGAAGCCCCGGGTGGCGCGGTGCTACGCGGCCGTCGACGCGCTCGCGCCCGAGGACGGCGCGCTGCTCGTCGCCGGGTCGAGCCTGACCGTGATGAGCGGCCTGCGTTTCGTACGACGGGCCGCCCGACTCGGCGTACCGGTCGTGATCGTCAACCGGGGAGCCACCCGCGGCGACGACCTGGCGACGGTCCGCCTCGACACCGGCACGAGCGAGTGGCTGCCACTGCTGGCCGGCGTGCGCAGCGAGAACCAGGACCTTCTACCCGCGTGACATCCGCCGGATCCGGCATAGCCTGAGGCAATGGTGCTCCGCCCCCTCGGAAACAGCCTGCTCGCCACGACCCTCGCGCTCGCCGCCTGTGCCGGCACCCAGTCCGCGAGTCCCGCGGCCCCGGCCCCACCGAGCCCACCGACCTCACCGAGCTCACCGACGTCGTCGGCCCCGCACCGCGCGACGACGACCCCGGGCTGGTGGGGCTACCACGGCGGCGGCGCACACCGCGGCGTGTCGACCTCGATGCCGCCGGCCGGACCGCTGACCGTGGTCGCGCAGCGCCGGCTGGACAGTGCCGTCTACGGCTCGCCGATCGTCGCCGAGGGCGTGGTCGTCGCCGCGACCGAGAACGACAGCGTCTACGGCATGACACCCGGCGGCCGCGTGCTGTGGCGCCGCCACCTCGGCACGCCCGTCCGCACCTCCCAGCTGCCCTGCGGCAATATCGACCCGCTCGGCATCACCGGCTCCCCCGTCTACACCCCGAGCACCGGAGCGGCGTACGTCGTCACGGAGACCCCCACGAGCACCGGCGGCGTGCACCACGCGCTGGTCTCGGTGGACGTCAGCTCGGGCGCCGTCAACTGGCGCCGCGGCATCGACTTCCCCGGCGTGGAGACGCGGGCCATGCAGCAACGGGGCGCGCTGGCCGTCGCCGGCGGCCGGGTCTGGGTGCCCTTCGGCGGGCTCGCGGGCGACTGCGCCGGCTACAAGGGCCGCCTGGTGGGCGTACGCCTGGACGGGCGGGGCACCGCCCTCCGCTACACGGTGCCGACGCCGCGGGAGGGCGGGATGTGGCAGACCTCCGGCCCGGCCGTCGACTCCCGCGGCCGCCTGCTCGCCGCGGTCGGCAACGGCGCGGCGGGGCCGGGCGATCCCTACGACCACAGCGACTCGGTGCTCGAGCTCGACACGTCCGCGCGCCTGCTCAGCTTCTTCGCGCCGAGCAGCTGGGCGCAGGACAACGCGGGCGACGTCGACCTGGGCTCGATCGGGCCCGCCCTGGTCGGCACGAGGTGGCTGGTCCAGGGCGGCAAGTCGGACCGTGTCTTCGTCCTGCACCAGGGCCGGCTCGGCGGCATCGGCGGCCAGGTGTCCTCGCTGCGCGTCGCCCCGTCCTTCGGGGGTACGGCGACCAGCCACGCCACTGTCTACCTCCCGTGCACCGACGGCCTGCGCGCCCTTCGCGTGGACAGCACCGGCCACCTGCACGTGAAGTGGCGGGCCGCCTCGTCGATCATCGGCTCCCCCGTCGTCGGCGGCGGCCGGGTGTGGTCCCTGGACCCGTTCGGCGGCGTGCTGTACTCGCTCGACCCGGTCACCGGCAGGTCCCGCGCCCACCTGTCCGTCGGCGTCGCGAGCCGCTTCGCGACCCCCGCGCTCTACGGGGACCGGGTCATCGTGCCGACGATGACCGGCGTCACGATCGTGAAGGAGTAGCCGCCGGCGCGCTGCAGATTTCACATGGGATGTAGGGAAAGCGTCACTTCCCAAGCGCTGGTCCGCGCGGGAACCGCAGGCTTCGCTGCATCCCTTGTGAAATCTGCAGCTGCGGTCACAGCACCTTCACGAAGATGTGGTCGGCGGCCTCCGGGAAGATCTCGGCGGTCTCGCCGCCCGCCCCGACCAGCACGCCCTCGGCGGTGGCCTGGATCGTGATCGTCTTGTCGGGGAGCGCGCCCACCCGCCGCATGGCGCTCATCAGCGCCTCGTCCTTTTGCATCTCCTCGGAGATCCGGCGCACGAGCGCGCGGGCGCTGTCGGCGCCGGCGGCCTTGGAGAGCGGGACGACGTCGGCCATGAAGCTCTCCGCGACCTTGTCCTGGCCGAGCTCGGCCAGGCCCGGGATCGGGTTGCCGTACGGCGACTCCACGGGGTTGCCCAGCAGCTCCAGGAGCCGGCGCTCGACGTTCTCCGACATCACGTGCTCCCAGCGACAGGCCTCCTCGTGGACCAGCTCCCAGTCCAGGCCGATGACGTCGGTGAGCAGCCGCTCGGCGAGCCGGTGCTTGCGCATGACCCGCACCGCGAGGCGGCGGCCCTCCTCGGTGAGCTCGAGGTGCCGGTCGCCCTCGACGGTGAGCAGCCCGTCGCGCTCCATCCGGGCGACCGTCTGCGACACCGTCGGCCCGCTCTGGTGCAGCCGCTCGGCGATCCGGGCGCGCAGCGGGACGATGCCCTCCTCGATGAGCTCGTAGATGGTGCGGAGGTACATCTCGGTGGTGTCGATCAGGTCGCTCACCAGGACATTCTCACCCGCGGAGCGTGAGGAGGGCGAACCGCGAGCCGATCAGCCGCGGATCACCAGTCGCTGAGCGCGGCGTTGTAGCGCGCCAGCGCCGTCGCCAGGCCGGCGAGGTCCTCCGTGGACCAGTCCTGCATCTTCTCGGAGAACTGGTCGCGGCGTACGGCGGCGATCTGGTCGAGCTGGGTGCAGCCGTGCTCGGTCGCGGTCAGCAGGATGGCCCGGCCGTCCTGCGGGTCGGGCTGGCGCGCGACCAGGTCCAGGTCGATGAGCTGCTGGACGTGCCGGCTGATCGACCCCTTGTCGATCGCGAAGACCTCGCCGATGTCGGTGGCGCGGACCGGGCCGTTGGACCGCACGTAGCCGAGGATCAGGTACGAGCCGGCCTGCAGGTCCGGGTGCAGCATCCGGGCGCGCTCCGCCACGACCCGGCGTGCCCTTCCGAGCAGCGCACCGATCTCACTCTCGAGCGCCCCCAGCGCCTCGTCCCGCTTGTTCATCGCCTCGAACGGTAGCGCCTCCCGGAGAAGCGGACGACCCGCAGGCGTGGTCGGTGAGACCTGGCCGGAGGACGATCCGGGGCGCCTGCGGGTCGGGTGACTGCGGTGATGTCGCCAACAGCCTGAACTGCTGGGCTGCGTTAGGCGGCAGCCACCTCACGCGTCCGATGGGAACTCATTCCTCGGATCACCTCCTTTCCCGTGTGCGTCAACGGTAGGTCGTGACCGGCGGGCTCACAACGGCATTTTCGCCGATCTCGGCGAGCGCACGGTTGTAGCGGGCGATCCGGTCCGCGAGGTCGTCGAGGTCACCGACGCTCCACTCGGCGAGCCGTTCGCACAGCCGGCGCGCCTCATGGTCGTCGATCTCGGCGAGGCGGAGCCGGGCATCGGCGGTGACGCTGACCAGGGTCGCGCGCCGGTCGGACGGGTCGGGGGTCCGCTCGACGAGGCCGAGCTCCTCCAGGTGCTGCAGCTGCCGGCTCAGCGCGCCCTTGTCGCTGCCGAGCGCCTCGACGATCGCCGAGGCGCGCAGCGGCTCGCGGCCGGTCAGCCACCCGAGCAGGAGGTACGACGCCCCCTGCAGCGCCGGGTGGACGGCGTGGGCACGGGTGCCGATGACCCGCTTGGCGCGGTGGACCACGGCGCGCATCTCCTCCTGCACCCGGCCGACCGCGGCCTCGCGGGCCTCGACGCTCATCGCCGGGCGAGCTCCGCGACCTCGAGCTCGGCCGCGAGGTCGAGCGCGGTCTCCGGCTCCTCGAGGGTGTCGAGGGTGGTGCGCAGGCTCTTCTCCTTGATGAAGAGGACCGCGACCAGCGCCAGCACCGCGCACGGCACGGTGAACAGGAAGATGTGGCCGGTGGCGTCGCCGAAGGCGGCCTCGAAGAGGGTGCGCAGCGGCGTCGGCAGCGCGCCGACCGCCGGTACGTCGCCGCCCGCGAGCGCCGATGCCTGGGCGGGCGTGACCTGCCCGCCGGCGATGAGCTGGGTGACCCCGGTCTGCACCTGGTCGCCCACCCGGTGCGACAGGACCGCGCCGAACGCGCTGACGCCGACGGCGCCACCGAGGGTCCGGAAGAAGGTGACCAGCGAGCTGCCCGCACCGATGTTGGCCTGGTCGACGTTGTTCTGCACGGCCAGGATCAGGTTCTGCTGGGTCGCGCCGAGACCGGCGCCGAAGACGAACATGAACAGGCCGATCACCCACATCGGCGTGGTGTGGTCGATCGTCGCGAGCAGCGCGGCGCCGATGACGACGGCCACCATGCCGCCCACCAGCCAGGCCTTCCACCGCCCGGTGGCGCTGATGACGCGACCCGACAGGATGCTCACGATCATCAGGCCCATGACCATCGACAGCGACATCAGGCCGGCCGCGGTCGGCGACATGCCGCGGGAGTTCTGGAAGTACTCCGAGAGGTACGTCGTCCCGGTCAGCATCGCGACGCCGACGAGGATCGCGGCGACCACGGCCAACGTGATCGTGCGGTCCCGGAACAGCCGCAGCGGGATGATCGGCTCGGCGGCGACCCGCGCCTCGACGTACAGCGCCGCGGCGAGCAGGACGGCCGCGCCACCGAGCATGAGGGCGGTCGTCGAGGACCACCAGGCGAAGTAGCCCGCCGTACCGGCGAGGGAGACCCAGATGAGGACGACGCTGACGCCGCCCATGAGCAGGACCGAGCCGGCGTAGTCGATCTTGACCTCGCGCTTGACGGTCGGCAGGTGCAGCTTCAGCTGGAGCACCACGAAGGCGAGGATCGCGAACGGCAGGCTCACGTAGAAGCAGCCGCGCCAGCCCAGCGGGCTGTCGACGATCACGCCGCCGACGAGGGGGCCGATCAGGGTGGCCAGGCCGAAGGAGGCGCCGATGTAGCCGGAGTAGCGACCGCGCTCGCGCGGGGACACCAGCGAGGCGATGATGATCTGGATCAGGGCGAGCACGCCGCCGACACCGAGACCGGTGATGACCCGGGCGCCGATCAGCCAGCCCATGGAGGGCGCGAGACCGGCCAGCGCGGAGCCGCCGACGTAGACGCCCAGCGCGAGCTGCATGAGCAGCTTCTTCGGGAAGAGGTCGGCCAGCTTGCCCCAGATCGGCGTGGTCGCCGTCATGGCGAGCATGGTCGCGACGAGCACCCAGGTGTAGCCGGTCTGGGTGCCGTGCAGGTCGTTGACGATCCGCGGCAGCGCGTTGGTGACGACGGTGCTGGACAGGTTCGCGACGAACATCGCGATCAGGAGGCCGCTCATGGCCTCCAGGACCTCGCGGTGGGTCATCTGACCGCTGCGCTCGACCGCCGCGGACTCGGGGTGGGACATCTGCTTCGCCTCGTTCAAAGATTGGTTGATGAAAGCAACCTTATCTCACTTAGTTGCCATCCGCAACCAACGTGTCGCGAACCACATGTGCCCCAGCGGACCGGCAATTCCTGCGCTTGGCGGGTGTTGCAACGGCCGCCCAGCGCAGGAATCACCGGTCGACCGGTGATTCCTGCGCCGACTCAGCCGGCCACCGCGGCCGCGAACTGGGCCGCGTGGAGCCGCGCGAACGGCCCGTCGGCGGCCAGCAGCTCCGCGTGCGAGCCCTGCTCCACGATGTGCCCGTCCTCCATCACGAGGATCAGGTCGGCGTCACGGATCGTGGACAGCCGGTGCGCGATCACGAACGAGGTCCGGTCGGTCCGCAGCACCGCCATCGCGTGCTGCAGCAGCAGCTCGGTCCGGGTGTCGACCGACGAGGTCGCCTCGTCCAGGATCAGCAGGGCCGGCTGCGCCAGGAACGCCCGGGCGATCGTCAGCAGCTGACGCTCCCCCGCCGAGAGGTTCGCCCCGTCGTCCTCCAGCATCGTGTCGTAGCCGTCGGGCAGCGAGTGGACGAAGCGGTCGACGTACGTCGCCCTGGCGGCGGCGAGGATCTCCTCCTCCGTCGCGTCGGGGCGGCCGTAGCGGATGTTGTCGCGGATGGTGCCCTCGAACAGCCAGGTGTCCTGCAGGACCATGCCGATCCGGCTGCGCAGGTCGGCCCGGCTCATCGCGGTGATGTCGACGCCGTCCAGGGTGATCCGGCCGGAGTCGAGCTCGTAGAACCGCATGATCAGGTTGACCAGCGTCGTCTTGCCCGCGCCCGTCGGCCCGACGATCGCGACCATCTGCCCGGGCTCGGCGACCAGCGAGAGGTCCTCGATGAGCGGCTTGGCGGGGTCGTAGGAGAAGGACACGTCCTCGAACGCGACCCGACCGCGGGTGTTGCCGTTCAGCCCGCTCGCACCGGCCAGCACCGAGTCCGGCTCCTGCTCGTCGGCGTCGAGCAGCTCGTAGACCCGCTCGGCCGAGGCGACCCCGGACTGCAGCAGGTTCGCCATCGACGCGATCTGGGTGAGCGGCTGGGTGAACTGGCGGGAGTACTGGATGAACGCCTGCACGTCGCCCAGCGACAGCGAGCCGTGGGCGACCCGGAGACCGCCCACCACGGCGATGACGACGTAGTTCAGGTTCCCGACCAGCATCATCACCGGCATGATCAGGCCGCTGACGAACTGCGCCCGCCAGGCCGACTCGTAGAGCGAGCCGTTGTGCTCGGCGAAGGTCGCCTCGACCTCGGCCCGG
>DATFHM010000213.1:0-3245 GCA_035248385.1 Nocardioides sp. | reverse complement strand
CGGCGACGTCGCGGGCGGCGCGCTCTCCCCGGCCCCGTCGGGACGCGGCACCTGGTGGGCGCTGCACCTGGAGAGCTGGCACGCGATCGGCTTCGGCACCGGCGTCCCCGCTCCGGCGTACGTCGGCCCGCTCGCGCTCCTCGGCACCCTCTTCGGTCCCGGGCTCACCATGTCGCTGCTGCTCATCGGCGCGGCGCCGGCCGCCCTGTGGGGCGCGTGGCGGTTCCTGCGCGTCGTCGGCCGGCTCGTCTCGCCGCGCGGCGCGAACAAGTGGCTGCTGCTGTGGGCCTCGACCAGCTACGCCCTGGTCCCGCTCGTCGCCGGCGCGTGGGGGAGCGGTCGCTGGGGCGTCGTGGTCGCCGCGGCCGTGCTGCCGTGGATGGGCCACGCCGCCCTCGGCTTCGCCGACCCCGACCCCGAGCGTCGCTGGCGCGCCGCGTGGCGTGCGGGCCTGCTGCTCGCCCTGCTCACCGCGTTCGCGCCGCTGATGTGGTGGCTCTTCCTGCTGCTCGCCGCGACCGTGCTCGGCCTGGCGACCGTGGTCGTCCGCGCCGCCGTCGCCGACCGGTCCGTCTGGGGCCCGCCGGTCGCCGCGCTGGGGCTCCCGCTGGTGCTGCTCGCCCCCTGGTGGCTCCCGTCGCTCTGGGAGCACGCCGGTGCCGGCCTGCTGCTCGACATCGGCCGCTGGCCCACGCAGGCGACCAGCGGCCTCGACCTGGTCCTCGGCCGGCTCGGCGGCGTCGGGGCGCCGGCCTGGCTCGGCGTCCTCGTGCCGGTCCTGGCGCTGCTGGCCCTGGTCCCGCGTGCCACCCGTGCCGGTGTCGTCGTCTGCTGGCTCGTCGCCGCGGTCGCCGCCGTCGTGGCCCTGCCGATGGGCCGGATCACCGTCACGCTGCCGGGCCTGCAGCACCAGCAGCCCGGCCTCGGCGCGGTCGTGCTGGTGCTCGGCGGCGCCTGGCTCACCGCGATCCTGCTCGGCTCGCTCGCCCTGCGGGACGTCGTGCTGCCCAAGGTGGCCCAGGGCGCGGTCGCCGTGCTCGGGGTCGCGGCGATCGCCGTACCCGTCGCCGGGTTGGGCTGGTTCGCCGTCGGCGGCGGCAACGAGCTGCCCGCGGAGGCCGACACCGGTGTGCCCGTCTTCATGCAGCAGCAGGCCGAGCGTGGCGACCAGCTCGGCATCCTGGTGCTGCGCGGCGACGTCGCCGACGGCCTGACCTACCAGGTGATCCGCGGCGACGGACCGACCGTCGGCGAGGACGAGATCGAGGCGCTGACGCCGGCGTCGGCGGCCGTCCACGCCGTCCTCCAGGACCTCGTGACCGTGCCGTCCCCGACGGCCGTCACCGACCTGCGCAACCGCGGCATCCAGTACATCGTGCAACCCGGGCCCGGCGACGGCGCCGTGGCCCAGCGCCTCGACGCGACCGCCGGCCTGGTCCGGGCGAGCACGGCCGATCGCGAGACCCGTGCCTGGGAGGTGGTGGGCCAGCCGCCTGCCGACGCCACCGCCGGACCGCACGACTGGCCGCGGGTCCTGCTGCTCGTCGTCCAGCTGGTCGCGACGCTGGTCGTGGTCGTCCTCGCGCTGCCCGAGATCCGAAGGAGCCGGTCATGACCGAGCCGCGTTCGACCCGCCGGGCCGACACCCACGCCAGCGCACCGGGACGCCGCTCCGGCGGTGGCCGCCGGATCGACCTCCTCGTGGGGCTCGCCGTCGCGCTCCCCGCCGTCGTGTCCATCGCCCTGGCCGCCGTGGGCGGGGGCAGCAGCACCTCGGCCGGCAGCCTGCCGCCGGTCTCGACCGGCCTCACCTCGGCCACCCTGGTCTGCCCCGCGGCGCTGCACAAGCATCCCGCGCCCGTGGTCGTGGCGCGGGCCCCGGAGGTCGCCGGCGGAGCCGTCCAGGTCAGCCGCGCCGGCTCCGGCGGCAGCCTGGCCCCCGGAGGCACGGTCACCGCGACCGCCGACCACAACGGCCGGATCGCCGGTGGCGGAGCCTCGGTCATCACCGCCTCCGGCACCGCCGCCCCCGGTCTGGTCGCCGGCCGGCGCGAGCCCGAAGCCTCCGCAGCCTGCCTGACCCCCGCGTACGACGAGTGGTACGTCGGCCTCGGCGCCTCCGCCGTCAACGACTCGGTCCTGACCCTGGTCAACCCCGACGGCGGCCAGGCGGTCGTCGACGTGGAGCTGATCGGGCAGCAGGGCCCGACCTCCGCGACCGCGCTGCGCGGCATGGTCGTCCCCGGGCACCGCTCGGTGAGCATCGACCTCGGGAAGCGCGCGCCGAGCCAGCTCTCCCTCGCCGCCCACGTGATGGTGTCGCGCGGCCGGGTGGGCGTCAGCGTCGAGCACCGCTACGACCGCCTCGGTGGGGCGGCCGTCGTCAGCGACTACCTGCCGGCGCTGGACGAGTCCTCGACCGACGGGCTCCTGCTGGGGGCCACCGTCGAGGGGCAGACGCTGATGCTGGTCAACCCGGGGGAGGAGCCCGCCAACGCCACGATCCGGGTGCTCAACGGCGAGTCGGTGTTCACCCCGGTCGGCACCAAGCCCGTCGTCGTACCCCCGCAGAGCCTGGTGCGGGTGCCGCTCCCGAATGTCGTCCCCACGTCCGCGGTCAACGGGATGCTGGGTCTCGTGGTGCAGTCGGACCAGCCGCTGCTCGCGACCTCGCGCGGCATCGTGAGCAGCGACCTGAACGTCGTCGGCATGTCACCGACGGTCACCGGGCCGACGGCCGCGATCGTGCCCGACGGACCGTCCCGGCTGGTGATCGCCGGCGCGCAGCGGACCGGCGTCGTCAACCTGACCTTCCGCAACGCCGCCGGGCGTGTCCTCGCGCAGAAGGCCGTGCCGGTCACGGCGCAGGCCGGCGTCTCGGTCGTGCTGCCGAGCAGCGCCGCCGTCGTGACGCTCGACCCGCGCAACACCGCGGTCTCTGCCAGCATCGTCACCACCGGCCGCAAGGGCAGCTCGGTGGTCCCGGTCCGCGACACCGTGCGCACCGCGTCCGTGCCGGCGGTCCTCCCGAACTGAGCGTCGTACCTGATCATCTGGCCCCGAATTCGCCGGATTCAGGGCCAGACGATCAGGTACGACGGTGTGGTCAGTCCTCGTCGATGTAGCGGGGATCGACCTGCGACGGCTCGATGCCGAGGATGTCGGCGACCTGCTCGACGACCACGGTGAGGACGAGGGCCTCGATGTCGGCGCGGTCGCGGCAGCGGTGCTCGACAGGCCGGCGG
>DATFHM010000212.1:0-15894 GCA_035248385.1 Nocardioides sp. | reverse complement strand
GATCCCGCCGACTGGGCCGAGTCCTCATCCAGGAGGGCTCGGCCCTAGGCTTGTCACCCGTGAAGACGTTCGACGAGCTGTTCGCTGAGCTGAGCGAGAAGGCCCGCACGCGGCCGGAGGGATCCGGCACCGTCCAGCAGCTCGACGCCGGCGTCCATGCGATCGGCAAGAAGCTGATCGAGGAAGCCGCCGAGTCGTGGATGGCCGCCGAGCACGAGGGCCCCGAGGCGACGGCGCTGGAGATCAGCCAGCTGCTCTACCACGCCCAGGTCCTCATCATCGCGAGCGGACTCACGCTCGAGGACGTCTACACCCACCTCTAGGAACTCAGATGTTGAAGGTCGCCGTACCCAACAAGGGCGCACTCTCCGAGGCCGCGTCCACCATCCTGCGCGAGGCCGGCTACGCCCAGCGCAGCGAGTCCAAGCAGCTCACCAAGCTCGACCCCGAGAACGGCGTCGAGTTCTTCTACCTGCGTCCCAAGGACATCGCCGTGTACGTCGGCGAGGGCACCCTCGACGTCGGCATCACCGGCCGCGACCTGCTCCTCGACTCCGGCGCGAAGGCCGACGAGGCGATGCAGCTCGGCTTCGGACGCTCCAAGTTCCGCTTCGCGGCCGTCCCGGGCACCTGCGTGAGCGAGGCCGACCTCGCCGGCAAGCGGATCGCGACGTCGTACGACGGCATGCTGACCCGCTACCTGACCGAGAAGGGCATCGACGCGACCGTCGTCCGCCTCGACGGTGCCGTGGAGAGCAGCATCAAGCTCGGCGTGGCCGACGTGATCGCCGACGTCGTCGAGACCGGCACCAGCCTGCGCAACGCGGGCCTGGAGATCTTCGGGGACGCCATCCTCGAGTCCGAGGCCGTCATGATCACCCGTCCCGGTGCGGATCCCGAGGGCTTCGACGTGTTCGTCCGCCGCCTGCAGGGCGTCCTGGTCGCGCGCGCCTACGTGATGATGGACTACGACATCCCGGCCGCCCACGTGGAGCAGGCCGTCGCCCTGACCCCCGGCATCGAGAGCCCCACGGTCAGCCCGCTTCATCGGGAGGGCTGGGTCGCGGTCCGCTCGATGGTCGAGCGCGACAAGGCCCAGCGCGTCATGGACGACCTGTACAGCGTCGGCGCCCGCGGCATCATCACGACCGACCTGCATGCCTGCCGACTCTGAGGCGCCGGGCGGGCGCAAGCTCGCCGAGATGCCGCCGTTGCCGCGCACGTGGCGGCCGATCGGCCCGCGCTACGCGGCGTACGCCTTCGGCATCGTGCTGCTCGGGATCTTCGTGTTCATGTGGTTCACGTTCCCGCAGCAGACCAAGGACGCGATCACGCCGCTGCAGCGCGCGACCGTGCTCGGCTTCGTGCTGCTCGGCGACGCCCTGCTCTACGCGCTGGCGCGGTCGCGGATCACCGCGACCGAGGACGGGCTCGTCATCGTCAACGGCTACCGGACCCGCCGCTTCGAGTGGGCCGAGGTCGTCGCGGTGCGCATGCCCCGCGGCGCGCCGTGGCCGACCCTCGACCTGTCCGACGGCACCACCTGCTCGGCGATGGGGATCCACCAGTCCGACGGCGGCAAGGCGCGCTACGCCGTGCGGGAGCTGAAGACCTACCTGGCCCTCAGGGCCGGGCGGCCAGGCGCCTGATCCCCCACGACGCCGCGAACGTCGCACCCGGCTCGAGCACGACCAGGTCGTCACCGGAGTTGAACGCGTCCGGGGGAGCGGTCATCGGCTCGACGGCGAGGCTCACCCGCGGGGTCGAGGTGTCGTCGGCGGTGTAGAGCTGGAGCCAGCGGTGGTGCTCGTCGACCCACAGCGTCACGCCGGATCCCGCGCCCCGGTCGCTGCGCAGCCACACGTGGGCCCGTCCGTCGGCATCCCGGTCGAGATCGGTGACGGCGTGGTTGAGCACCAGCCCGCCGATCGGCTCCGGGTCGTCCTCGAGCATGATCTCCTCGATCGGTCCGCGCCCCGTGGGCAGCAGGCGCTCCGGATCGGTGCGCAGGTAGGACTGGGCCGCGATCTCGAGCTCCCAGGTGTCGACCGGGCCGTCGCCGGCGAGCAGGTAGGGATGCGCACCCGAGGCGTACGGCGCCGCGCCGCCGCTCCGGTTGGTGGCCGACTGGGTCACGGTCAGGCCGTCGGCCCCGAGCGCGTAGGTGATGGTGAGGTCGAGGGTCCACGGGTAGCCGGTCTGCGCCGGCAGCCGGTAGCCCAGGACCACGCGGTCCTGCGCGTGCTCCACGAGGGACCACGCCGCCCAGCGCACCAGGCCGTGCGAGGCGTTGTGCCGCTTCGGCTCGGTGAGCGCGAGCTGCTGCTCGGTGCCGGCGAAGGTGTACCGGCCGTCCCGGATCCGGTTCGGCCACGGCATCAGCACCTGCCCGCGGCCGCCGGAGGACATCGCGGACTCGTCGAAGCCGTCGACGAGGGGCTGCCCGTCGTACGACAACGCGCGGAGCGCGCCTCCGCTCTCGGTGACGACGGCGGCGTACCCCTCCGCCTCGATCCGGTACTGGTTCCCGCTCGGCGGCAGCATCAGAACGCCAACCCCTCTCCTCGGTACGTCGGCACCGTGTCCACGACCTCGTCGCCGCGGACCAGGTGCACCTGGTTGCCGTGCTCGAACAGCTCTCCCGACTTGGCGTGCCGGAACCACACCAGGTCCCCGATCCGCAGCCGCGTCGTGCCGTTGCCGGTCAGCGGCGTCTGCACCTCACCGGCGCCCTCGAGCCCGGTCAGCTTGAGACCGGCCGGAGCCCAGGGGAGCGGCGAGCGGTCGGCGCCGGTCGGGCCCGACGCGATCAGCCCGCCGCCGTGGACGGTCACGACCCCGGGACCCGGGATCCGCGTGACGGGGAGGCCGAAGAAGGCGGCCGGCCGGGGTGTGAACGCGCGGTAGTGGTCGAACAGCCCCGGAACGAGCAGGCCCGAGCCGGCGGTCACCTCGGTGACGACCGGGTCGGCCGCCGACGACTCCAGCGAGCCCGAGCCGCCCGCGTTCCAGAACTCGATCTCCGCGACCTGTGCGAGCCCGCGCGCGATCTCCGCCCGCCGCTCGGCCAGCTGGGCGATCGAGCGCTGCTTGATCTGCCGCACCACCGTCGACCGCGCCCGCTGCCCCGGTACGTCGTCCGGTACGCCGGCCACCTGGCCCTCGTAGGTCATCACCCCGACCAGGCGGAAGCCCGGCCGTGCCGCGATCGTGCGCGCCAGCGAGACGACCGCGGACGCGTCGAACAGCGGCGAGCGCTTCGGCCCGACCTGCTGGCCCGCCATCCGCAGCCCCGCGTCGACGTCGATCGCGACCCGGACCGGCACGGCGTGCGAGTGCCGCACCGAGTCGACGACGTCGAGGTGGGCCGGGTCGTCGACCATGAGCGTGATCCGCGAGGCCGCGCGCGGCGACGCCACGAGCGCGGCGAGCGCGCCCCGGTCGACGCTGGGGTAGGCCACCACCACGTCGTCGGAGAGGTCGTGCTCCTCCAGCCACAGCGCCTCGGCCACCGTGTAGGCGAGCACGCCGGAGAAGCCCGGGTGCGCCAGCGCGCGGCTGATCAGCGCGGGCACCCGCAGCGACTTCGAGGCCACCCGGATCGGCGTACCGGAGGAGCGGCGGGTGAGGTCGTCGGCGTTGGCGTCGAACGCGTCGAGGTCGACCACGAACGCGGGCGTGACGAGGGGATCGACCGACGCGACGGCGGCCCCTAGCCGTTCCGCGAGTCGGTTGCGGGCGAGCCCGTCGCCCGGAGATGGAGCCTGCACGAGGCTCATGGTTCCATGAGGCCGTGACCGACGAGCACCCGAACCAGCGCCGGCTCCAGGGTTCGGAGTACGTCGACGACACCGGCGCCGCCGACCCGGCGCTGACCGCCGCGCTGCAGGCGTACGCCGCCAGCCCGGCGGCGTACCCCGAGGTGCTCGCCGCGCTGGCCGACGCGCGCCTGCTGGTCCCGGTCGTCGCCGTGCTCGGTGAGGTGGAGGTCGGCGACGACGGCCTCGCCCGCGACAAGACCAGCGACATGGCGGCCGTGCTGCTCACCGGCGCGGACGGCCGGATGGCCCTGATCGCCTTCACCGACACGACCACCCTGACGGCCTGGGACCCCGCCGCGCGACCGGTCCCGGTCGCGGCCCACCTGGCCGCGGCGACCGCCGTCCAGGAGGGTGCCGCGGCGCTGGTCGTCGACGTCGCCGGCCCGGTCCAGCTCGCGCTGGAGGGCGATGACCTGCACCGCATCGCCGCCGGGTGGCGCCCCGTGCGCCTGCCGGACGGTGAGTGGGGATGGCTCGGCGTGGCCGAGTCCACCGACGATTCGGCCGACGGGGAACAACTCCGGTAGCATCGGCGTTGACCGATCCGTCACCCCATGTGAATGAAGTGACTGATCCACAAGCGGGGACCACGCAACAACACCGTCTCCCACCCGCACCGACCGAACGAGGTCGTCGGGTCCGGTCCACAGGCACTGCGCCGGCGCGAGCCGGAGGAGCAGGTGTCGTCGACTGGCTTCCGCTTGTACCAAGCGGAAGCCACTTCCAGTTTTAGAGCCAGTGGCCTCCGGACAAGACGAACTTGGAGGACACATCAGCACCGAGCTGCGTATCAACGAGCGGATCCGGGTACCCGAGGTCCGCCTCGTGGGACCCAACGGAGAGACCGTCGGCATCGTTTCGACCGACCAGGCTCTCAAGCTGGCCCAGGAGGCCGACCTCGACCTGGTCGAGATCGCGCCGATGGGCAAGCCGCCCGTCTGCAAGCTCATGGACTACGGGAAGTTCAAGTACGAGAACGCCCAGAAGGCCCGTGAGGCGCGTCGGAACCAGACGAACGTGATCATCAAGGAGATGAAGCTTCGTCCGAAGATCGACCAGCACGACTACGAGACCAAGAAGGGCCACGTCGTCCGGTTCCTCAACGCCGGCGACAAGGTCAAGATCACCATCATGTTCCGCGGTCGCGAGCAGCACCGGCCCGAGCTGGGCTTCCGGCTGCTGCAGAAGCTGGCCGAGGACGTCCAGGAGCTGGGCTTCGTCGAGTCCGCCCCGAAGCAGGACGGCCGGAACATGATCATGGTCCTGGGTCCGAACAAGAAGAAGGCCACCGCGCTGGCCGAGGTCAAGGCCGCCAAGGAAGAGGCCGCTGCCGAGAAGGCCGCCGAGGTCGCCGCGGAGCACGCCGACCGTCCGGCCGCCGCGAGCGCGCCGAAGAAGGCCAAGCGCGCCAACGAGGCCCTCGACCCCGACATCGACCTGTAGAGCAGATAAGAGAGAACACGAGATGCCGAAGAACAAGACCCACTCGGGCGCGAAGAAGCGCTTCAAGGTGACCGGCAGCGGCAAGATCCTGCGGGAGAAGGCCGGCAAGCGCCACAACCTCGAGAAGAAGGCCTCCAAGGTCACCCGTCGCCTCACGGGCAACGTCGAGGTCGCCAAGAACGACGTCCCCCGCGCGAAGAAGATGCTCGGCCTCTGAGCCTGAGCCTTCCCCCGAGCACCCGAGCTAGTAGGAGTTAGAGATGGCACGCGTCAAGCGCGCAGTAAACGCCGCCAAGAAGCGTCGTACCACCCTCGAGCGCGCCAGCGGCTACCGCGGCCAGCGCTCGCGGCTGTACCGCAAGGCCAAGGAGCAGGTCACCCACTCGCTGGTCTACAGCTACAACGACCGGAAGAAGAACAAGGGCAACTTCCGTCGCCTGTGGATCCAGCGCATCAACGCCGCCGCGCGTGCGCAGGGCATGACCTACAACCGCTTCATCCAGGGCCTGAACCTGGCCGGCGTCGAGGTCGACCGCAAGATCCTGGCCGACCTGGCCGTCAACGACACCGCTGCGTTCAACGCGCTCGTCGAGACCGCGCGGGCCGCGCTGCCCGAGGACGTCAACGCCCCGGCTTCCGCCTGAGCATGACTCCTCCTCTTTCCGCGGGCAACGCCCGCGTGAAGGACGCAAGGAAGTTGAGCCGCCGCTCCGTCCGTACGGAGCGGCGGCTCTTCCTCGCTGACGGCCCGAAGGCCGTCGAGGGCGCGCTCGCACGTGGCGTCGTCGAGGAGATCTTCGCGACCGAGGCCGCGATCGAGCAGTACGCCGACGTGCTCGGTGGCGCTGCCGTGACGCCGGTCGAGCCGCGGGCGATCGAGCTGCTCTCCGACTCGGTCTCGCCCGCCGGCCTGGTCGCCGTGTGCCGGTTCCTCGACGTCGGCCTCGCCGAGCTGCCCACGCCGCGGCTCGTCGCGATCTGTGCCGACGTCCGCGACCCCGGCAACGCGGGGACGGTCATCCGCTGCGCCGACGCGGCCGGAGCCGACGCCGTCGTGCTCGCCGGCGACGCGGTGGACCTCTACAACCCCAAGACGATCCGGGCCTCCGTCGGTTCGGCCTTCCACCTGCCCGTCGTGGTGGAGCGGGACCCGGCTGTCGTGCTCACGTGGGCGCGGCAGGCCGGTCTGGACGTGCTCGCCGCCGACATGGACGGCGAGTCCCTCTTCGAGACCGACCTGAGCGGGCCGACCGCATGGCTGTTCGGCAACGAGGCCTGGGGCCTGCCCGACGAGCTGCGGGCCGCCGCCGACCGGGTCGTGAGCATCCCGATCTACGGGCGGGCGGAGTCGCTCAACCTCTCCACGGCCGCCGCGGTCTGCCTCTACGCGTCGGCGCGTTCGCACCGCGGCTGAGCGGGCCTCAGAAAACCCGCTGACGACTGTCGGTGCTCGGTGGTTGGCTGCTGCCATGACCGAAATCCAGAGTGATCCGCGCCGCTGGAAGGCGCTCGGCGTCCTGGGCCTGATCCAGTTCATGCTGATCCTCGACGTCACCGTGGTGAACGTCGCCCTGCCTCACATCAAGGTCGACCTCGGCATGTCCGAGGCGAGCCTCGCGTGGGTCGTCGAGGCGTATGTCCTCGCCGCGGGCGGCCTGCTGCTCCTCGGCGGGCGGCTGGCCGACCTGGTCGGCCGCAGGGCGCTGTTCCTCGCCGGCGTCGCGCTGTTCGGCCTCGCCTCGGCGAGCTGCGGGTTCGCGCAGAGCGGCCTGATGATCGACGTCTCCCGGTTCATCCAGGGCATGGGCGAGGCGATGGCCGCGCCCGCCTCGCTCGGCATCATCGCGGTCCTGTTCACCGACCCGGCCGAGCGGATCAAGGCACTGGGCCTGTTCGGTGGTCTCGCCGGTCTCGGCGGCACCTCCGGCACGGTGATCTCCGGCTTCATCACCCACGTCGACTGGCGCTGGATCTTCTTCATCAACGTGCCGGTCGCGATCGCGGCCCTGCTGCTGGTTCCGCGCCTCGTCGATGAGAGCAAGTCGCCGCAGCCCCACCGCCCCGACTTCCTCGGCGCCATCACCGGCACGGCCGGCCTGCTCGCCGTCGTCTACGGGCTGCTGCGCGCCGCCGACCACCCGTGGAGCTCGACGGGGGTGTGGCTGTCGATCGCCGGCGGCGTCGTGCTCGTGGCGCTCATGGTCCTCATCGAGGCCCGCTCCGACGACCCGTTGATCCCGCTGTCGTTCTTCCGCAACCGCACCCGCGTGACGACCAACGTGGTCACGCTGTTCTTCTCGAGCGCGTTCTTCACCTACTTCTTCCTGCTGACCCTCGTCGAGCAGCAGACGCTGGGCTGGGGTCCGATCAAGGGCGGCCTGTCCTACCTGCCGTTCGGGCTGTGCATCGGCGCGGGCATCGGCATCGGGACCGGGTTGATGCCGCGACTCGGGGTCAAGCGGCTGCTCGCGATCGGCTTCTTCCTCGACGCCATCGGCATGCTGCTGACCTCGACGATCGGCTCCGGCACCAGCTACTGGGCCAACATCCTGCCCGGCATGGTGGTGCTCGCCGTCGGCTCCGGCCTCAGCTTCCCCGCGATCGGCAACGCCTCGCTGCACGAGGTCACCGGCGAGGACTCCTCGCTCGCCTCCGGGATCCAGCAGGCCATCCAGCAGATCGGTGGCGCGCTCGGGCTGGCCACCCTGGCCAGCATCGCGATCAAGTACGCCGCCCACCACTTCGGCGACCTGCCCGGCGGCATGCAGATCACGTCCTGGATCGGCGCCGGGTCGCTCCTCATCGGGGGCGTGCTCGTGCTGCTGCTGATGGAGCACGTCGACGCGGTGCCGCGCAGCCCCCTGGAGGCGGAGATCGCCCCGCTCGGCGGTGTCGAGCCGGAGCCCGTGTGACCGACATGCCCTAGATTCGTCGCATGGCCGCCGCCTCGATCGACCTGCTGCCCGACGGTGTCGTCATCGCCGACGCCGACGGTGTGGTGGTGCTCGTCAACCGGGCGGCGGCCCGGATGCTCGGGATCGACGCGGACGACGCGGTCGGGGAGAAGCTGGGCGACGTCCTGGCGCTCACCGACCACGACGGCGCACGCTGGATTGACGTCGCGGATCCGTACGTGGGTCTCGCCATCCGCACGGGTGTCGGCGAGCAGAGCTGGCTGCTGCCGGACGGCACCGAGGTGCTGGTCGCCGTTCGGCTGACCCGGGTGGGGAGGCTCGGTCCGATCGACCGGGTCGCGGTCAGCCTGCGCTCCGGCCGGGGCCGCGCCCGGCTGGACCGGGAGCGCTCCGACCTGGTCGCCACCGTCGCCCACGAGCTGCGGTCCCCGCTCTCGGGTGTCCGCGGCTTCGTCAACGCGCTGCTGAACCGGTGGGACAAGCTCACCGACGACCAGAAGCGGCTCATGCTGACCACCGCGAGCACCGACGCCGACCGGCTGGCGAGGTTGATCGCGGAGCTGCTCGACGTCGCCCGGATCGACACGGGCCGACTGCACCTGAACATCCGGCCGACCGACCTGGCACTGAAGGCGCAGCGGGTGGTCGCCTCGACGAGCGTGTCGACCTCGCGGCCCATCGTGCTCGACATCATCGACCGGCCGATGGTGCACGCCGACCCGGACAAGGCCACGCAGGTGATCACCAACCTCGTCGAGAACGCGCTCCGGCACGGCGAGGGCGAGGTGCGGGTCACCGTCCGCGTCACGCCCGGCGACCCGTCGTACGCCGAGGCGGTGGTGACCGACGAGGGCGAGGGGATCCCCGCCGAGCTCCGCGACCGGGTCTTCACGAAGTTCTGGACCGTCGGCACGGGAGGCGGTTCCGGCCTGGGCCTCTACGTCGTCAACGCCCTGATGAAGGCCATCGGCGGCACCACGGTCATCGACGACGCTCCCGGGGGCGGCAACCGCGTGACGGTCCGGTGGAAGGTGACCGAGGTGCCCCATGGCTGACGAGATGAACGATCCCAAGCACGCGCTCCGCCACTACCTGCAGGCCAGTCGCGAGTCACTGCTCGCGAAGCTGGAGGGCGTAGGGGAGCGTGACGCGCGGATGCCCCGCACCCCGACGGGCACCAGCCTGGCCGGCATCGTCCTGCACTGCGCGAACGTCGAGATCGTCTACTTCGGCCCGACCTTCGGCCGGCCCTGGCCCGAGCCGGAGCACCCGTGCGCGATCGCCGAGGAGCGGTACGACGACGACCCGCAGGCCGACTGGGTGCTGCCGGCCGACGTACCGCTCGCCGAGCTGGTCGCCTTCTACCGGCGGGTGTGGACCTTCGCCGACGAGACGATCGCCGCCACCCCGCTCGACGGACCCGGCCAGGTCGCGCACTGGGGCGACACCGCGGTGACCCTGCACCGCATCCTCGTGCACACCCTGACCGACCTCGACCGGCACGCCGGACAGGCCGACATCCTGCGCGAGGAGGTCGACGGAGCGGTCGGTTGGCACGGCACCGGCAACAACGTCCCCGACGGCGTCGACTGGCCGGCGTACGTCGAGCGGCTCCGGGCCATCGCCGAGCGCTTCCCCGCCTGAGGCCGGCCGGAGTCCACCCGCGGGATCCCGGTCGCGGCACCCCGGCGCCGCTTCCTAGACTGGCCGCTGTCCCGCCCGCCGAGAAAGGCACCGATGTCCGGCCCGAACACCGACTACGACCCGGTCGAGGTCACCCCCCTGCAGCAGGCTGAGATCGACGCCGCCCGCGACGCCGCCCTCGCGGCGATCGCCGCCGCTGCCGATCTCGAGCAGCTCAAGGCCGCCCGACTCGAGCACGCGGGCGACCGCTCCGCACTGGCGCTCGCCAACCGCGAGATCGGTGCGCTGCCGCCGCAGGCCCGCAAGGAGGCCGGCCAGCGCGTC
Source organism: Nocardioides sp. (assembly GCA_035248385.1). Classification (GTDB taxonomy): domain Bacteria; phylum Actinomycetota; class Actinomycetes; order Propionibacteriales; family Nocardioidaceae; genus Nocardioides. The sequence goes on along the minus strand of DATFHM010000212.1, from coordinate 5,747 downwards.
GGTCAGGCACGGGGCGCGGTCAGCAAGGCGCTCGCCGAGCGGCAGGTCGTGCTCGAGGCCGAGCACGAGGCGCGGATGCTGGTGGAGGAGGCGGTCGACGTCACCCTGCCGACCGATCGGGTGCCCGTCGGCGCCCGCCATCCGCTGACCACCGGCTCCGAGCTGATCGCCGACATCTTCGTGGCGATGGGCTGGGAGGTCGCCGAGGGTCCGGTGATCGAGGCCGAGTGGCTCAACTTCGACGCGCTGAACCTCGGACCGGACCACCCGGCCCGCACGATGCAGGACACCTTCTGGACCGACCCGGCCGAGGACCACCTCGTGCTGCGCACCCACACCAGCCCGGTGCAGGCCCGCACGATGCTGACCCGCACGCCGCCGATCTACGTCGTGTGCCCCGGTCGCGTCTTCCGCACCGACGAGTACGACGCGACCCACAGCCCGATGTTCCACCAGGTCGAGGGGCTGGCCATCGACGAGGGCATCTCGATGGCGCACCTCAAGGGCACCCTGGACCACTTCGCCACGCAGATGTTCGGCGAGGGCATCACGACCCGCTTCCGCCCGTCGTACTTCCCCTTCACCGAGCCGAGCGCCGAGGTCGACCTGATCTGCTTCGTCTGCCGGGGCGCCGGCTCCGTCGACGGTGCGGCGTGCCGTACCTGCCGGGGCGAGGGCTGGATCGAGTGGGGCGGCTGCGGCATCGTCAACCCGCGCGTGCTGCGCGCGTGCGGCGTCGACAGCGACCGCTACAGCGGCTTCGCGTTCGGCATGGGCATCGACCGGACCCTGATGTTCCGGCACGGCCTCGAGGACCTCCGGACCCTCTTCGAGGGCGACGTCCGGTTCACCACTGCTTTCGGAACGGAGCTCTGAGATGAAGGCGCCGATCTCCTGGATCAAGGAGTACGTCGAGGTGCCCGACTCGGTCTCCACCGAGGCGCTCACCGACCGCCTGACCGCCCTCGGGCTCAAGCTCGAGGCGATCGACAAGGCGGACATCACCGGCCCGCTCGTCATCGGCCGCGTCCTGACCCAGGACAAGGAGCCGCAGAAGAACGGCAAGACCATCAACTGGTGCACCGTCGACGTCGGCGACGCCAACGGCACCGGTGAGCCGCAGGGCATCGTCTGCGGTGCCCACAACTTCGGTCCCGGCGACCTGGTGGTCGTGTGCCTGCCGGGTGCCGTCCTGCCCGGCGGGTTCGCGATCTCCGAGCGCAAGACCTACGGGCACCTGAGCGCCGGCATGATCTGCTCGGCCCGCGAGCTCGGCATCGGCGAGGACCACGACGGGATCATCGTGCTGCCGGCCGACGCCGGTCAGCCCGGCGACGACGTGTTCGCCCTGCTCGGCCTCGACGAGGAGGTCATCGAGTTCGAGATCAACCCGGACCGTGCCTACGCGCTGAGCCTGCGCGGCATCGCCCGCGAGGCCGCCCTCGGCTTCGACCTGCCCTTCACCGACCCCGCCGACCGCCCGACGCCGGCCGTCGACGGCAAGGCCTACGAGGTCGTCGTCGACGACCCGGCCGGCTGCCCCGTCTTCTCGACCCGCACCGTGAGCGGCTTCGACCCGACGGCGCCGACCCCCGACTTCATGCGCAAGCGCCTGGAGCAGGCCGGCATGCGGTCCATCTCGCTCGCCGTCGACGTGTCCAACTACGTCATGCTCGAGCTCGGTCAGCCCAACCACTGCTACGACCGCGCCAAGCTCGCCGGACCGATCCGTGTCCGCCGCGCGCAGGCAGGGGAGAAGCTCACCACCCTCGACGACGTGGCGCGCACCCTCGACCCCGAGGACCTGCTGATCACCGACGACAACGGCCCGATCGGCCTGGCCGGCGTGATGGGTGGTGCGGACACCGAGATCTCCGCGACCACGACCGACATCGTCGTCGAGGCCGCGCACTTCGACCCGACCACGATCTTCCGCCAGCAGAAGCGGCACAAGCTCGGCTCGGAGGCGTCCAAGCGCTTCGAGCGCGGTGTCGACCCGCTGCTGCCCGCCGTGGCGGCCGACCGGGTCGTCGAGCTCCTCGTCGCGCACGGCGGCGCGACCGCCGACCCCGGTTTCACGCTCGTCGGCACGGCGCCGGAGCGCCCGACGATCACCATCGCCGCCGACCTCCCGGCCCGGATCAGCGGCATCGACGTCGACGCCGCCACCGTCGTGACCGACCTGTCCGCGATCGGTGCGACCGTCGAGGCCGCCGGTGACGAGCTCACCGTCACCCCGCCGAGCTGGCGCCCGGACCTCAACGACCCCTACGACCTGGTCGAGGAGGTCGTCCGCATCGTCGGGTACGACGAGGTCCCGTCCGTCCTCCCGCGTCGCGCGACCGGACGCGGCCTGACCCGCTCCCAGCGGCTGCGCCGCCGGATCGGCCGGACCCTCGCCGGTGCGGGCTGCGTCGAGGTGGTGAGCTTCCCGTTCGTGGGCGAGGCGACCTTCGACCAGCTCGGCCTGCCGGCGGACGACCCGCGCCGCACCACGGTCGGCCTGGCGAACCCGATCTCGTCCGAGGAGCCGGCGTACACGACGACGCTGCTGCCGGGCGTGCTCAAGGCGGCCAACCGCAACCTCGGCCGCGGCGCCCCCGGCGTCGCGCTGTTCGAGACCGGCACGGTCGCGTTCCCGACCGGTGGCGCCACGCCGATCTACGGTGTCGACGCCCGGCCGACCGAGGCCGAGCTGAGCGCCCTGCTCGACGCGCTCCCGCGCCAGCCGCTGCACCTCGCCGCGGTCCTGTCCGGCGAGTCCGAGCGGGCGGGCTGGTGGGGCGCGGGCCGCACCGCCGGCTGGTCCGACGCCGTCGGTCTCGTGCGCCGGCTCGCCGACGAGCTCGGCGTCGCGGTCACGACCACGTCGGCCGCCGTCGCTCCGTGGCACCCCGGACGCTGCGCCGAGCTGCGCATCGGCGACGCGGTCCTGGGCCACGCCGGCGAGCTGCACCCCGCGGTCTGCCGGGCCTTCGGCCTCCCGGAGCGTACGGCGGTCCTGGAGATCGATCTCGACCTGCTGATGGCCAACGCGCCCGACGTACGTCCGGGTCCGTCGTTCTCGACGATGCCGCTCGCCAAGGAGGACGTCGCCCTGGTGGTGGACGCCGACGTGACGGTGGCCGCGGTCCAGGAGGCGCTGCGCGAGGGGGCCGGCCCGCTGCTGGAGTCGGTCCGGCTGTTCGACGTCTACACCGGCGACCAGATCGGCGAGGGCCGCAAGTCCCTGGCGTTCGCGCTGCGGTTCCGCTCGCCGGACAGCACGCTCACCGAGGCGGAGACCGGCGCCGCACGCGACGCCGCCGTGGCCCGTGCTGCGGAGGTCACCGGCGCCGTCCAGCGCGCCTAGGAAGCAATGAAGGAGATACCTTCATTTTCTCGAAATGAAGGTATTCTCTGCGTATGACTGCTGACGCACCCCTCGCCGCCCTCATCGGCGACGTCGTCGGCTCCCGCGCGGAGTGGGACCGCCGCGGCGACCTGCACGAGCAGATCGCCGCGGCGGTCGACGCCGTCAACGAGCGGATGTCGCCGGTGGTGCCGCTGCGCATCACGGTGGGCGACGAGTACCAGGGCTGCTTCGCCACGGTCGGCGATGCCTGCCGTGCCTCCTTGGCGCTGCGGCTCGCGCTGCTGCCCGACCACGACGTGCGCCACGGCATCGGGTGGGGCGCGACTTCCGTGCTCAGCGACGAGCCGAGGGTCGAGGACGGCCCGGCCTGGTGGGCGGCCCGCGAGGCCATCGAGCAGGCCGAGGCCGCGTCCGGCCGGGCGGCGCTGCGGGGCTCGCGCACGGTGTACGTCTGCGGGCAGGACGCCGTGGGCCCCCAGCCCGAGGCGATCAACGCCGCGCTGCTGTGCCGCGACGAGCTCGTGGGTTCATTGTCGGAGCGATCGGTCATGCTGTTGCGTGGGCTGCTCGAGGGGCGCACCCAGCGCGAGCTCGCCGCCGACCTCGGTGTCTCGGCGTCCGCCCTGTCGCAACGCGTGCGGCGCGACGGGCTCGGGACGCTGGTGCGTGCCGACGAGCTGCTCGCCCAGGTGAGCTGAGGAAGGGAGGACACGGATGAGCTGGATCGCGCTGCTGCTCATCGGGATCGGTGTGACCGACCTGGTCCACTCCGTGCGCCACCGCCCGCTCCTCCCGGAGTGCGTCGGCGCGGTGACGCTGGTCGCCGTCGCCCTGCTCGCCGGCCTCACCCACGCCCGCGACATCGGCGCGGTCGTCGTGCTCGTCGTCGTCACCCTCGCGTGGGGACGCGCCGTCACGCGGGGCTTCGGGCGCAACCGGCCGGCCGTGCCGCTCGCCCTGCTCGCCGTCGTCCTGCTCGTCACCATCCTCTGCAGCCCGTGGGCGGGCGCCGCCCACGGCCCACTGCAGCACTGGCTCGACGACGCCTCGCTCCCCGTCCTGAGCGGGTTGTCCGCCGACCGCTTCCTCGTGGTCCTCGGCGCCGCCCTCGTCCAGCTCTCGACGGGCAACGTCATCGTGCGTCTCGTCCTGTCCGCGACGCACACGATCAGTCCGATGAAGCAGGACACCCCGAGCGGCCCGGAGCAGGAGCTGAAGGGCGGGCGGCTGCTCGGCCCGATGGAGCGCCTCGTCATCTTCGGCTTCGGTCTCACCGGCGCCCTCACCGCGGCCGGCGTCGTGATCGCGGCCAAGGGGCTGCTGCGCTTCCCCGAGCTGCAGTCACGGCGCGGCGAGGACCGGATCCACCTGCTCACCGAGTACTTCCTCGTCGGCAGCTTCGTCAGCTGGCTCGTCGCCCTGGGCGCGCTGGTGCTGGCGCAATGACCACCGCTCGCCTGCAGGTCCTCGACGACGTGACCTGGGACGGCTCGCCGGTGCCCGGCGAGCGCACGCACGCCCTGCTCCGTGCGCTCGTGGAGGCGGGTCCGCGGGGGATCGGCGAGCACGCCCTGATCGAGGAGATCTGGGCCGACGACCTGCCCGCCAACCCGACGAAGGCGCTGCAGGTCGTCGTGTCCCGGGCCCGCTCGGCGACGGCGCCCGACGCGATCGAGCGCACCGCCGTCGGCTACCGCCTCGCGCTCGGCCCCGAGGACGTGGACGCCTGGGCGCTGCGCCCGGTCGGGCTGCGCCGCGCCGCCGAGGGTGCGTACGCCGAGGCCCTGCCGCTCCTCGAGCGCGCGACCGCCGACGACGAGGTCGTCGCGGCGCTCCTGCGCGCGACGGCAGCCGTGCACGGCGTACCCACGGCGCTGGAGAGGTACGAGCAGCACCGCTCCGGCCTGGCCGACCGCCTCGGCATCGACCCCTCGCCGGAGCTCCAGGAGCTGCACCGCGAGCTGCTGGCCAGCGACAGCCCCGTGCGGTCCGGGCTCCGGCACTACGCCTCGAGCCTGGTCGGCCGCGAGGGTGCCCTCGACGAGCTGCGCGGCCTGCTGCGCACGCACCGCGTCGTGTCCATCCTGGGGCCCGGTGGGCTCGGCAAGACCCGGCTGGCCCAGCTCGCCGCGTCGTACGCCGAGCAGCCGGTCGTCCACGTCGTCGAGCTGGTCGGCGTGGTCGACCCGGAGGACCTCGCCTCCGAGCTCGGCTCGGCCATCGGCGTACGCGACTCGGTGAGCGGGCGCCGGGTCCTCACCGCCGCCGAGCGGCGCGACGTCCGCACCCGCATCGCCCAGCAGCTCGACCAGGCGCCCACCCTGCTGGTGCTCGACAACTGCGAGCACCTGATCGAGGCCGTCGCCGACCTGGTCGCCCACCTGGTCGCGGC
>DATFHM010000211.1:0-21999 GCA_035248385.1 Nocardioides sp. | reverse complement strand
CGGTCCGCCTCGCCGGCCTGCCACGGGCCGGTCGTGTCCGCCACGACCCGCTCGCCGAGCACGTCGAGCACCGCGCGCAGCTCGCCGCGACCGCAGCGCGGGGAGGCGACGAGCTCACCCAGGGCGTCGGCGCCGACGGCGATGGCGCCGGCACCCAGCTCGGTCTCGGCGAGCAGCCAGGTCGCGAGCCGGTCGCCCCACTCGAGCACCTTCTCGCGCGGCACCAGCGTCCGCCGGTTGTCGCGGGCGAGCACCGCCCCCAGCACGGCCGCCGAGGACGTACGCCGCAGCACGGCGCGGTCCGCGGGGCGGGTCGCGGTCAGGCCGGTGGCGATGCCGTCGCCGAGGCCGACCATCAGGTCGTCGTACACGCCGCGCTCGATCCACGTGGTCAGCACGGGGACGGCGACCTCGGACCGCAGCGCGGGGTCGGGATCGCCGAGCAGGCCGGTCAGCTCCGCGGTCAGGTCGGCCAGGCCGGCCCCTTCCGGGATGCGGAAGTCCGCTGCCGGCACCCGTCGCCAGTCCACCACCATCAGGCCCTCCACGGCCACGTACCCCCGCACGCACGATCCCCGGGACGCCATTGTGCCTGATGGCCTATGGTCACCCACGTGCCGACCCTGCCTGCCATCGCGCGGCGCCACACCGACCTCGGCGATGCCGACGTCGCGTGGCTGCAGCTGCTGCTGGCCGACTGGCAGATCATCGCCGACCTGTCCTTCGCCGACCTGGTGCTCTGGCTCCCGGACCGGCGCGGCGAGGGCTTCTGGGTCGGCGCCCAGGTGCGCCCGACGACCGGCCCCACGGCGTACGTCGACGACATCGTCGGCACCTCGCTCCCTGCCGGACGGCGGCCCCTCGTCGACGCGGCGTACGAGCTGGGCCGGATCATGCGCGAGGGCGACCCGGAGTGGCGCGACGACGTACCGGTGCGGGTCGAGGCGGTGCCGGTGCGGCGTGACGGCCGGGTGATCGCGGTGGTCAGCCGGACCACCAACCTGCTGGGCATCCGCACCCCGAGCCGTCTCGAGCTGAGCTACCTGCAGACCGCGGGCGACCTCAGCAAGATGATCGCCGCCGGCACCTTCCCGGCCGCGGGGCAGCGCAGCGACCACGCCGACTCACCGCGGGTGGGCGACGGCTTCCTGCGCGTCGACGCCGCCGGCCGGGTGGTCTACGCCAGCCCGAACGCCCTCTCGGTCTACCGCAAGCTCGGCCTGACCGACGACCTCGCCGGCCACGTCCTGGCCGACCTCACCCGCGACCTGGTGCCGGCCCGCTGGCGCCCGGACGAGGAGACGCTCAGCGCGGTCCTCGGTGCCCGCGCCTCACGCGACCTGGAGCTCGGCGCGCCCGGTTCGGGAGCGGGGGAGGGCGCGGTCCTCATCGTGCGGTCGATCCCCCTGCGGTCGGGCGCGGAGCACGTGGGCGGGCTGATCCTGGTCCGCGACGTCACCGACCTGCGCCGCCGCGACCGGGAGCTGGTCACCAAGGACGCCACGATCCGCGAGATCCACCACCGGGTGAAGAACAACCTGCAGACCGTGGCCGCGCTGCTGCGGCTCCAGGCGCGCCGGATCGGGCCCGGCGAGGCCGCGACCGCGCTGGAGGAGGCGGTACGCCGGGTCGGCTCGATCGCGATCGTGCACGAGACGCTCAGCCACGCGGTCGAGGAGACCGTCGACCTCGACGAGATCGCGGACCGGCTCGCGCGGCTGGTCACCGACGTCGGTGCGGCCGTGGCGCGGGTCGGCGTGCGCCGTGAGGGGCGCTTCGGCATGCTCGACTCCGAGCGGGCCACGGCTGTCGCCATGGTCGTCATGGAGCTGATGCAGAACGCGGCCGAGCACGGCTACGAGGTGGGTGACGACGGCGTGGTCGTCCTCGGCGCGGAGCGCACCGACGACCAGCTCCGGATCCGGGTCTCCGACGACGGCAGGGGCCTGCCGGCCGACTTCGACCTGGACGGGACGAGCAGCCTGGGGCTCTCGATCGTGCGCACGCTGGTGGAGTCCGAGCTGCGCGGGACGCTCACCATCGTGAACGCTCCCGGCGGTGGCACCCTCGCGGAGGTGTCTCTCCCGCTCGACTGATGCCCCACCCCGCTCGTCGTCTTGCCGCTAGGTCGAGGTCGGTCCTACGCGAGGAAACCGCGTGCGCGGCTCGCGCCATCAATCAGACGCTGGTGCGGACGCGGGCCCGGGCGTTGCGGCGCTTCAGCGCACGACGCTCGTCCTCACTGAGGCCACCCCAGACACCGTGGTCCTGTCCCGCCTCGAGGGCCCACGCCAGACACTGCTCGCGCACGTCACAGCGACGGCACACCTGCTTGGCCTCCTCGATCTGGAGGATGGCCGGGCCGGTGTTGCCGATCGGGAAGAACAGCTCCGGATCCTCGTCGAGGCATGCGGAACGGTGTCGCCAATCCATGGGTGGAGATTTCCTCTTTCTAGCTGATCGCCCGTCGATGTCCGGGCACACGTGAAGCCGCAAAAGTGAACGGTTTCACGATCGCCCCACAAGGTTTCCAAGGAAACGGTCTGGAATCAAGGGTTACGCCCGGTCGGTTATGTCACAAGCGAGATTCCCGGGGCCCTAGAGTGTCCCGGTGCCTGAGACGACCCCGACCGCCCCGCCGCCCCTGGTCGTGGCCTCCGCGCTCACGACGCTGGAGGGTCTCGGCCTGATCATCGGGGCGATCGTCGAGCTCGCCAGCATCTCCTCGGGCCACGCCTCGCTCGCCGTCGCCATGGCCGCCTGCTTCGGAGCGTACGGCGTCGCGCTCGTCATCGGCGGGCTGGCGCTGCGCCGCCTCGTCACCTGGCCGCGCGGCCTGGTGCTGATCACCCAGCTGATCATGCTGGGCCTGGCCTGGGGGCTGCGCCACCACCTGCTGGACGCGATCGCGGTCGGGATCGTCGGCGCGATCGCGCTGGCCGGGATCGTGCACCCGGCCAGCATCGAGGCGCTCGAGGGTTCCCGGAACCGTCAGGACTCCTCGGACTCCAGCGACTGACGCAGCTGCGCGAGCGTCCGGGTGAGCAGCCGGGACACGTGCATCTGGGAGACGCCGATCTCGGCGGCGATCTGGGACTGGGTCATGTTCTTGAAGAACCGCAGCATCAGGATCTTCTTCTCGCGCGGCGGCAGCCCCTCGAGCAGCGGCCGCACCGAGGCGCGGACCTCGACCTGGTCGAGCGCCTCGTCCTCGATGCCGATGGCGTCGAGCATGCTCGGCCCGCCCTCGTCGGAGTCGTCGCCCGCGTCCAGGCTCAGCGTCGAGTAGGCGTTGCTCGACTCCAGGCCCTCGATGATCTCCTCGACCGAGCAGCCGATCGAGGTGGCGAGCTCGGCGGCCGTGGGGGAGCGGCCCAGCTTCTGGGTGAGCTCGGCGGTGGTGGCGCCGATCTGCATCCGCAGCTCCTGCAGCCGCCGCGGGACGCGGATCGCCCACCCCTTGTCGCGGAAGTAGCGCTTGATCTCGCCCAGGATCGTCGGCGTCGCGTACGTCGAGAACTCCACCCCGCGCTCGAGGTCGAAGCGGTCCACGGCCTTGATCAACCCGATCGTGCCGACCTGGACCAGGTCCTCCATCGGCTCGCCGCGGTTGCGGAACCGGCGCGCGCAGTGCTCGACGAGCGGCATGTGCAGGTGGACCAGCGCGGTGCGGTGCTCGCCGCGCTCGCCCTCGGGGCAGCCCGGATCGCGCAGCCGGACGAACAGCGCGGCGCTGCGTCGTTTGGTCTCGTCGATCGTGCCCGTGGGCAGATCGCCTTCCCGAGAGGTGATGGCCATGTCGTCGGTCAGGCCACCGCGGGCTCGAGGGTCGAGGTGGCCACCAGGCGCACCGCGTAGGTGCCCGGCGCGGAGGTGATGTCGGCCTCGGCGGTCAGCGTCGCGAGGACCTGCCACCCGAAGCTCTCGTAGTCGGGGGCCTCCGGCGCCTGCGCGGTGGCGCTGATCGTGAGCGCCAGCTGGGCCGGGTGCAGGTCGAAGCGGCAGACGAGCTCACTGCCGCTGTCGGCCTGCTCGAGCACCATGGCGACGGCCTCGCTGACCGCGATGCGCAGGTCCTCGATGTCGTCGAGCGTGAAGTCCAGCCGGGCGGCGAGACCCGCGGTCAGCGTGCGGAGGACGGAGACGTAGGCGCCGTTGGCCGGCACCCGCAGCTCGACACGTGCGTCGTCGGCCGTCTGCGTGTCGCCGATCGTCGCGCTGCTGGTCTCGGGCATCGGGTCCTCCACGGTCTGGGGTTGGGTGACTCGCCGCTCCGAGCCTACGACAACGGCCGCACCCTCGTGGAGGATGCGGCCGCCGTCGGCGATGTCGTCCGGCCGGCTCAGATCAGCTGGTCGAGCAGGTTCAGCAGGTCGCCGAGACCGAGCTGGGTGAGCAGGTCGCCCAGGCCGGTCGCGTTGAGCACCTGGGTCAGCACGCTCTGCAGCGCGCTGGTGTCCAGGCCGCCGCTGGCGGCGCCGGCGATCGCGTCGCACAGGGCCTGCGCGTTCGGGATCTGTGCGCACAGGTCGGCGATCGACAGCCCCGACGGGATGCTGGAGGTGAGACCCGCGAGCGCGTCGCAGATCGGCTGCGGCACACCGGCGTCGCACAGCGACTGCACCGGGCTGGCCGTGGTCACGGTCGGCGAGGTCTGGTGGTCGCGCACGCAGGTGTCGCGGTGCGCCCGGGCGTCGGCCAGGGTCGCGCGGGCCTTGGCGACGCGGACCTTGGCAGCCCGCACCTTCGCGGCGTGGTGCGCCTGGTGCTGGGTGTGCTGGGTCTTGCGCAGGGCCCGCTGGGCCCTCGCCAGGGCGTGCTGGGCGCTGTTCACCCAGGCCTGCTGGTTCGCGCAGGCGGCCGGGGTGGTGGCGGCATGGGCGTTGCCTGGGCTCACCGTGAGCGTGAGGCCGAGGGCGAGCGCCAGGCTCACCAGGATCTTGATCAGGGCGCGAGGCATCGCGGGGTGTCTCCCTCCGAGCGTTTCGTGAACCCTCCCGATCGGCCCGCGGCCGTCGTACCTGAGCCGGGCTTGCGCAAAAACGCGACCGCGCGCACCCGGTCGGGTGCGCGCGGTCGACGGAGAAGCCGGTCAGGCCTTCTTGGTCTCCCAGAAGATCTTGGCGACCTCGTCGATCTTGGCGAGGAGCTGGTCGGCGACCTCGAGGTCGAGGGTGCCCTTGGTGCCGGCGGCACCGGCCAGCTTGGTGGCCTCGTTGATCAGCGTGTGCAGCTGCGGGTACGCCTCGAAGTGCGGCGGCTTGAAGTAGTCGGTCCACAGCACCCACAGGTGCTCCTTCACCAGGTTGGAGCGCTGCTCCTTGATGATGATGGCGCGGGTGCGGAAGTCGGCGTCGTCGCTGTCGAGCGCCTTGGCGATGACGGCACGGACCGACTCGGCCTCGATCTTGGCCTGGGCGGGGTCGTAGACACCGCAGGGCAGGTCGCAGTGGGCGGAGACCTCGATGGTCGGGGCGAAGAGTCGCTGGAACATGCGGATCCTCTCGGGAGTCGGGGGAGACACGAACGTGTCGCTCACTGCGACACTACTCGGCGTGGCAGGCAGGGCAACGGCGGGTCGGAGGCTGGGCTTCGCACTCGTGCGCGGCGACTCGATGCTGCCCACCCTGCGCCCGGCGGACCGCCTGCTGCTGCGGTACGACCTCCGCCCGGCCCCGGGCCGCGTCGTCGTCGTGAGGTACGCCGACGGCGTGGTCGCGGTGAAGCGTGCCGTCGAGCGCCGGCGCCACGGGTGGTGGGTGCGGGGCGACGCCTCCGACGAGGTCGCCCCGGGTGCGGTCGACTCGCGGTACTGGGGCGAGATCCCCGAGGCCGACGTACTGGCGGTGGCCGTGGCGCGGATCTGGCCACGTCCACGGCTGCTGTGACCGGGGTCATCCTGAGACCCGACGGCGCCCACTGGGCGTTGTGGGAGAATCTCCCCTCGTGGCTGATGCTGTCCCTACCTCACACCCGCGTGCCGGTGACCCGGTCTTCGACCTCCACGTCGGCGGGAAGCTCGCCACCGTAGCCACGGCCGAGGTCGGGACGCGCGAGCAGCTGTCGCTGGCGTACACGCCCGGCGTGGCCGACGTCTGCACCGCGATCGCCGAAGACCCGTCGCTCACCCGGCACTACACCTGGGTGCCGAACACGGTCGCGATCGTCACCGACGGCACCGCCGTGCTGGGTCTCGGTGACATCGGCCCGGCCGCCGCGATGCCGGTGATGGAGGGCAAGGCGGTCCTCTTCAAGCAGTTCGGCGGTGTGGACGGCATCCCGATCTGCCTGGACACCACCGACACCGAGGAGATCATCGAGACGGTGGTCCGGATGGCGCCGAGCTTCGGTGGCATCAACCTCGAGGACATCTCGGCGCCCCGCTGCTTCGAGATCGAGGACCGGCTCAAGGAGCGCCTCGACATCCCGGTCTTCCACGACGACCAGCACGGCACCGCCGTGGTCACCCTGGCCGCGCTCACCAACGCGCTGCGCCTGACCGGCCGGAGCGCCGAGTCGACCCGCGTCGTCATCTCCGGCGCCGGCGCGGCCGGTGTCGCGATCGCGAAGATCCTGCTCGCGGCCGGCATCAAGGACATGGTCGTCACCGACCGCAAGGGCGTCGTCAGCTCCGCGCGGACCGACCTCACCCCGGTCAAGCGCGAGCTCGCCGCGATCACCGCCGACGTGCACGGTCGCTCCGGCACCCTCGCCGACGCGTTCGCGGGCGCCGACGTCTACATCGGCGTCTCCGGCGGCACGATCCCGGAGGAGATCGTGGCGACCATGGCCGAGGACGCGATCATCTTCGCGATGGCGAACCCGACGCCCGAGGTGCACCCCGACGTCGCGCACAAGTACGCGCGGATCGTGGCCACCGGCCGCTCGGACTTCCCGAACCAGATCAACAACGTGCTGGCCTTCCCGGGCATCTTCCGGGGTGCCTTCGACGTCAACGCCACGGCGATCACCGAGGGCATGAAGGTCGCCGCCGCGACCGCCCTCGCCGAGCTCGTCGGCGACGCGCTGGCCGAGGACATGGTCATCCCGACGCCCTTCGACCCGCGGGTCGGGCCGGCCGTGGCGTCCGCGGTGGCCGCTGCCGCCCGGGCCGACGGGGTCGCGCGGGCCTGATCCGGCCGGATCGATAACGTGGGCGGCATGTTCGCCGTCTACGCCGAGTCGTTCAGCACCGAGAACCCCCTCGACGGGCTCGTGGTCGGGGAGCGTCCCGACCCGGTCGCCCCGGAGGGGTGGACCACGGTCACCGTCAAGGCCGCGTCGCTGAACCACCACGACCTGTGGTCCCTGCGCGGTGTGGGCCTCAAGGCCGAGGCGCTGCCGATGATCCTGGGCTGTGACGCGGCGGGGTACGACGAGGACGGCAACGAGGTCGTCGTCCACGCGGTCGTCTCCGACCCGGACTGGACCGGCGACGAGACCTTCGACCCGAAGCGCTCGCTGCTCTCCGAGCGGCATCAGGGGACCTTCGCCGACAAGGTGGTCGTGCCGCGGCGCAACGTCATCCCGAAGCCGTCGTCGATGTCCTTCGAGGAGGCCGCCTGCCTGCCGACGGCGTGGCTGACGGCGTACCGGATGCTCTTCACCCAGGGCGGCCTCAAGGCCGGCGACACCGTGCTGGTGCAGGGCGCGGGCGGTGGCGTCGCCACGGCCCTGATCACGCTGGCGCGCGCCGGCGGCCTGAAGGTCCTGGCGACCAGTCGCGACGAGGCCAAGCGCGCGCGGGCGCTCGAGATCGGTGCCCACGAGGTCTACGCCTCGGGGGAGCGGCTCCCGGCCAAGGTCGACGCCGTCATGGAGACGGTCGGCCGCGCCACCTGGGCGCACTCGATCCGTTCGCTGCGCCCCGGCGGCAAGCTCGTCATCAGCGGTACGACGTCCGGGCCGAACCTCGACGACATGCTGCTCACCAACATCTTCTTCCTGCAGCTCAGCGTCATCGGATCGACCATGGGGACCCGCGACGAGCTCGCCTCGCTGGTGACGATGCTCGACGCCACCGGCACCCGGCCGCTGATCGACCACACGCTGCCGATGGAGCAGGCGCGGGACGCTTTCGCGGCGCTGGCGGCGGGCGACGTCTTCGGAAAGATCGTCCTCACGCGCTGATCCTGCAATAACAATTTTCCCGATGTCGGTGGTGTCGGGAAGCATGTGCATGTCGAAATGCGTTGAGCCCGTTCGTAGACCAGGTGAACGCATTCCGCTCGCCCACGACCTGAGGACCTGACATGACTGCGCCCACCGAGGAAGACGACCTCGCCCCGAAGGCCTTCGAGGTCTACGACGCCGAGCTCGAGGCAGAGCTCTCCACCGGCCGTACCCCGCTGGTGATCAAGCTGCTCGTCGCGGCCACCTTCGTGGTGATCCTGAACGAGACCATCACCGTGACCGCCCTGCCGCGCCTGCAGGCCCACTTCGGGCTCAGCCTGGAGACCGTGCAGTGGGTGACCACCGCCTTCATGCTGACCATGGCGTCGGTGATCCCGCTGACGGGCTGGTTCCTGCAGCGCGTGAGCACGCGGACGGCGTACGCGACCGCGATGACGCTGTTCTCCATCGGCACCCTCGTCGCGGCGCTCGCGCCCAGCTTCACCGTCATCATCGTCGGCCGGGTCATCCAGGCCAGCGGCACGGCCGTGATGATGCCGCTGCTGATGACGACCCTGATGACGGTCGTGCCGCAGAGCGACCGCGGCCGGGTCATGGGCAGCGTCACGCTGGCCATGTCGGTCGCGCCCGCGATGGGTCCGGCGGTGTCCGGAGTGCTGCTCCAGCTCGGCTCGTGGCGGTTCATCTTCATCGCCGTCCTGCCGATCGCGATCGCGGTGGGCGTGCTCGGTCTGAAGTACCTGGAGAACATCGGTGAGCCGCAGAAGCTCCCGGTGAGCTGGCTCAGCGTGCTGCTCGCGGCGACGGGCTTCGGCACCTTCGTCTACGGCATCACCAAGGTGCAGCCGCACCAGTGGCACCGCCCGGCGCTGATCATCGCCGCCGGTGCCGTCGTCATCGCGACCTTCGTCGGCTACCAGCTGTGGCTGCAGCGCGGCCGCACCCCGCTGCTCGACCTGCGCACGCTGAAGCACGGCACCTACACCAAGTCGCTGGTCCTGATGGCCGCCGCGTTCATGGGCTTCTTCGGCTCGATGATCCTGCTGCCGATGTACTTCCAGAACGTCCGTGGCCTCACGCCGCTCCAGAGCGGCCTGATGGTGATGCCCGGTGGTCTGGCCATGGGTCTGCTCGGCCCGCGCGTCGGCAAGCTCTTCGACAAGGTCGGCACCCGACCGCTGGTGATCCCGGGCTCGATCGCGATGGTCGCGCTGATCTTCGCGCTCAGCCAGGTCACCGTGAGCACGCCGTACTGGCTGCTGATCGTCATCCACGTCGCCCTGATGGCGAGCCTGGCCGCGATCTTCACACCCGTCTTCTCGGTCGGCCTCGGTGGCCTGCCGCCGCAGCTGTACTCGCACGGCAGCTCGCTGCTCGGCGCGCTGCAGCAGGTCGCGGGTGCGGTCGGCGCGGCCATGCTGGCGGTCATCTCGGTCATCCGTGCCGAGACGCTGAGCAAGCACGGTGCCGAGCCCGGTGTCGCCTTCGTCGGCGGCATGGAGCGGGCGCTCGAGGTGTCCGCCGTGATCGGGCTGGTCGTCGTGCTGATGGCCGTCCTGCTCCCGGCTCGCCCCGAGGAGGGCGCTCAGGGGCACTGACCCAGGAGAGACGAGAGGAGGCCGGACCCGATGGGTCCGGCCTCCTTCTTGTTCGTCAGGTCAGCGGGCGAGGAACTCGTCGAGCAGGGGCCAGCTGAGCTCGGAGGCGTTCACCCCGGCCACCAGGCCGAGGTGGGAGAGGCCGTCGGCGGCGGCGTACGTCGCTCCGGGGACGACGTCGACGCCGGCCCGGACCGAGGCGCCGGGGCCGATGTTGTCCGTCCTCGAGCCGATGAACAGGACGCGGGTGTCGATCCGGGAGAGGTCGACGACCCGCTCGCGGCTCAGCTCGACCCGGCCGGTGGCGAGCTCGTTGCGGGTCATCAGCCGGCTGTGGATCTGGTGGTAGGCGCGGCCCGGGTAGCCGGGCATCGAGGCGATGAAGTCGTCGACGGCCTCGGTGCGGCCGAGTGCCTCCTCGTCCAGGATGTTCTTGGCCAGGAACCACGCCTTGGTGAGCTCGCGCTTGGGCGCCATAGCCCGGTAGGACGTCCGGACCAGGTGCTTCGGGACCCCGCCCAGGGCCGCGGTCGGCAGCGTGGTGAGCCAGGTGCCCAGGGTCTTGTCGAGCGCGGCGAACGGCTTGATCGCGGGGTTCTTCGAGTAGTCGATCGGGGTGCCGAAGGCGGTGATCGAGGCGATCGGCAGGTCCGGGTGGGACGCGGCGGTGAGCAGGCTCATCGTGCCGCCGAGGGACCAGCCGACGACGTCGACCGGACCGTTGCCGTGCCGCAGGGAGACCGCCTCGATGGCGGTGGGGAGGATGTCGTCGATCCAGTCCTCGAAGCCCATCGCCCGGTCGGCGAAGCCGATCTCGCCGTAGTCGATGACGTACGTCGCCCGCCCCGAGCCGACCAGGTGCGCGGCCAGGCTCTGCCCCGGACGCAGGTCGTAGCAGCGGATCGACACGGCCAGCGGCGGCACCAGGAGGACCGGCCGGGTGCCGACGGCTGCCGAGGGGCCGTCGTACCGCAGGAGGTGGCGGTGGGGGCGCTGGTAGATCGTGGTGGTGCCGAGCCCGTCGTACTTCTCGATGCCGTCGCCGAGGGGCGAGATCGCCCAGGCGTTGCGGGCGGCCTGGGTGGTCAGCGTGGTGAGGTTCTGCAGGGTGGGCACGCAGACATGGTCCTGGCGCTGGGTACGACGGGTCCAGTCATCGGCGCCGTGACGAGTCCCACTGCCGCGCGCCGATGATCAGCATCCGCACCTGCGTGCGCGCGGCGTCGGCGACCTCGCGCTCGGCGGCCGAGCCCGGCGCGGTGCCGATCAGCCGCTCGGCGGTGGTGACGAAGGTGGTCACGATCAGGTCGGCGAGCGTGCGCAGGTCGTCGGTCGACCAGGACCGCACGGCCGGGACCCGGGCGATGTCGGTGGCGAGCTCGTCGACGAACCGGGTCAGGTTGGCGTTGATCGCGTCCCGCACCGCCGGCGGGCCGGCGAAGCGCTCGCGGGTGATGAACGCGAAGTGGTCGTGCTGGCGGCGGACGTGGTCGGCCATCGTCGCCAGCGAGCTGTCGATGAGGCTGCCGAACTGCGGGTCGGTGTTGGTGCGCAGGTCGTTGAGCATCGCGCGCAGGCTGCCGAAGGAGTCGTCCACCAGCGCGAGGCCGAGCTGCTCGATGGAGTCGAAGTGCCGGTAGAACGCGGTCGGGACGATGCCGACCTGCTTGGCCACCTGGCGCAGCGACAGCGCCGCCAGCGGTACGTCGGCGCACAGCTCGAGCGTCGCGTCGAGGATCGCCTGCCGGGTGCGCTCCTTGCGCTCGGCCCTGGATCCGGTGGTCTCGGTCACGCCCACACTCTAGTCGGTGTACATGTGTGCACCATCACCGTGTGTCGCGGTTGACCGGCGGTACACGGGGGAGACAGTCTTTGGGTGTACGGATGTACACCCAAACCTTGACCGAGAGGAGACCGCCATGACGGTCCTCGCAGAGCCGCTGGCCCGGGTCGGCGACCGCCTGGTGCGTTCGCGCCTGGCGGCCGCGCTCGCGACGCCGCACAGCGTCGACACCTACCTCGCCCAGCTCAACCCGATGTGGGCCGCGCACGAGGTGCGCGCCCGGATCGAGTCGATCCACCGCGAGACCGACACCGCCGGCGCGCCCGTCGCGACGCTGACCCTGCGGCCGACGCGCACCTGGCGCGGCCACCGGGCCGGCCAGCACGTCCTCGTGGGCGCCGAGCTGCCCGGCAGCTCCAAGCGCACCACCCGCGCGTTCACCATCTCGTCCGCGGCCTCGGTGCCGGGCGAGACCATCACGCTGACGATCCGCTCCAACGCGGAGGGGCAGCTGTCGTCGTACCTCGTCGACGGCGCGCAGGTCGGCGAGATCCTGCACCTCAGCCAGGCGCAGGGCGAGTTCTGCCTCGACGAGTCGCCGGCGACCCCGACGACCAACCACCTGCTCTTCATCACCGGCGGCTCCGGCATCACGCCGGCGATGTCGATGGTGCGCACCCTCCTGCGCGACGGGTACGACGGCCACGTCGGCCGCAAGGTCACCTTCGTCCACTACGCCCGCAGCGCCGAGGACCAGATCTTCGCCGAGGAGCTGGCCGCGATCGCCGCCGCCGACAACGGCGTCGACGTGCACCTGCACCACGGCGACCTGTTCAGCGAGTTCGGCCTGCGCCGGGTCGTGGAGAGCTTCCGCGACACCGACACCTACCTGTGCGGCCCGGCTGGTCTCGTCGAGCTCGTCACCGAGGCCTACACCGTCGACGGCGTGGTCTCGCCGAAGCTGCGCACCGAGTTCTTCAAGCCCGCCGTGCTGCGGGCGGCCAAGCCGGGGGAGGCCGCCAGCGGCGAGATCACCTTCACCCGCAGCGGGAGGAGCGTCGAGAACGACGGCGCCAGCCTGCTCGAGCAGGCCGAGGCGCTCGGCCTCAACCCCGAGTCGGGCTGTCGGATGGGCATCTGCTTCTCCTGCACCCGCACCAAGACCAGCGGCACCGTCCGCAACGTCCTCACCGGCGAGGAGTCCTCGCTGCCCGACGAGAGCGTCCGGCTCTGCGTCACCACCGCCGCCGGCGACTGCCACATCGACCTCTAGGAGATCCCGATGACCACCACGACCACCGACGAGACCCTCTACCACGGCCTGACCATGGCCCAGCTGGACGCGTTCGGCGCCGAGCTGGACGCGATCCGGCAGCGCATCATCGCCGACCTCGGTGAGGAGGACGCGGCGTACATCCGCAAGATCGTGAAGGCGCAGCGCCGCTTCGAGCTCGCCGGCCGCGCGCTGTTCTACCTGCCCGTCGTGGGTTGGCTGCCCGCCGTCGCCTGCCTGTCGATCTCCAAGATCATCGACAACATGGAGATCGGCCACAACGTCATGCACGGCCAGTACGACTGGATGGGCGACCCGCACCTCAACAGCCGGATGTTCGACTGGGACACGATGGCGCCGGCCGAGAACTGGAAGTACGGCCACAACTACATGCACCACACCTACACCAACATCGTGGGCAAGGACCGCGACGTGGGCTACGGGATCCTGCGCATGGACACCGACCAGAAGTGGCGGCCGTACTACCTGGGCAACCCGGTGTACGCGTTCCTGCTGATGACCTTCTTCGAGTGGGGCGTGGCCATGCACGACCTCGAGGTCGACGAGCTGGTCGCCGGACGTCGTACCTGGGGCGAGAACAAGGAGATCGGCGCGCGGATCCTGAAGAAGGTCCGCAAGCAGGTGGTCAAGGACTACCTGCTCTACCCGGCGCTGACCGGCCCGCTCTTCCCGCTCACCTTCGCCGGCAACTTCGTGGCGAACATCGTGCGCAACCTGTGGACCTTCAACATCATCTTCTGCGGCCACTTCCCGTCCGGCGTCGAGACGTTCACGGTCGAGGAGACCGAGAACGAGACCCGCGGCCAGTGGTACCTGCGGCAGATGCTGGGCTCGGCGAACATCGACGGCGGCAAGCTCTTCCACATCATGAGCGGCAACCTGTCGTTCCAGATCGAGCACCACCTGTTCCCCGACATCCCGGCCCGCCGCTACCCGGAGGTCAACGCCGAGGTCCGCGAGATCTGCGAGCGCTACGGCCTGCAGTACAACTCGGGCCGGCTGAGCAAGCAGCTCTGGAGCGTGGCGAAGAAGATCTGCCGGCTGGCGCTGCCCGGCGGCGAGACCGCGCCGGCGCCGACCACGGCCGTGACCGAGACGACCTTGGCGGCGTGATCCCCACAGGGGAAGATGAGGCCATGGACGACAAGGGTCGCGACCACCTCAGTGGTGCCGAGATCAGCAAGGACGCGCTGCAGGACGGCGTCGACGCCGCCGTGCAGGCCGTCGGGCAGGTCACCAACATCGTGATCGGCGCGGTCGGCGACGTGGCCAGGACCGTCGGCGGCCTGGCGACCGAGCTCTTCGAGATCGGCGACGCGGCCCGCAAGGCGCGTGCCGACCAGTCCGGCGCCGAGGACGACGACTGAGCGCGAGCTCGACCCTGTCGGGAGTTCGGCTCGCCGAGCTCCTGGCCTCCCTCTCGCTGGCGACCGACCTGGGCCTGGGTCTGCCGCAGGAGCACGTCCTGCGGCAGACCCTGCTCGCCGATCGGATCGCCGAGCTGTCCGGCTGGGACGACCTCCAGCGCTGCTCGGTCGTGCACGTTTCCCTGATGGCCTGGGTCGGCTGCGTGGCCGACTCCCACGAGCTGGCGCACTGGTACGACGACGACCTGGCCCTGCGTGCCGCGAGCTACGACGTCGACAAGACCGGGCTGCCGATGATGCGCTTCATGGTCGGTCACCTGGCCGAGCGGGACGGTGCCTTCGGCCGGCTCGGCACGGTCGCCGGCTTCCTGACCCGCGGAGCGCGCCAGGTCTCCGGCGGGTTCCTCGCGCACTGCCAGACCACCGGTGACATCGCCGAGCGGCTCGGCGTGGATCCGGCGGTACGCCGGGCGCTGGGCCAGGCCTTCGAGCGCTGGGATGGCCACGGCTACCCGAGCCGGCTCGCCGGCGAGGCGATCGAGCCGGTCATGCGGATCGTGCACGTCGCCGACGACCTCGAGGTCTTCCACCGGCGGCGTGGTGGTGAGGCGGCCCTCGAGATGCTGCGGGCGCGACGCGGGACGGAGTTCGACCCCACGCTCGTCGACCTGGTCCTCGCCCGATCGGCCGACGTGTTCGCCGCCGTCGAGGTCGGGGACCCGTGGGCCGAGGTGCTGAGCCGCTGCACCCGGCTGGACCGGATCGTCCCCGACACCGAGCTCGACCAGATGCTCGGGATCGTCGCCGACTACGCCGACCTCAAGTCGCCGTGGTGGACGGGCCACTCGCGGGCCGTCGCCGAGCGGGCAGGTCTCGCCGCCCAGGCGCTGGGCCTCGATGCGGCCGCGGTGACGGCCGTCCGCCGGGCCGGCCTCGTGCACCGGCTCGGTGCGGTCGGTGTCTCCAGCGGCACCTGGGCGCGCCCCGGTCCGCTCAGCGCGGCCGAGGCCGAGCGGGTGCGCAGCGTGCCCTACCTGACCAGCCGGGTGCTCGCCCGGCAGCCGGTGCTGGCCGCGATCGGACGCCTCGCCGGGCAGGTGCGCGAGCGCCTCGACGGGTCCGGCTACCCCCACGGCCTGGTCGCCCGCGAGCTGTCGACGGAGGCCCGCATCCTGGCCGCGGCCCAGCGCTACCAGGCGCTGGGCGAGGAGCGGCCGCACCGTCCCGCGGTCGAGGACCGTGCCGCGGCGCTGCGCGCCGACGTACGCGCCGGGCGGTTGGACGGGGACGCCGTGGCCGCGGTGCTGGCCGGACACGGGCGGGCACCCCGCCGGCGTACCTCCGTGGCGGGGCTCACCGCCCGCGAGCTCGAGGTGCTCACCCTCCTCGCGCGGGGGCGGTCCAACAAGGAGATCGCGACTGAGCTCGGCATCAGCGTCCGGACCGTCGGCACCCACGTCGAGCACGTCTACGCGAAGGCCGGCGTCTCGACGCGCGGCGCGGTGACGATGTTCGCCATGCGCCACGGCCTCGCCGCGCCGGACTGAAGATCCGTCGTTCACCCGATGTGACCGCCCGGCGTGCGCCGGACGATCGGTCCATGGACACCGCCACCCTCACCACCGCCGACCGCTTCCTCGAGGCCTTCTCCGCACAGCGGTACGCCGATCTCGCCGACCTGATGACGCCCGACGCGCGCTTCCGGGCGCTCCTCCCGCCGCGCACCCTCGACGGCGGACCCGAGCTGCTCATCGGCTGCTACGGCCAGTGGTTCGGCACAGGCGCGCGCGTCGTCTCCTCCGGCGTCGAGCCCGCGGGGGAGAAGGTCTCGGTGACCTACAGCGTCGTCGTCGACGACGGCAACCCGCGCCAGGCCGAGCAGCACCTCTACCTCTCGCTGGCGGGCGACCGGATCAGCGCGATCGACCTGATCTGCTCCGGCTTCCACGCCGTGAGCGCGGCGAGCGCCGCATGAGCGTCGACGTCGAGCCGCGCGAGGCGAAGGCCGCGATCAGCCTGGCCACCGGCCTGGAGGACACCGAGAAGGTGACGGTCGCGCTGCTGGTCGCCGTGGGGGCGGCGGAGTCGGGCCGTCCGACGCTGGTGTTCCTGACCAAGGAGGCGGTGCGCATCGCGCTGAGTGGCTTCGCCATCGGGACCGCCTGCGAGGGCTGCCCGCCACTCACGTCCTTGCTGGAGCGTTTCGCGGCGGCCGGCGGGCGCTTCCTGGTCTGCCCGATCTGCTTCGACGCGAAGAGGCTCGACGCCGGGGACCTGATGGAGAACGCCGAGCTCGGCGGCACGGTCCAGCTGTGGGGATGGATCGGATCCGGTGCGACGACGTTCAGCTACTGATCAGGGCTGAACGGCGTCGAGCACCTGCCGCGCTGCCGCCCGGGCCTCCTGAGGGCTCGCGGCGGCCAGCGCGGCCTCGGCCATGGCGGTGCAGGTCGCGTCGCTGACGTCGCCGAGCCGGGCTCCCACGCCGCGCACCGCCGTGACCGCCATCGACAACGAGGTCACGCCGAGCCCGACGAGGACGCACGCCAGCAGGGGGTCGGCCGCGGCCTCGCCGCAGACGCCGACCGGCTTGCCGGCCGCACGGCCGGCGCGGGCCGTCGTGGCGACGAGGTGGAGCACCGCGGGCTGCCACGGGTCGGTGAGCTCGGCGAGCTCGCTCGACATCCGGTCCGCTGCCATCGCGTACTGGGTCAGGTCGTTGGTGCCGATGGACAGGAAGTCGACCTCGGCGAGGATCCGGTCGGCCAGCAGCGCGGCACTCGGCACCTCGACCATCACCCCGGCGCGCAGGCCGCGCCCGCGGACCGCGTCCGCGAACGACCGCGCCTCGGCGACGGTCGCCACCATCGGCGCCATCACCCAGGTGTCGGTGCCGGTCCGCGACGCCGCCAGGGCGATGCCATCGAGCTGGTTCTCCAGCAGCTTCGGGTTGCTCGCCGCCAGCCGCACGCCGCGTACGCCGAGGGCGGGGTTGGCCTCGTCCGGATGGGTGGCGTAGGTGATGGGCTTGTCGGAGCCCGCGTCGAGGGTGCGCACGACGACGTGCTGGTCGCCCCCGGCGAAGGGGGCCAGCACCTCGGCGTACAGGTCGGCCTGCTCCTCGACGCTCGGCTCGGTCTCCCGGTCCAGGAAGCACAGCTCGGTGCGGAACAGCCCGATGCCGTCCACGGGCGCGGTCGCGGCCTCCACCGAGGTGGCGGGGTTGCCGACGTTGGCCATCAGCGCGACGTGGGTGCCATCGGCCGTGCGGCCGGGGCCGGTCCAGGTCGCGAGCGCCTCGCGGGTCCGGCGGTCGGCCGCGGCGCGGTCGCGAGCGGCGTCGGGGTCGGGGTCGACCTCGACGTCGCCGTGCTCGCCGTCGACGAGGAGCTGGGCGCCGGCGGCGACCGCCGTGACGCCGGCGGCACCGACGACGCAGGGGATGCCGAGCTGGCGGGCGATGATCGCGGTGTGGCTGGTCGGGCCACCCTGCTCGGTCACCAGGGCGAGCACCATCGAGGCGTCCAGCGCCGCGGTGTCGGCGGGGGCGAGGTCGACGGCGACGATCACCGAGGGCCGGTCGGGGGAGGCCGGGCCCGGCTCGGGCTCGCCGACCAGGTGCGCGACGACCCGGGCGTGGATGTCGCGCAGGTCGGTGACGCGCTCGGCCATCAGGCCGCCCATCTTCGCGAAGGTGTCGGCGAAGGAGGCCAGGGCGGCGTCCATCGCGGTGATCAGGTCGTCGCCGTTGCGCAGGCCCTTGCGCACCGCCGCCCGCATCCCGCGGTCGGTGGCGAGGCCCGCGCTCGCGACGAGGACCTCGGAGGCGGCGCCGCTCGCCCGGACCGCCCGGGCGCGGAGGGAGTCGGCGACGGCGGCGGCCGCCGCGTCGTACTGCTCCAGCGCGGTGTCCGGATCGACCGTGACCGCGCGGAACCGCGCGATCGCGTCGGGGGAGAGCTCGGTGACGGCGAGGAGCGCGGGCCCGTAGCCCACGCCGGGGACGACCGGGGTGCCGTGGAGGTGGGTGACCATGCTCACAACGTAACCCCCGAATCCCTTGACAAGCAACAGGTTCGGGCATAAAACAACACAAACAAAGATTCGTGACGGAGGCCACAGGGATGTACGCCGAGGAGCGCCAGCAGGCGATGGTCCGGGCGGTGAGCGCGGTCGGACGGTTGTCCGTCGCCGAGCTCGCCCAGCAGTACGACGTCACCACCGAGACCGTCCGCCGGGACCTGTCCGTCCTCGAGCGTGCGGGACTCCTGCGCCGGGTGCACGGCGGCGCCGTGCCGGCCGGCGCGCTCCACTCGGTCGAGTCCGCGCTGAGCGAGCGCGACGCGGCCCAGTCCACCGAGAAGGACCGCATCGGCCGGGCGGCGCTGGCGCTGCTGCCGCCCGAGGGCGCATCGGTCCTGATCGACGCCGGCAGCACCACCGAGCGGCTGGCAGCGATCCTGCCGCCGACGCACCGCCTGACGGTGTTCACCCACTCGGTGCCGATCGCGGCACGGCTGGTCACGCACCCGGCCGTGGAGCTGCACGTGCTGCCGGGGCGGGTCCGGCCGGCCACCCATGCCGCCGTCGGACCCGCCACGGTGGCGGCGATCAACGAGCTGCGCGTCGACGTGGCCTTCGTGGGCGCCAACGGCGTGACGGCGACCCACGGGCTCTCGACGCCCGACCCCGAGGAGGCCGCGACCAAGCAGGCGCTGGTGGCCGCGGGTCAGCGGGTGGTCGTCCTCGCCGACGCGACCAAGATCGGGGCGGACAGCACCGTCCGCTTCGCGACCCTCGAGGACGTCGACGTCATCGTCACCGACGCGCTCGAGCGCAGCCAGCGCACGCTGCTGACGAAGGCCGGCGTCGAGGTCGTGGTCGCATGATCCTCACCGTCACCCCCAACCCGAGCATCGACCGCACGGCCGTGCTCCCGGGCCGGCTCGAGCGCGGCGGCGTGCACCGTGCCGAGGCCGTGCTCTTCCAGCCCGGCGGCAAGGGCGTCAACATCTCGCGGGCCTGCGTGGCCGCCGGCGTCCCCACCCTCGCGGTGTTCCCCGCCCGCGAGGACGACCCGTTCGTCGTCGAGCTCACCGCGCTCGGTGTCGACTGCTGCGCCGTACCGCCGGCCGGTCCGCTGCGGGTCAACCTGACCCTCACCGAGCCCGACGGCACGACCACGAAGGTCAACACCTCGGGCGCGACCGTCACCGACGCCGACCTCCAGCGGATCACCGTCGCCACCTTGGCCGCGATCGACGAGCGTCGCCCGGGCTGGGTCGTCCTGGCGGGATCGCTCCCTCCCGGCGCGCCGGCCGGCTGGTACGCCGGCCTCACCTCCCGCATCCGCGCCCTCGGCCCGCGGGTCGCGGTCGACACCAGCGACGCGCCGCTCGCGGCGACGGTCGCCGCGGCCGACGTACGCACCGGGCCGACGCTGCTCAAGCCGAACGCCGAAGAGCTGGCCGCCGTGACCGGCGCCGACGCCGCGACGCTCGAGGGCGACCCGGTCGCGACCGCGAAGGCCGCGCACACGCTGCTCGAGCGCGGTGTCGAGGTCGTGCTGGCGACTCTCGGCGCCTCGGGGGCGGTGCTCGTCGACCGCACCGGCGCGTGGCACGCCACGCCACCGCCCATCACCGTCGTCAGCACCGTCGGCGCCGGCGACGCCAGCCTGTTCGGCTACCTGCGGGCCGACCTCGACGGCGGTACGCCGGAGCAGCGGCTCGTCTCCGCCGTCGCGTACGGCGCCGCCGCGGCCGGTCTCGCCGGCACCACCCCACCCACCCACCACGACGTCCGGACCGCCGAGGTCCGGGTCACCCGGCTCGACGTACCGCCGGCCGGCAGCTCCGATGGAGGAAGCACGACATGGAAGCACTGATGACCCCGGACCTGGTCCGCCTCGATGTGGACCTCGGCGGCTCGAAGGAGGCGGTGATCACCTCCTTGGCGGCGATCGCCGTCGCCGCCGGGCGGGCGACCGACGAGGCGCAGGTCGAGCGCGCGCTGCTCGACCGCGAGGCGAAGTCCGCCACCGGGATGAAGGGCGGCATCGCGATCCCGCACTGCCGCTCCGAGGCCGTCCGGGTGCCGACGCTGGCGTTCGCGCGGCTCGCTCCCGGTGTCGACTTCGGCGCGAAGGACGGTGCCGCGGAGCTGGTGTTCTGCATCCTCGCTCCCGAGGGCGGCGGCGACGCGCACCTGAAGATCCTCACCAAGCTCGCCCGGGCGCTGGTGCGCAGCGAGTTCACCGACGCCCTCCGCGCGGCCGCGACGCCGGCCGAGGTGGTCGCGATCGTCGACGGCGTGGTGGGCGAGGAGCCCGCCACCGCGCCGGTCGCCGCCGCTGCCGCCCCTGCCGCCGCCGCGAAGCCGTCCCTGGTCGCGGTGACGGCGTGCCCCACCGGCATCGCGCACACCTACATGGCCGCCGAGGCCCTCGAGGCCGCCGCCGCGCGCGCCGGGGTCGAGCTCGCCGTCGAGACCCAGGGCTCGGCCGGCTCCACCCCGCTGTCGCCCGAGGCGATCGCCAAGGCCGGCGCGGTGATCTTGTCCGTCGACGTCGGCGTCCGCGACCGCGCGCGGTTCGCCGGCAAGCCCGTCCTGCAGAGCGGCGTGAAGCGGCCGATCGACGAGGGCGACGCGATGATCGCCGAGGCGCTCCGCCTCGCCGCCGACCCCAACGCGCCGCGCGTCGAGGGCACCGCGGACGCCGCGGCCGCACCGCAGGCGGCCGGCTCGTGGGGGAGCCACGTACGCCGGGTCCTGATGACCGGTGTCTCCTACATGATCCCGTTCGTCGCCGCGGGCGGCCTGCTGATCGCCCTCGGCTTCCTGTTCGGCGGCTACGACAGCGCCTTCGTGTCCGGGGACATCCTGGTGAAGCACTCGCTGTCGAACCTGCCGTCGCCGGCGGCGTACGACCTGCACCACGTCATGTTCAACTCGCCCTTCCTGCTCTACCTGGGCGTGCTGCTCTTCTTCATCGGCAAGACCGCCTTCGCGCTGTTCGTGCCGGTGCTCGCGGGTTACATTGCCTACGCGATCGCCGACCGGCCGGGCCTGGCGCCGGGCTTCGTGATGGGCGCGCTGGCGACGAACCTCGCTGGCTTCACCGCGAAGGACGGCACGGGTGCCGCCACCACCGGCTTCCTGGGCGCCATCGTCGGTGGCGCGCTCGCCGGCGTCATCGCGCTCTGGATCTCCCGGTGGAAGGTGCCCACCTGGGCGCGCGGCCTGATGCCGGTGCTCGTGATCCCGCTGCTCACCAGCATCATCGCCGGCCTGCTCATGCTGCTCGTGCTCGGCCGCCCCGTCGCGGCGCTGATGAACGGTCTGAACCACGGCCTCAACAGCATGAACGGCGGCTCCGCCATCGTCCTCGGCATCGTGCTCGGCCTGATGATGGCCTTCGACATGGGCGGACCGCTGAACAAGGTCGCCTACACCTTCGCCACCACCGGCATCGGTACGGCGGCGGCCGCCGCGGGCGACGCCCCGCAGCTGAAGGTGATGGCCGCGGTGATGCTGGCGGGCATGGTGCCGCCGATCGCGCTGGCGCTGGCGACCGTCGTACGGCCGAAGCTGTTCACGGCCGCCGAGCACGAGAACGGCAAGGCCGCGTGGCTGCTCGGCGCCTCGTTCATCACCGAGGGCGCCATCCCGTTCGCGGCGGCCGACCCGCTGCGCGTGATCCCGTCGATCATGCTCGGCAGCGCGGTGACCGGCGGGCTCGCGGAGGCCATGAACGTGACCCTGCGGGCACCCCACGGCGGCATCTTCGTGCTCTTCGCGGTGGGCAACGTGGGCGGCTTCCTG
>DATFHM010000210.1:0-5188 GCA_035248385.1 Nocardioides sp. | reverse complement strand
ATCGGTCATACCGCCCACCCCGTACCGATCGGTAAGGTCCCCGAACGTGAGTCACAAGAGTGCTAAGGACTTCTTCCGTCCGCTGGCGGTCGGCGCGCCCGAGCCGCTGCGCGAGATCCCCGCCCGGCCCAGCCGCGCGATCCACTTCTTCGATCCCGGCAACGAGAAGATGGCGGCCAAGATCCCGGACATGGTCGGCACCGTCGACGTGCTCCTGGGCAACCTCGAGGACGCCGTCAAGGCCGAGAACAAGGAGATCGCCCGCGCCGGTCTGGTGAAGATCGGCCAGGAGGTCGACTTCGGTCCGACCCAGTTCTGGACCCGGATCAACTCCCTCGACTCCCCCTGGGTGCTCGACGACCTCACCACCCTGGTGCCCGCGATCGGCGAGAAGCTCGACGTGATCATGGTCCCGAAGGTGCAGGGCGCCGAGGACATCCACTACATCGACCGCCTGCTCGCCCAGCTCGAGGCGAAGGCCGGCATCACCAAGCCGCTGCAGGTGCACGCGATCCTCGAGACCGCGCGCGGCGTGGCCAACATCGAGGAGATCTGCGCGGCGTCGCCGCGCATGCAGGGTCTCTCCCTCGGCCCGGCCGACCTCGCGGCCGACCGCCGGATGAAGACCACCCGCGTCGGCGGCGGTCACCCCGGTTACCTGGTCCGCCAGGACCCGGAACGCGGCGAGGACGGCGTCCCGCTGTACGACGGCCCGCGCACGACGTACCAGCAGGACCTCTGGCACTACACGATCGCGCGCATGGTCGACGCCTGCGCGACGCACGGGATCTTCCCGTACTACGGGCCCTTCGGTGACATCAAGGACACCGTCGCGTGCGAGGACCAGTTCCGCAACGCGTTCCTGCTCGGCTGCGTGGGCGCCTGGTCGCTGCACCCGGTCCAGATCAAGATCGCCAACAAGGTCTTCAGCCCGTCGGTCGAGGACGTCAAGCACGCCCGCCGCGTCATCGCCGCCATGGGCGACGGCACCGGCGCGGTCATGCTCGACGGCAAGATGGAGGACGACGCCTCCGTCAAGCAGTGCAAGGTGATGGTCGCGCTGGCCGAGCAGCTCGCCGCGATCGACCCCGACCTCAAGGCCCTCTACGACAGCATCGAGGTCGACTGATGACTGACTTCAAGCCCCTGCGCTCCGTCCTCTACATGCCCAGCTCCAACGAGCGGGCGCTGGAGAAGGCCAAGACTCTCCCCGCGGACGCGATCATCTTCGACCTCGAGGACGCCGTCGCGCCCGACGCCAAGGTCGCCGCCCGGGCCCAGGCCGCTGCGGCCGTGCAGTCCGGCGAGTACGGCTCCCGCCACCTGATCATCCGGGTCAACGGCATCGGCACCGAGTGGCACTCCGACGACATCAAGGCGGCCGCCGAGGCCGGTCCCGACGTCGTCCTTGTGCCCAAGGTCAACTCCGCCGAGGAGGTCCTCGAGCTGGTCGACGCCCTCGCCGCGGCCGGCGCGCCCGAGAGGACCAAGCTCTGGGCCATGGTCGAGACCCCGATCGGCATGCTCAACGCCCTGTCCATCGCGACGGCCTCCGAGCGGCTCACCGGCTTCGTCATGGGCACCAACGACCTCGTCAAGGAGCTGTACGCCGAGCACGTGCCCGGTCGCCAGCCCGTGATCACCGGCCTCGGCCTCGCGCTGCTCGCGGCGCGCGCCGCCGGCATCGTGATCATCGACGGCGTCTACAACGACGTGAAGAACACCGAGGGCTTCCTGGCCGAGGTCGAGCAGGGCCGCCAGATGGGCTTCGACGGCAAGACCCTCATCCACCCCGGTCAGGTCGACGGCGCCAACGAGGGCTTCGCCCCGAGCGCCCAGGCCGTCGAGGACGCGAAGGGCCTCATCGAGGCCTTCGAGAGCTCGACCGGTGGCGTGGTGACCTACAACGGCAAGATGGTCGAGAACCTGCACGTCGAGTCCGCGAAGCGGACCCTGGCGATCGCCGAGGCGATCGCCGCACTTCAGGCCTGACCGAGGGCCTTCTCCACCAGCCCGGCCACGGCCCGCTGCTCCACCGCGTAGGGGTGGAACGGCGCGGCCGGGCCGGCCGGGACCGCACCCGCGATCCACGGGTGGGCAGCGCAGATGTCGTGCCCGGCGGAGGCGGTCCAGGTGTCGACGTACGTCGCTCCCCCGGCCTGTGCCGCCTGCGCCATGCCGTCGTTGAGGCCCTGGATGATCCCGCGCGCATAGGCGTAGTCGCCGGCGGCGAGCGGCATCTGCGCGCAGTGCCCGGTCGCGGGCACGATCTGCGGGTAGCCGACGAGCAGGATCCGCGCGTGCGGCGACCGCGCCGCGATCTCGGCGACGACGGACGTGAGCCGCCCGCCCAGCACCTGGGCGATCTCGCGCCGCGCCGTCGCCACGTCCATCCCGGCGGCCTTGGTGCAGGGCGCGCCCGTGGGGTCCTGCTGCGCCAGCGCGAAGCAGGTGCTGACCAGGTGCACGAAGATGGCGTCGTCGTTGCCGCCGATGCCGAGCGTGACGAGCGCGGTCTCGGGGGTCAGCGCGTCGAGCTGGGCGGGGGCCGACTCCGACCCGACCTGCTGCTGGCCGGCCAGGTCCGCTGTCGTGGCGCCGTTGCAGCTCTCGTCGGCGAGCGTCAGGTCCAGCCGACGGGCCACCAGGCGCGGGTAGTTGCGCCGCGACCGGCCGCAGCCGGCGGGCTGGCCGGCCGCGCCCAGGACCGCCCCGCCGGCGATGTGGGGCGCGGCGGTGTAGGAGTCGCCGAGGGCGACGTACGGACCGGACAGGGTGGTGGGGCCGGACGACGGCGCGACGGCACCCGTGCCTGACGTGCCGCAGCCGGCGACGAGCAGCAGCCCCGCCAGCACCGCGATCGCGGACTTCCTCACCCGTCGCCCTCCTCGGTCGCCGGCTCGTTCCCGAGCGCGATGGTCAGCGCCATCACGGTAGCCGGGTCCTGGAGACGGTCGCCGAAGAGCTCGCGCAGCTGGGTCACGCGGTAGCGCACGGTCTGCGGGTGCACGAAGAGCGCGGCCGCGATGTCCTCGCGCCGCCCCTGGTGCAGCAGCCAGGCACGCAGCGTCTCGGTCAGCTTGGCCGCCGCGTTGGGACGTACGTCGGCGAGCGGGGCCAGCGCCTGACGGCGGAGGTCCTCGAGCGCGGACGGGTCGGCCCGGCGTACCAGCTCGACGAGGTGCTCGTCGGAGTCGCCCTCGAGGCCGAGGTCGCGGGCCCGGAGCGCCCGCGCGTAGGACTCGTGGGCCTGCGCCCAGGGGCGGGCCGGCCCGACGAAGCAGCCCCGGCCGGCCACCATGTCGAGCAGCAGCGACCGCCCGCGACCGTGGACGTCGGGCACCAGCAGCACGCCGATCCCGTCGAGGCCCGCCTGCCCGGAGGCCTGAAGCGCCCGGGGCGACACGAGCTGCTGGACCGTGGTCATCTGCGCGACCGGCACCAGGATCGCGGTCAGCGTCTCGGGCGGCCGCCAGTCGGCGTCGTCCGCGGCGGCGGCGAGGTCCTGCTCGGGCCGGCCGTCGAGCAGGCCCTGCGCGAGGCGCTCGAGGAGCCGCTGCCGGACCCGGCCGGTGGTCTCCTCCTCGTCGCGGTGCCCGGCGACCGAGATCGCGGACAGCTCGTCGATCCAGGCGAAGACCAGTCCGGCGAACTCCGCCACCGTCCCCGCGTCGATGCCGAGCTCGACGGCCTGGCGCGACAGGTGCTGCCAGGCCGTCCGAGACCCGATCCGGTACGCCGACAGCAGCGCGTCGGTCGTCCGGCCGCTGCGGGCCTCGCCACGGCCCAGCTGGTAGACGCGGTCGGTCGCGATGGTGCGGGCCTGCTGGTCGACCTCGTCACCGGCGACCAGCGCCACGAAGCCGGCCAGCGCGAACTCCACCGCTCGGCGGATGGTGTCGCCCATCGGCCCCCCGAAGGCGTTCGCGTACGCCGGCACCTCGGCCACCACCCGGTCGATCACGTCGTCGGCGACCGCCGGCAGGTCGGCCCGGATCGCGGCCGCCTGCTCGGCGCTGAGCAGTGCCCGCGGGGCGGGGGCGTCGTCTGCGCTCATGGGGTCCTCTTTTGTCCTGTGCGAACAAGGAATGGCTGTTGATTCACCGAGGTCACACAGGACTTTAGCGCGGGAGCGCAGCACCATGGATGCATGAGCACGATCTCGGTGGACGCCCCCCGCGCCACTTCCGTACGCCGATCCCCGCGCGCCCTGCTGCGCGCCGTCGCCGACGCCGCGGTCAGCCCGCTCACGGTCGACGACCTGCTCGACCACTTCCACCCGCTGCGCGGCGGCACCGGCCCCGAGCAGGTGCAGGGCCGCATCGTCGAGGTCCGCGCCGAGACCGCCGACGCCGCGACCGTGGTGATCAAGCCGGGTCGCGACTGGGCG
Organism: Nocardioides sp.; assembly: GCA_035248385.1. Lineage (GTDB taxonomy): Bacteria > Actinomycetota > Actinomycetes > Propionibacteriales > Nocardioidaceae > Nocardioides. The sequence goes on along the minus strand of DATFHM010000210.1, from coordinate 798 downwards.
GGTCACCTGCCGGGCCAGTACGTCCGCATCGGCGTCGACGTCGACGGCGTACGTCTCTGGCGCTGCTACTCCCTGACCCACGGCCCGCGCCGCGACGGCCGGATCTCGATCACCGTCAAGGCCATCCCGGGCGGCACCGTCTCGAACCACCTGGTGCGGGCCGCGAAGGCCGGTCAGATGGTGCAGCTGGCCCAGCCCGAGGGCGAGTTCGTCCTCGACCCCGCGCACCGCAAGCTGCTGCTCATCACCGGCGGCTCCGGCATCACACCGGTCATCGGCATGCTGCGCAACCTGTTCTCCAAGGCGCAGCCCGAGGACCGCTACGACATCGTGCTGGTCCACTCGGCGCTCACCCACGACGACGTCATCTTCGGCGCCGAGCTGCGTGCCCACGCCGAGGCCGGCCGGATCCGGCTGATCGAGCGGCACACCGACACCGACGGCCTGCTGACCACGGCCGACCTCGACGCGGAGGTCACCGACCTCGCCGAGCGCGTCGCCTACGCCTGCGGCCCCGCGGGCCTGCTCGACACCCTCGAGGCCTTCTACGCCGAGCGCAAGCTCAGCCTGTTCACCGAGCGCTTCCGCCCGGCGATGGCCGACATCACCGCCGAGGGCGGCACGGTCACCTTCGGCCGCACCGGCCTGGACGTCGATGCCGACGGCGCCACCCCGATCCTCGACGCCGCCGAGAACGCCGGCGTCCTCATGCCCAGCGGCTGCCGGATGGGCATCTGCATGGGCTGCGTGCTCCCGATGACCGAGGGCAGCGTCCGCGACCTGCGCACCGGCGAGCTC
>DATFHM010000209.1:0-7006 GCA_035248385.1 Nocardioides sp. | reverse complement strand
ATCATCAACGAGGTCCTCGACCCGAAGGGCCTGCGCTTCCGGGAGGTGCCGCGTGATTGAGCAGCTGCTCCGTACGCCGTTCACCGACCTCACCGGTGTCCGGCACCCGGTCGTCCAGACCGGCATGGGCTGGGTCTCCGGACCGCGTCTCGTCTCCGGCACGGCCAACGCCGGCGGCCTGGGCATCCTGGCCTCGGCCACGATGACCTTCGCCGAGCTGGAGAAGGCGATCATCGAGGTCAAGAGCCGCACCGACAACCCGTTCGGCGTGAACCTGCGGGCCGACGCTGGAGACGCCCAGGACCGCTGCCGGCTGCTCATCGACCACGGCGTGAAGGTCGCGTCCTTCGCGCTCGCGCCGAAGCCCGACCTGATCGCGATGCTCAAGGAGCACGACATCGTCGTGATGCCGTCGATCGGCGCCGCCAAGCACGCGGTGAAGGTCGCGAGCTGGGGCGCGGACGCGGTGATGGTCCAGGGCGGCGAGGGCGGCGGCCACACCGGCCCGGTGCCCACCACGCTGCTGCTCCCGACCGTGCTCGACGCGGTCGACATCCCGGTCATCGCGGCCGGCGGCTTCTTCGACGGCCGCGGGCTCGCGGCCGCGCTCTCGTACGGCGCCGCGGGTGTCGGCATGGGCACCCGCTTCCTGCTGACCCAGGACTCGGCCGTCCCGGACGCGGTCAAGCAGCTCTACCTGGCCCAGGGCCTCACCGACACCGTCGTCACCGCCAAGGTCGACGGCATGCCCCACCGGATGCTGCGCACCGACCTCGTCGAGGAGCTCGAGGAGACGAGCGCCGTACGCCGGATGGGCCCGACCCTGAAGCGCACGCTGGCCTTCAAGAAGCAGTCCGGGATGAGCTGGGTCCAGCTCGCCAAGGACGGCCGCGAGATGAAGAAGCAGCAGGGCCGCACCCTCGCGCAGATGACCCTGGCCGCGAACACCCCGATGATGCTCAGGGCCGGGCTGGTGGAGGGTGACACCGACGCCGGCGTCCTCGCCTCGGGGCAGGTCGTCGGGGTCATCGACGACCTGCCCACCTGCGAGGAGCTCATCGACCGGGTCGTGAGCCGTGCCGCCGCGGAGCTGGGCCGCGCGGCGGCGTACCGCACCTAGTGGTTCTTGCCGCCACCGCCCGAGGTGGTGAGGGCGGGGCAGCCGTCCGGGTGGTGCAGCTGGATGTTGCCGTAGGCGATCGGGTTGCCGTTGTAGCCGCCGGTGAACGACAGGGTGTCGTTGGTGCCCGGCTCCCCGTTGTCCGCGGCGTTCGCGACGAGCGCGCCGTTGTCGTAGGTGATCTGCCGCGACGTGGGACCGGTGGCCGTGTAGGCGGTCACGGTCGAGCCCTGGATGTGCTTGCCCGTGCCGTGGTCGACCGCGTTGAAGTGCCCCATCAGGCCGGGGTTCTTCATGCCGCCGACGAAGCCGAAGCTGACACCCGCTCCGGTGCTGGAGACGAGCTGGCCGCCGCCGGTCATGAAGTCCTTGACCGGGCAGTTGGGGCCGCCGCCGTTGGGGCTGGTCGCGCAGGTGATGCCGGCCTCGGCGTGGGACACCACGATGTCGGCGCTCGCGACGGTGCTCAGCAGGCTGAGCGCACCGTTGACGCTGATGTGCAGCGCGTTCACCACGAGCCGTCCGCCGACCATCTTCTGCTCGTTGAGGACGATCCGCACGACGCCGTTGAGCAGGTCGATCGTGGTGTTGGGGGCCGGGTTCGCGGCGATCGCGATCGGCTGACCCAGCAGCGTCACGGCCACGTTCGCCAGGCTCGCGTGACCGGCGAACACCGGCGTGGTCGAGGTGGTCGGGCAGGTGGCCGTGGCCTGCGCCTGGATGATGCCGGCGCTGATGTTCAGCAGGCCGTCCACCCCGCCGGTGAGACCGACGGTCTCGGCGTTGGCGTCGGTGGTCAGGCCGGAGCCGACGACGATCGCGTCGACGACGTCGGCGTCGAGGGAGACACCGGACAGCGCGACGTCGGCGGTCAGGAGCGCACGCTCCACGTCACCGCCGGTGCTCGGCAGCTCGCCGGTGTCGGACACCACCACCGGGCCCAGCTTGACCAGGTTGGCGAGGGCGGTCGCCGCGACGGACAGTCCGTAGGCGTGACCGGCGTAGGCGGTGGCGACCGTGGTCGTCGTACCGCCGGGCGGGGGCGGCGGCTTGGCGACGGCGGTCGTGGCCGGCAGCGCGAAGGCCGCGGCGAGGACGAAGGACAGAAGCGTGGGAATGCGCAGCAGTGCGCGTCGGTGTGACATCGGGGAGCCTCTCGGACAAGTACGTCGGTGTACGCCCGAGCCGTTGCAGCCATTGAAACGTCGCCCCCGGGGCCACGCCATCGACGCCGGTGACTGGTCTGGCCAACTGGTGTAGACGTCTATCCCGGTGCCGGACCGCTGCGCAGCGTCGGCGGTTCGGGTTCACACCGACGACCCCGATATTCTGGGGACATGGAGATGAAGACGACCTCGGGCAGCTCGACGGCGCCGCGGCGTCGACACCTGATGGACCCGAACGCACCGCGGGTCCAACGCGACCCCGAGGCCGTGAAGCGGCTGGAGAAGGTGCAGCGCCGGGTCGTCTCCGTGCTCGCCATGACCACCATCGCGCACCTGACCGCGGGCATGATCCTCGCGGCCGTGCTCGACGCCGACCACGCCGCCGTCGGCGTGCAGATCGGCCTGGTCGTCATCGGCGTCCTGTTCTGGAACGTCGGCGTCGCCGCGGTGCTCGGCATCAACAAGCGCTCGCTCGTGTCGTGGTGGCACCTCAGCGCCGTCCTGCCGCTGGCCGTCGGCCTCTGGCTCGTCCTGCGCTAAGGACGGCGCCCGCCCTGCCGATGGGCAGGGCATGTCGACGTACGACGGGATCGACGACCTGCTGGACGTCCTGCAACCGGTGACCGTGCGCGTCCAGCGCACCAGCGGCGTGGTCGTGGTGGCACCGACGCGGGTCCTCGACTTCGAGGAGCGCGGTGACGCAGCTGTCGTGATCGTCGCGTGCCCGGCAGGAGTCGACGCCTCGGAGCACCATTTCGAGGCGGAGCTGGCCTGGACCCACCCGCTGGGTCGGGTGAGCTGCCCGGTGGCCACGCACCCCGGCCGTCGTCCGTACGGCGCCGTGTGGGTGCTCGCGCCCCGGGGACCTGCCCGCCGGGTCCAGGAGCGCCGGCACTTCCGGGTGCGGATGGCCGTGCCGTTGCGCCTGAGCTGGGACGACGTGCACAGCGAGGCGTTCACGGTCGACGTGAGCGAGGGCGGCGTGCTCGCCCTGCTGCGCGACGACCCTCCGGAGGTCGGCAGCGTCGTGGACACGACGCTGGTGGTCGACGGCGCGGAGCTGTCCGGCCCCGGCACCGTCGTGCGCCACGTGCCCTATCCGGGCGGCGTCGGCATCGGGGTGATGTTCCCCGAGTGCAACGCCCACGCGGACACGCTGCGGCGCGCCGCCTTCGACGCCGAGCGCAGGCGGGTCAGCCGAGACTCTCGATGATCGTCACGTTGGCCTGACCGCCGCCCTCGCACATCGTCTGCAGGCCGTAGCGTCCGCCGGTGCGCTCCAGCTCGGCGAGCAGGGTCGTCATCAGCCGCGCGCCGGTGGCGCCGATCGGGTGCCCCAGGGCGATGCCGCCGCCGTTGACGTTGACCTTCTCGTGCGGCGCTCCGGTCTCCTTCATCCAGGCGAGCACGACCGACGCGAACGCCTCGTTGCACTCGAAGAGATCGATGTCGTCGACCGACATGCCGGCCTTGGCGAGCGCGTGCTTGGTCGCCTCGATCGGGCCGGTGAGCATCCACACCGGGTCGTCACCTCGCACCGAGAGGTGGTGGATCCGCGCGCGGGGGCTGAGTCCGTGGTCCTTGACCGCCTGCTCGGAGGCGACGAGGACGGCGGCCGAGCCGTCGCAGATCTGGGAGGCGACGCCGGCGGTGATCCGGCCGCCGGGCGCGAGCGGCTGCAGCGCCGCCATCTTCTCCAGCGAGGTCTCGCGCGGGCACTGGTCGGTGTCGAAGACGGTCCCGTCGGCCAGCGTGTACGGCGCGATCTGGCCGGCGAACCTGCCCTCGGCGATCGCCCCGCGGGCCCGCTCGTGCGAGGCGAGCGCGAAGGCCTCCATCTCCTCGCGGCTGATGTCCCACTTCTCGGCGATCATCTCGGCCGACCGGAACTGGCTGACCTCCTGGTCGCCGTACCGCTTCGCCCAGCCGGGCGACTCGGCGAACGGCGTGGAGAAGCCGTACTGCTGACCGACGATCATGGCCGCGGAGATCGGGATCGCGCTCATGTTCTGCACGCCACCGGCGACCACGAGGTCCTGGGTGCCGGACATGACGCCCTGGGCCGCGAAGTGCACGGCCTGCTGCGAGGAGCCGCACTGCCGGTCGATCGTGACGCCCGGGACGTGGTCGGGCAGGCCCGCGACCAGCCAGGCGGTGCGCGCGACGTCGCCGGCCTGCGAGCCGATCGTGTCGCAGCAGCCCAGGATGACGTCGTCGACGGCTCCCGGGTCGATGCCGGTGCGGTCGACGAGCGCGCTCAGCGAGTGGGCGGCGAGGTCGGCGGAGTGGACGTCGGCGAGGGCTCCCCCGCGCTTCCCGACCGCGGTGCGGACGGCGTCGACGATATAGGCAGTGGTCATTTCGAGATCCCGTCGAGGAGGATGCGGACGTACTGGTCGGCGACCTCGGTGTGGGTCAGCCCGCCGCCGGGGCGGTACCACCGCACGGCGACCCACACCGTGTCGCGGATGAAGCGGTAGGTCAGGGTGATGTCGAGGTCCTGGCGCAGCACGCCGGACGCGACCCCCTCCTCGAGGAGGGTCACCCACACCTGGCGGGACTGCGCGTTGCGGTCCGCGAGGTAGCCGAACCCGTCGAGCCGGCCCAGGTGGTCGGCGTCGTTCTGGAAGATCGCGACCTCGGCGGGGTGGTTCTCGATGGCCTCGAAGGACACCCGGAAGGCCCGCTCGAGCTTGGTGCGCGCGTCGGCGTCGCTGGCCAGGATCTCGTCGTACTGACCGAAGAGCTGCTCCTGGAAATCCCGCAGCAGCTCGTCGACCATCGACTCCTTGGAGGGGAAGTGGTGGTAGAGGCTGCCGGACAGGATGCCGGCGGCGTCCGCGATGTCGCGGACGGTCGTGTTCTTGAAGCCCTTGGACGCGAACTGCTGCCCCGCGATCCGCAGGAGCTCCTCGCGCCGGCCGTTGGCCCTAGGCGTGCTGGCTGCTGACACTGATCACCTCTCCGGTCAGGTACGACGAGTAGTCGCTCGCGAGGAACACCATCACGTTGGCGACCTCCCACGGTGCGGCGGCGCGGCCGAACGCCTCGCGCTGCTTGAGCTCGACGAGCAGCTCGGGCGAGGTGACCTTCTCCAGGAACGGGTGCATGGCCAGGCTCGGCGACACCGCGTTGACGCGGATGCCGTGCGGGGCAAGGTCCAGCGCCGAGCAGCGGGTCAGCGCCATCACGCCCGCCTTCGCGGCGGCGTAGTGGGCCTGGCCCTCCTGGGCGCGCCAGCCGATCACCGAGGCGTTGTTGACGATGACGCCCTTCTTGCCGGACGCCACGAACCGGTTGCCGGCGGCGCGGGTGCACCGCATCGTGCCGGTCAGCGTGATGTCGATGACCCGGTTCCAGGTCTCGTCGGTCACCTCGAGGATGTCGTCCGTGCCGCCCAGGCCCGCGTTGTTGATCATGACGTCGACGCCGCCGAAATCCTCGGCCGCGTCGAGGAGCGCCTGGACGTCGGCCTCCTGGGTCACGTTGCAGACCAGCTGGCGCACCCGGTCCGCGCCGAACTCCTTGGCCAGCAGCTCCTCGGCCTCGGCCAGCCGCCGCTCGTGGGTGTCGGAGAAGACGACGGCCTTCGCGCCCTCCTCCAGGGCACGCCGTACGACGGCGGCACCGATGCCGGCTCCGGCCGCGGCCGTCACCACGACGACCTTGCCGGCCAGCAGGTCGTGACCGGGGACGTAGTCGGGGGTGGGCTGCTCGGGGCGGGTGACCGTCATGCGCGGGCCTCTCGGGGTAGGCCGAGCACACGCTCGGCGAGGATGTTCTTCTGCACCTCGTCGCTGCCGCCGTAGATGGTGTCGGCGCGGGAGAAGAGGAAGAGACGCTGGTGGGCGTCGAGGTCGTAGCCGGGGCCGGCGAGCAGGCCGTCGCGGCCGGCGACGTCCATCGCGACCTCGCCGAGGCGGCGGTGCCAGTTCGCCCAGGCCAGCTTGAAGATCGAGCCCGCGCCGCCGCCGGCGGCGGAGTCCTTGCCGCCCTCGACGGTGCTCAGCGCACGCAGCGCGAAGGCACGGATGGCGGCCAGCTCGGCCTTGAGGCTCGCGAGCCGGTCGCGAACGACGGGGTCGTCGATGGTGCCGTTGGCTCGGGCACGCGCCACGACGCTCTCCAGCTCGCGGGCGAACCCGACGGTCTGGCCGAGCGTGGACACGCCTCGTTCGAAGCCGAGCAGGCCCATGGCCACGCCCCAGCCGGCGCCGGGCTCGCCGACGATCAGGTCGCCCGACGTACGGGCCTCGGTGAAGAAGACCTCGTTGAACTCCGAGCCGGAGGTGAGCTGCTCGATCGGCCGGATCTCGACGCCGTCCTGGCGCAGCGGCACGAGCAGGAACGACAGGCCGTGGTGGCGCTGCGAGCCGGGCTCGCTGCGCGCCACGACGAAGCACCAGTCGGCCACGTGGGCCATCGAGGTCCAGACCTTCTGGCCGTCGAGCACCCAGTCGCCGCTCGCCTCGTCCCGGCGGGCACGGGTCTGCACGTTGGCGAGGTCGGAGCCGGCGTCGGGCTCGGAGTAGCCCTGCGCCCAGAGCTCCTCGACCGCCACGATCTTCGGCAGGAAGCGCTGCTTCTGGGCGTCGGTGCCGAACGCGATCAGGGTGGGTCCGAGCAGCTGCTCGCCGAGGTGGTTGACCCCGGCCGGGGCGTCGGCGCGGGCGTACTCCTCGTGGAAGATCACCTGCTGCCACAGGGACAGCCCCCGCCC
>DATFHM010000208.1:0-2080 GCA_035248385.1 Nocardioides sp. | reverse complement strand
GCGCGGCCTCACCGACCTGCCGATCCTGGTGAAGGGCATCTGCCACCCCGACGACGCCCGCCAGGCCCTCGACGCCGGCATCGACGGCATCTACTGCTCCAACCACGGCGGCCGGCAGGCCAACGGCGGGGGAGCGGCCCTCAGCTGGCTGCCGGACGTCGCGGTGGCGGTCGCCGGGCGTGCGCCGATCGTCTTCGACTCCGGTGTCCGCACCGGCGCCGACGCGGCCAAGGCGCTCGCGCTGGGTGCCGACGCGGTCGCGATCGGCCGCCCGTACGTCTACGGGCTCGCCCTGGGCGGCGTGCCCGGCGCGGTCCACCAGGTCCGGTCGCTGCAGGCCGAGCTCGACCTGATCATGGCCGTCGACGGCTACCCGTCGCTGGCCGACCTGACCCCCGAGTCCCTCAGGAAGGTTGCCCGTTGAGCAGTTTCGGAGAGCGCGTCGCCGCTGCGATGGCCGAGCGCGGCCAGTTCTGCGTGGGCATCGACCCGCACAGCAGCCTCCTGCACGAGTGGGGGTACGACGACGACCTGGCCGGCCTCGAGCGGTTCGCGCTCGGTGCGACGGAGGCCGTGGCGCCGTACTGCTCGGTGATCAAGCCGCAGTCGGCCTTCTACGAGCGCTTCGGCAGCCGCGGCGTCGCCGTCCTCGAGAAGGTCATCGCCACCGGCCGGGAGGCGGGCGCGCTCGTCCTGCTCGACGTGAAGCGGGGCGACATCGGCTCCACGTCGCAGGCGTATGCCGATGCCTACCTCGACCCGCGCTCGCCGCTGTTCTCCGACGCGATCACGGTCAGCCCCTACCTCGGCTTCGGCTCGCTCACGCCGTTCGTCGACACCGCGCGCCGCAACGACGCCGGCCTCTTCGTGCTCGCCGCGACCTCCAACAAGGAGGGCCCGGAGGTCCAGGAGGCCGTCACGACCGAGGAGTACGGCGCCCGCACGGTCGCCTCCTCGATGCTCGACCACCTCCGCGAGCTCAACGCGACCGCCCGTCCGATGGGCTCCTTCGGTGCCGTGGTCGGCGCCACCATCGACGGCAACGGCCTGGACTTCGCCATCAACGGCCCCATCCTCGCGCCGGGGTACGGCGAGCAGGGCGGCACCACCCACGACATCCTGCGGATCTTCGGCGCCAGCGCCGGCCACGTCCTGGCCAGCTCCTCGCGGGGCGTGCTGCGCCTCGGTCCGGACCCGGTGGCGATGCGCGACGCGATCCTGCGGGCCAACGACGAGCTGCGGGGCCTGGCCGGGTGACCCGCGCCGGCGTCGTCCGGATCGTGGCGGCCGTCGTCGTCGCGGCGGCGGTCGTGGCCGGCGTGCTGGTCTGGCGCGCCCACCGCGACCGTGACCCGTACGCCGCCTACTGCGGCCTCGTCGTGGACCACCGCGGCCTGATCTCGTCCGCGACGGAGCAGGGCGCCACCACGGGGCTGATCGCGGCCCTCCCGAGCTTCCGTGCCCTCCAGGAGAGTGCCCCGTCGGACATCGCGGACGACTGGGGCGTCGTCGTGACGGCGATCAGCAACCTGCAGGACGCCCTGTCCGCGGCCGGGGTAGACCCGGCGACGTACGACCGCGCGCACCTGCCGGCCGGCGTCACCGCGCAGCAGCGCGACGCTATCGACGCGGCGGCCACGCGGCTGGACTCGCGCGAGACGCGCGACGCGATGACGGCGGTCGACCAGGAGGCCCGCGACGTGTGCCACAGCCCCCTGGTGATGTGACACCCGCTGCGGTCACGGTGTCGCAGGAACTCCAGTACCTACCTGCGTTGCTGGGTGTCGGGGCGGCTCGTTAGTGTGCCGATGTGGCCCTACCTCCTCTGACCCCGGAACAGCGTGCGGCCGCGCTCGACAAGGCGGCTGCAGCCCGCCGCGAGCGCGCCGCGATCAAGAATCGGCTCAAGCACTCCGGCGCCCAGATCGCCGACGTGCTGATCGAGGCCGAGACGAACGAGGTGCTGGCCAAGATGAAGGTCATCGACCTCCTGCAGTCGGTCCCGGGGCTCGGCAAGGTGCGGGCGCGCCAGATGATGGAGCGCATCGGCATCGCGGAGTCGCGGCGCGTCCGGGGGCTC
>DATFHM010000207.1:0-2725 GCA_035248385.1 Nocardioides sp. | reverse complement strand
CGGCAGCATGATCCGCCAGCTCCTCGAGGAGGTGAAGTCGGCTCCGCTGGACGAGGCGAGCCGGCAGCGCCTCGCCGAGATCCACCGCTCGTCGATCAAGGAGCTCGAGCAGGGCCTGGCCCCCGAGCTCGTCGAGGAGCTGGAGCGCCTCTCGCTGCCGTTCTCGGAGCAGACCGTGCCGTCCGAGAGCGAGCTGCGCATCGCGCAGGCGCAGCTGGTCGGCTGGCTGGAGGGCCTCTTCCACGGCATCCAGACGGCGATCTACGCCCAGCAGATGACCGCCCGCGCGCAGTTCGAGCAGATGCGGCGGGCGCTCCCGCCCGGCATCACCGCGGAGATGGCACCGGGCCAGCACCCGGCCGAGGGCGGCCAGGACCCGACGAACGGGATGTACCTCTAGGACTTCTCGCGGGCCAGCCGGCCGATGAGGAGCAGGCCCAGCACGCCGATCAGGGCCAGGCCCACGCCCGGCGCGATCAGCTGGTTGAGCGACGGGACGTCGCGGATGCCTGCCGTGGGCTGGGTCCACCGGATGCTCGCACCGGTGCCGCCGGGCGTGCCGAGGTCGGCCGTGAGCTTGTCCCGCAGCGACCTGGACAGCCCGTGCGCGAGCAGCACCGAGCCGCCGCACCTGGCGGAGGCGAAGCCGCTGTTCTGCTGCTTGACGAAGAGCAGGTACGTCGCCCCCTTCGTGAGCGACTTCTCCGGCGTGTAGCGCAGCGGCACCTGGACGAGCGTCGCCGTGGCGCCGTGCTGGGCCGAGCCGCGGAAGGTGGCGGCCACGCGGATCGTGTAGGTCCAGTACGCCGGGTGCTGCACGCTGTTCAACGGCGGACCGGGGGTCTTGACGGCCTTCGTGATGCGGGCCGCGATCACGGCGTCGACGCCCGCGGCCGCCTTCTGCACGGCCGCCTTGTCCCGTGGGTGCACGGTGCACGCGGACGTCGTCGTGGCCCGGGGCGCGGCGCCGGCCGGGGCGCCGGACGGAGCGGCCACCAGCCCGAGGGTCGTGCCCGCGACAAGGAGGATCGCGGCGATCCATCGACGTACCGGAGCAGGCATCACACCCCCATCTCACCAGATCGGGGGTCGCCCGACCCGAACCAGCGGTCGATCTCGAGGGCCGCGCCGTCGTCGTTGACGCTCGCCGTGACCGCGTCCGCGATCTGCTTGACCTCGTCGGGCGCCTGACCCATCGCGACCCCGCGACCGGACCAGGTGAGCATCTCGATGTCGTTGCGCCCGTCGCCGATCGCGAGGACGTCGGCGGCGTCGATGCCGAGCTGCTCGGCGACGTACTGCAGACCAGAGGCCTTGGAGACGCCGACGGGCGCGAGGTCCAGCCAGGCGGTCCAGCCGATGGCGTAGTCGGTGCCCTGCAGGCCCAGGCCGTCGACGAGGCGGATGAAGTCCTCGACCTCGGCGTCGGGGTCACGCAGGATGACACGGCTGACCGGGTGCGCCACGAGCTCCTCGACGTCGTCGACGACGGTCTCGTGGCCACCGAGCTCGCCCTCCGGGAACGGTGCCGTCACGCGGTAGCCGAGCCCGCGCTCCTCGACCGCGACCAGCGCCGTCGGGTGGGCGGCGAGCAGGGCGCGCACCGCCGGGCCCGCGTCGAAGGTCTCCTCGAAGACGACCTCCATCGGCGGGTGCCGCAGCACCACGGCGCCGTTGGCCGCGACGATCCACAGGCGCTCGGCACGCTCGGGGTGCGCGGGGTCGTGCAGGTCGAGCATGTCGGCGACGCCGGTCATGTTGTGCGGCGCCCGGCCGCTGGCCAGCACGACGTGGGCGCCCGCGTCGAGGGCGCGCTGGACGGCCGCGTGGACGGGAGGGGTGACCTCCTCCTGGCTCGCGCCCTGCCCCTCGATCCAGCGCAGCAGGGTGCCGTCGATGTCGAGGGCGACGAGCTTCGGGCGCCAGGTCATCGGACCGGCTCGAGCACCTCGCGGCCGAGCCACTTCTGCAGCGCCTTCGGGACCCTCACCGAGCCGTCGGCCTGCTGGTGGGTCTCGAGGACGGCGACGATGCAGCGGGTGATGGCCGTGAGCGTGCCGTTGAGGGTGGCGACCGGCGCGGTGCCGCCCTCGCCGCGCTGGCGGATGTCGAGGCGGCGGGCCTGGAAGTCGAGGCAGTTGGAGGTCGAGGTGAGCTCGCGGTACTTGCCCTGGGTCGGGATCCACGCCTCGCAGTCGAACTTGCGGCTCGCGCTGTTGCCGAGGTCGCCCGCGGCCACGTCGATGACCTGGTAGGCGAGCTCCAGCTTGTCGAGGAACGCCTTCTCCCACTCGAGCAGCCGCTGGTGCTCGGCGTACGACTCCTCGAGCGTGGTGTAGACGAACATCTCCACCTTCTCGAACTGGTGGACCCGGATGATGCCCTTGGTGTCCTTGCCGGCGCTGCCGGCCTCCTTGCGGAAGCAGCTCGAGAACGCGGCGTAGCGCAGCGGCAGGCTCTCCGGGTCGAGGATCTCGTCGGAGTGGTACGCCGCCATCGGCACCTCGGACGTCCCGACGAGGTAGAGGTCCTCGCCCTCGATCCGGTAGACGTTCTCCTCGGCCTGCTCCAGGAAGCCGGTGCCGTCCATCGCCTCGGGGCGGACCAGGGCCGGCGCGATGACCTGGGTGAAGCCGGCCTCACGGGCCTGCTCCATGGCCAGGTTGATCAGCGCGAACTCCAGCTCGGCGCCGACGCCGGTGAGGTAGTAGAACCGGCTGCCGCT
>DATFHM010000206.1:0-14499 GCA_035248385.1 Nocardioides sp. | reverse complement strand
TCCTTGGCCTTGGCCATGGAGCCGGCGGCGTCCAGGTCGGAGAAGGAGACGATCTCGGCCTTGATGAAGCCCTTCTCGAAGTCGGTGTGGATCACGCCGGCGGCCTGCGGGGCGGTGTCGCCCTTGCGGATCGTCCAGGCGCGCGACTCCTTGGGGCCGGCGGTGAGGTAGGTCTGCAGGCCGAGGGTGTCGAAGCCGACCCGGGCCAGCACCTCGAGACCCGGCTCGGTGACGCCGGCCTCGGCGAGGAACTCCGCGGCCTCCTCGTCGTCGAGCTCGATCAGCTCGGACTCGAACTTCGCGTCGAGGAAGATCGCCTCGGCGGGCGCGACGATCTCGCGCATCTTCGCCTTGAGGTCCTCGTCCTGGAGCTCGTCGGCGTCACAGTTGAAGACGTAGATGAACGGCTTCGCGGTGAGGAGGGAGAGCTCGCGCAGCAGGGCGCGGTCGATGGAGGTCGCGATGATCGGCGTACCGGCCTCGAGCGCGGCCTTGGCCTCGACCGCGGCGGCGAGGTTGGCGGCGAGGTCCTTCGACTTCCGCGCCTCCTTCTCCAGCCGTACGACGGACTTCTCGACCGTCTCGAGGTCGGCGAGGATCAGCTCGGTCTGGATCGTGGAGATGTCGTTCGCGGGGTTGACCTCGCCGTCGACGTGCGTGACGTCCTCGTCGCGGAAGACCCGCGTCACCTGGCAGATCGCCGCGGACTCGCGGATGTGCGCGAGGAACTTGTTGCCCAGGCCCTCGCCCTGCGACGCGCCGCGGACGATGCCCGCGATGTCGACGAACTCGACCGTCGCCGGCAGCTGGCGCTCCGAGCCGAAGATCTCGGCGAGACGGCCGAGACGCGCGTCGGGCACGCCCACGACACCGACGTTCGGCTCGATCGTCGCGAACGGGTAGTTCGCCGCGAGCACGTTGTTCTTGGTCAGTGCGTTGAAGAGCGTCGACTTGCCCGCGTTCGGGAGACCGACGATGCCGATGGTGAGTGCCACGGGTGGCCATCCTAGGTGCGGGATCGGCCCCTGGACGATTCGCCTCAGTCGGCCCGCTTCTCGATCACGACCCGGCGCTCGGTCACCTCGGGCCCGGCGCCGTCATCGGTCTGCTCCTCCTCGACGATCACCTCGCGCCGCCCGACCAGCGAGCGTGCGACGAACGCGAGCCCGCCGAGCATGAGGATCGCCCCCAGCGCGCGGGTGTCGATCCAGGTGCCGTCGGAGCGGATCGCGAAGGCGAAGACCGCACCGAGGATCAGCAGCACGATTCCAGGGACCATGCGGCCGAGGTACCCGAGGACCCCGGCCGCATGCCCGGAACAAGCGTCCGGAGCCTTAGGCGCCGAGGACCTCCGGGTGCAGGACGTCCATCGAGCCGATGTGCTGCTGCGACTCCTCGAGCCCCTCGTCGGACGGCTTCAGGCCCTGGTGGAAGACCCGCTCGCGCTGCTTCTCGCGGATGTCGAGGTGCGCCTCGGCCGGGTAGGCGAAGCCGAAGTGGTCCTGCGCCTCGCGCACACCCCAGACCCGGTCGCTCAACGGCTCGATGCCCAGGATCGCCGGCGCAGCGATGTCGACGGCGGCCGGCGCGAGGACCTGGAACAGCGCCAGGCGGGCGTTCATCGACCGCGCGAGCGCCTTGTGCAGCAGCTTGTTCGCGACCCGCGCGTACAGGTCGAGCAGCCGGCCCTGCGGCAGGTTCGCCATGTCCCGCATGTGCTTCGGGTACGTCGAGATGACGCCCTTGCTCATCGTCCAGACCGCCGGTCGCAGCAGCGTCTTCTGCCACGCCGGCATCGTCGGCGGCAGCGCCACCATCAGCGGCATGATGAAGTGGATCATGTCCTGCGCGCCCTCGGACGCGGCCAGCCGCGGGCGCCACTCCTCGAAGTAGCGGTGCACCTCGGCGCGGTTGGTCGGGACCTCGTCGGGGTTGATCGTCTGCAGCTTCGCGATCTCGCCCATCTCGGCCCAGAACTGGTTCTCCTCCGCCTCAGTCAGCTTGCCGGGCCCGAACATCTCGTAGCACTTGAGGATCGAGTGCCACGCCGTCACGTGGATCCACAGCTGGGAAGTGGGGTCGTTGGCGTCGTACGTGCCACCGGTGACGGGGTCGTTGCCGACCGCCTTGGAGTGGACCTTGACCAGCACGTCGGCGGCCTTCGCCGTCTGCTCGGCACCGCCGAAGAGCTGCATCGCGAAGTAGCGCAGGGTGCGCCCGTAGCGCGTCGAGGGGCGGTACTTCACGCCACCGGACTGGATGACGGCCGCCGCCAGGTTCGGGTCGAAGTGCTCGATGGTGACCGCCCGCGCGAAGCCGAGCACGTACGACGTGGGGTGCGACCACACCTTCCACGAGACCGAGTCCGGGCCGAGGAAGCCGTAATCGGCCATCGGCTCGTACTTCGCCAGCATCTGGTTGCGGGTCATGATCCCGAACATCGGGGCCTCCTCACTGCGACTGCGACACGGTGTCGCAATTGCTACAGGCCTGTAGGTTCGCACAATTTTACGGCTCTGTATATTGTCGGTGACGTGACGGAGGCCACGCCCAGCCGCAAGCGCCGCTACGCAGCCCGCCAGCCCGTCGAGGTACGCCGGGAGCACCTGCTCGACGCCGCGCTGCGCCTGCTCTCCCGCGACGGCTACGACAAGCTCACCGTTGAGGCCATCGCCCGCGAGGCCGAGGTGACGCGGCCGGTCGTCTACACGGCGTACGACGGCCTCGAGCCGCTCCTCAACGCCCTCCTCGACCGCACCCAGCGCCGCGCCCTCGCCTCCGTGATCCACCTGCTCCCCCAGGGCACGCCCGACCAGATCGACGTGTGGCTGGTGCAGGTGCTGCGCGCGTTCCTCGACGTCGTGCAGAAGGAGCCGGAGGTGTGGCGACCGGTCCTCGGCCTGACCCGCAACGCCCCGGACGTGGTGCGCGAGCGGATCGAGAGCACCAAGGACCTGATCCGCGGCTACATCGCGGACGCCGTCGAGGTCGGCCTCGAGCGACGCGGCGGGCCGTTCCTCGACGCCGAGGTCCTGGCGTTCATGCTGATGGCCGCGGCCGAGGAGTTCGCACGGCTCGTCCTCGCCGATCCGGAGGCCTTCCCGCCCGAGCGGCTGATCGGCACGTTCGAGGGCATGCTCGCCGCCCGATTCCTCGTCGACGGTGCTTCCCCCGAGGGCTGACCTGGCGTAACTTCGGCCGCACCAACCCCGGAACCCCCGGAACAGAGGGTGTCAATGACGACTCATTCGGTTCACTACTGGTTCAACCGCCGCAACCTGGGTCAGCTGCTCGTGCCGGTGACCTGGCAGGCGTTCGTCCTGATCGCGATCCAGGCGGTCATCGTGGTGACGGGTGGTCTCCTGGTGTTCGACGCCGACTCGACGCTGGCCGCGCTGGGCTGGTTGGCGCTCTTCGGCTTCCTGCTGATGTGCACCTTCGCGGTCGCGATCGCGCGCAGCCCGATGCCGCACTGGCTGCGCAGCTTCGGGCACGACGACTGACCCTGTTGGCGAGTGAGGACATCGTTACGGGCGGTGTCCTCGGCGGTGATGTGCCCCGCTCCCCTGCCTCCTAGGTTCGGTCCCATGAACAGGCGGCACTGGTTCGGACGCAGGCGCACGTCGTACGGCGGCGTACCGATCACCTGGCAGGGCTGGGTGTCCGTCGCGGTGCTCGCGCTGCTGACCGCCCTCGCCGCAGCCCTCCTGCCGTGGCCCGCGTCGGTGCCGGTGGGTGCCGTCGCCCTGCTGGCGTTCCTGGTGCTTTCCGTGGCCAAGGGCCCGATCCACACCCGGTGGCGCTGGGGTCAGGACGACTGAGCTCCGGCGAGGAGCTCCTCCCGGTTGCGCCACGACCAGCGCAGCGCGGTGATCGAGAAGACCCAGGTCAGCAGCACGATGCCGGCCTCGACGACGCCGCCACCGCCCTTGCCGAAGATGCCGTGCTCGAGGTCGTAGAGCAGATCCATCGAGCCCAGGTACAGGCCGGCGGCACCCGCGCTGATCAGCCAGAGCAGGGCGGTCGGCCGCCGTCGGTGCAGCGCCTCCAGCGCGAGCACGCACGCCACGCCGAGCCAGAGGTCCGCGAGCGGGAAGGCGTTCTCGAAGTCGTAGTAGCCCTGGGTGTGCTCGCTCGCGAGCCAGTCGCGGTGGACGAACCAGGCCGACCAGTAGGCCACGTCGATGACGACCGCCACCACCAGCATCACCGGGATCCACCGCCTCATGGGGCGAGGGTAGGGCGCGGGTAGGTTGGCCGGGTGCGGATCGCCACCTGGAACGTCAACTCCCTCCGTTCGCGCATCGACCGGGTCGAGGCGTTCCTGGAGCGGCACGACATCGACGTGCTCGCCGTGCAGGAGACCAAGGCACGCGAGGAGCAGCTGCCGCTGATGGGCCTGCAGGCGCGGGGGTACGACATCGCCGCGGTCGGCTACGACCAGTGGAACGGCGTCGCGCTGATCAGCCGGGTCGGCATCGAGGACGTCGCCGTCGGGTTCCCCGGGATGCCGGACTTCAAGGAGAAGTCGGAGGCGCGGGCCCTCGGCGCGATGTGCGGCGGTGTACGCATCTGGAGCCTGTACATCCCCAACGGCCGCAAGCCCGAGGACCCGCACTACGTCTACAAGCTCGACTGGCTGCAGCGGCTCCGCGAGGCCGGAGCCGAGTGGCTCGACGTACCGACCGCGCTGGTGGGCGACTGGAACATCTGCCCCACCGACGACGACGTCTTCGACGTCGCCCAGTTCGCCAACTCGACCCACGTGACTCCCGCCGAGCGCGCCTCCTTCCAGGCCTTCCTCGACGGCGGCTGGACCGAGGTCACCCGCTCCTACGCCCCCGGCTACACGTACTGGGACTACTACCGGCAGCGCTTCGAGCGCGACCGCGGCCTGAAGATCGACTTCGTCCTCGGCTCCCCCGCCTTCGCCTCGCGGGTCACCGGCGCCTTCGTCGACCGCGACGAGCGCAACCCCGAGATCGGCACCGGCTCCCCCTCCGATCACGCCCCCGTCATCGTCGACCTCGCCGACTGACCCACCCTGAGTCGAACCCGGCGCGCCGACCCCTACCTCCGCCCCACCGGGCCTACCGTGGGAAGCGTGAGCCAAGTGGCACAGCCACGACCCCGTACGCTGTGGGAAGAGGGCCGCGAACCTGGGCGGGAGGTCGCGGCGCTGACGGCTGCCCTGCTGTTGACGGTGACCGCCATCGAGGTCGGCCTCGCCGACCACCTGGGCGGGCTCTTCGACGTCGTCTTCGTCCTGCTCTGCCTGTACGCCGCCCTGTCGGTCCGCCCGGGCGACTTCTTCACCGTCGGGGTGCTGCCGCCGATCGCGATGGCCGGCGTCGTCGCCCTGCTCGGCTTCTCCCAGCCAGGGTCCGTCGCGCAGCCGTCGAACGGCACCGTCCAGGCCACGGTCACGGGCCTGTCCCACCACAGCCTGGCGCTCGTCACCGGCTACGTGGCGTGCCTCGCCATCCTGGCGGTACGCCGGCGGGTGCTCACCCGCCTCGGCGCGATCTGACCGCCCCTCGCCGATCGCACGACCTCCACATCAGGGTCGAGCCTTGACGCGCACGCCCGTCGGTGCCACTTTAGTCGAGTGACTAAACCCGATGGCCCCGCCCGGACCCAGCTGCTCGACGCGGCCGAGCGGATCCTCGTGCGCGAAGGGCACGCCGGCGTCACGACGCGACGCGTCGGAGCCGAGGCGGGCCTGAACCACGGGCTGATCCACTACTACTTCGGCAGCCTGGACGAGCTCTTCGTGCAGGTCTTCGAGCGGTTCACGGCCGACCTGCTGGAGCGGCAGCGCGCTCTCTACTCGAGCGGCCGTCCGTTCATCGAGGTGTGGCGCGACGCGATGGCCTACCTCGACAAGGACGTGGCCGACGGCTACCAGAAGGTGTGGGGCGAGCTCTACTCACGGGCCCTCAACTCACCGACGCTCGGACCTCGCGTGACGGCGGCGTACGAGGCGTGGCGGCAGGTGCTGCGCGACGGCTTCCGGCAGCCGTACGACGACCTCGGGATGGCCGAGCTCGGCCTCAGCCTGGAGAGCGTCGTGACCTTGGTGATCACCTTCAACGCCGGGCTCGGGATGGAACAGCTGGTGGGAGTCCGGACCGGACATGCCGAGCTCCTCGCCGATCTCGATCGATGGATGGAAGGAAGAGCACGATGAAGGTGGAACGCACGATCGAACCGACCCGGTCGGGGCGGTGCGAGCGCGACGGCGTGGAGCTGGCCTGGGAGGTCTTCGGCGACGGCGGCCGCACCGTCGTGCTGATGCCTCCGTGGAACCTGCAGGACTCCCGGGTGTGGCGCCTGGTGATCGGGTGCCTCTGGCCCGGGTTCACCGTCGCCACCTTCGACCCGGCGGGCAACGGCCGGTCGTCGGCGTCCCACGACCCCGCACGCCACACCCCGGCGGCGCTGGCCGCTGACACCCTGGCCGTGATGGACGCGGCCGGCGTCGACCGGGCCGTCGCGGTCGCCCACTCGCGCTCCTGCCAGGCGCTGCTCGTGCTCGCCGCACACCACCCTGACCGGATCGCCGGCGCCGCGTTCCTCGGCCCGTTCATCCCCTACACGCGTTCGGTCCTGCGGCTCCTGACGAGCCCAGCACTGCGGCCGGCGTTCGAGCGACCGTCGCTCGTCCACGCGGGCTGGGCCCGCCTGAACGCGCCGTACATCCGCAGCCACCCGCGGGCCTTCAGCCGGTGGTTCATGCGCAAGGCGCTGTCCGCCCCGCACAGCGAGTGGATCATCGACACCGCCTCCGAGCGAGCTGCCGATGCCGACCTCGAGTCGATGATCGCCGCGCTCCGCGCGCCGGTCCTGCGCAGCCGGAAGGTCCTCGACGGGCTCGCCTGCCAGGTCTCGATCCCGGTGGTGGTGGTGACGGGCACCGAGGACGAGGTGACGCCGCGCGCCGACGCCGTGTGGCTCGCGGACGCCACTCATGGCGAGCTGGTCACGGTGCCGGGCGCCGACCACTGCCCGCACGGGCGCAAGGTCGCGACCACCGCGGCCGCGATCAGGGAGCTCGCCGACCGCGCGCTCGGCACGGCCGCGACCGACGCACCACCGGCGAGCAGCCCCGGTCGCTCCGGTCCACCGAAGATCCTGGTCGTCTGCTCCCCCATCGGCCTCGGCCACGCGCGACGCGACATCGCGATCGTCAAGGAGCTGCGCCGTCAGCGACCGGACGTCGAGATCACCTGGCTGGCCCAGAGCCCCGTGACGACGGTGCTCGAGGAGAACGGCGAGCCCGTCCACCCCGCCAGCCGCCACCTGCTCAGCGAGTGCCGCCACTTCGAGCTCGAGTCCGTCGGCCACGAGCTGGACGTCTTCGGCGCCTTCCGGCGCGCCGACGACCTGATGGCCCGCAACTTCGCGGTGTTCCGCGAGATCATGCGCGAGGAGCACTTCGACGTGGTGATCGGCGACGAGGCATGGGAGGTCGACCTCTTCCTCCACGAGAACCCGAGCGAGAAGCGCGCGCCCTTCGTCTGGATGACCGACTACGTCGGCCTGCTCCCCGTCGAGGACGCCAGCGACCGCGAGCGCGCGATCATCGCCGACACCAACGCGCTGATGGTCGAGCAGTGCACGAGGAACCCCGTCCGCGACGCATCCCTGTTCATCGGCAACCCCGCCGATGCGCTCGACGTCCCCCTCGGCCCGGGCCTGCCGACCGTGCGCGCGTTCGCCGAGAAGACCTTCACCTTCACCGGGTACGTCGGCACTCGCGCCTCGGGTGCGGTGGAGCGCGACGAGGCCCGCCGACGCGTCGGCGCCAGGCCGGACCAGCCGCTGTGCGTGGTCGCCGTCGGCGGATCGGGGATCGGGAGCGCACTGCTCGATCGGGCTGTCGCGGCGCACCGGCTGGCGCGGCGTACTGAACCCGACCTCCGCACGATGGTCGTCACCGGGCCGCGGCTCACGCTGGCCGACCCGGACGAACGCGGGCTCACCGTCGCCGGCTACGTCCCCGATCTCGACCACCTCCTCGCCGCTGCCGACATGGCGGTGGTCCAGGGCGGGCTGGCGACCGCTATGGAGCTGACGTCGAGTCGCACTCCGTTCGCCTACGTCCCGCTCCAGCGGCACTTCGAGCAGAACCTGCACGTCCCGCACCGGCTCGACAACTACCGCTCCGGCATCCGGGTCGACTATCCCGACGCCGATCCCGA
The DNA here is from genome assembly GCA_035248385.1 of Nocardioides sp. Taxonomy (GTDB): domain Bacteria; phylum Actinomycetota; class Actinomycetes; order Propionibacteriales; family Nocardioidaceae; genus Nocardioides. Next base: position 6,295 of record DATFHM010000206.1, on the reverse strand, counting down.
CCACCTCGCCGACCTGATCGCCACGCACCTGGGTGCGCGCTCCGAGGCGCTCCCGATCGAGGACGACGGTCACGTGCGCGCCGCACGCGAGATCATCAGGGTGCTCGATGCGCACGCCTGAGCGGCCTGACGACGACTGGGCCTTCTACGTCGACGCCTTCCGCACCACCTCGCGGGCGGGCGCCGATCCGGCAACTCTGATCGACGAGGCCGCGATCCTCGGCCGGCGCGGCAGCAACGGGCGGTACGACGGCCGGCTGCTCGTCACGGACGATTCGGCGTTCAACGCCCTGGAACGCCTCGGCAACCCGCACGCGGCGATCGTCGACGTGGTCCCGTCTGCGTCGCGGTGCGTAGAGCTGATGGCCGCGCTGCCCGGCTACGCGCGCGAGGACGTGACGGCGATGGTCTTCCGGGACCTGGGCGCGGTGTCGGAGCCTCCGCTGGCCGAGGGGCTGCACCTGCGCCGCGCTGTGGTCGATCCGGGCGAGGGCGAGGTGGCCCTCCTCGACGCGGCCGCCGCCTGCCTCCGGTTCGATCCCGGTGCCGGAGATCTTGCGGTCGACCGGTTCGCTGCGTACCTGGCGTCGATCCCCGACGCGACTCTGTTCGCTGCGACCGACGAGGCGGGAAAGGTGCGCGCGACCGCCGGCTCCGCGGTCTTCCAGGACCTGGCACGGATCTTCTTCGTCAGCACCGACCCGGCCCTCCGTCGGCAGGGCATCGGCACCGCCGTCACTGCTGCGGCCCTGAACGCGGCGCGCGACCGCGGCGCCGCGCGGGTCTCGCTGGACGCCTCGGCGGCAGCGCGCGCCATCTACGAGCGGCTGGGGTTCACGGCGGTCGGCCCGCTCGTGCTGTTCTCCAGCCTCGGCTGAGCGCGCCCGACTCAGGTGAGGTCGGCGCAGGGGTTCGTGCTGGCGGTCCGGCCCCCGGCCAGCACCGCCTTCGGCACGCCGTCGTGGTGGGTACGCCGGGCGTGGCCCGCCGCGCTCGTCACCGGCTGGTCGTTGCGCAGGGCTGCCCACAGGCGGCGGGCGGCCGGCTGGACGATGGCGACCCGGTAGCCGTCGTACCGCCACGGCACGGTGACGAAGTCGATGTCGGAGGGCTGCAGGTCCCGCAGACCCATCGCGAACGACAGCAGCTTGATCGGCGAGCCGAGGCCGGAGTCGAAGGTCAGGTTGGCGGTGGCCGCGTCGACCAGCGGCAGCAGGTGGCTGGAGGACAGGCCCTGCTTGCGGATGGTGTCGATCATCGAGGACAGGAAGGCCTGCTGCCGCTTGATCCGGCCGATGTCCGAGCCGTCGCCGAGCCCGTGCCGGATCCGCACGTAGTCGAGCGCCTTCGTGCCCTCGACCAGCTGGCGGCCGGCGTGGAACAGCAGCTTGCCGCGGGTGGTCATCTGCGGCCGCAGGTCGTCCTGGTAGACCGCGTTGGGCACGCACACCGGGACGCCGCCGACCGCGTCGGAGAGGGCGGCGAAGCCGGCGAAGTTCGCGACCACGGTGTGGTCGATGCGCAGGCCGGTCAGCTTCTCCACGGTGTTCTGGGTGCACGCGGGGTTGCCGGCGACCGTGTCGCCGACGCTGAACGCCGAGTTGAACATGACGTCGTGCTGGGGCTGGGTCCAGCTGCCGTCGGGCAGCCGGCAGGACGGGACCGTCACCAGCGAGTCGCGCGGGATCGACACCGCGACCGCGCGGCGGCTGCCGGAGAAGACGTGCACGAGGATCGTGGTGTCGGAGCGGCCCACGGCGTCGCCGCGGCCGCCGAGCACGCCGCTCTGCCCCGCCCTGGAGTCGGTGCCGATGAGCAGCATGTTCTCACCGCTGGTGGGGTTCGGCCGGTGGGCGGAGACGCCGGCGGCGTCGAAGGTGTGGATCTTGCCGGCCATGGCGCTGTAGCCCCAGAACGCTGCTCCACCCAGCAGCACGAGCAGCACCGCCAGCCCGATCACGGTGGGGCGCACCCAGCGTCGCTGACGCGGGCGACGACGGCGCCCCGGCTTCGGAGCCGGCACCGATGGCGCACCCGGGTCAGTCATACCAGGCAGGCTAGGCACGCCCACCTTGAGAGAAGATGAAGAACCCCTCAGAACCTGTCGGGGTCCCCCGCGCCGCGGCGAACGACCTCGGGAGCGCCCTCGGACCAGTCGACGACCGTGGTCGGCTCCGGCTTCACCTCGCCGGCCTCGACGACGATGTCGACCTCGTGGTCGAGGTCCTCCTTGATCTCCCAGCCCATGGTCCGCGGCTCGGTCTCGCCGGGCAGGATCAGGGTCGAGGTCAGCAGCGGCTCGCCGAGCTCCTCCAGCAGCGCCTGCACGAAGACGTGGTCCGGGATGCGTACGCCGACGGTGCGCTTCTTCGGGTGCAGCAGCCGCTTCGGGACCTCCGGCATCGCCGGGAGGATGAAGGTGTACGGCCCGGGCGTGGCCGAGCGGATCGCCCGGAACGCCGAGTTGTCGACGTGCACGAGCTGGCCGAGCTGGGAGAAGTCGCGGCACACCAGCGTGAAGTGGTGCTTGTCGTCGAGACCGCGGATCTTGAGGATCCGGTCGCGTCCCTCGCGGTTGCCGATCCGGCAGCCGAGGGCGTAGCCAGAGTCGGTCGGGTAGGCGATCAGCGCGTCGTCCTGCAGCGCCGCGACGATCTGCTGGAGCGCGCGCGGCTGCGGGTTGTCCGGGTGGACGTCGAGATAACGCGCCATCTCAGCGACCGGCTGCCTTCAGGTCCTTGTGCAGCTCCTTCGGCAGCGAGAACGCGAGGGTCTCCTCGGCGGTCTGGACCGGCCGCGCGTCCGGGAAGCCGCGCTCGGCCAGGTAGCCGAGCACCTCCTGCACGAGGTGGTCGGGCACCGAGGCACCGGAGGTGACCGACACCGACGCGACGCCGTCGAGCCAGGTCTCGTCGAGCTCGGTGACGTCGTCGATGCGGTACGACGACTTCGCGCCGGCCTCCAGCGCGACCTCGACCAGACGCACCGAGTTCGAGGAGTTCGCCGAGCCGACCACGATGACCAGGTCGGCGGCCGCGCCGATCTCCTTCACCGCTACCTGGCGGTTCTGGGTGGCGTAGCAGATGTCGTCGGACGGCGGGTCCTCGAGCTGCGGGAACTTGGCGCGGAGGCGGCGTACGGTCTCCATCGTCTCGTCGACCGACAGGGTGGTCTGGGAGAGCCAGGCGAGCTTGGCGTCATCGGAGAACTCCAGCCGGTCCACGTCGTCGGGGTGCTCGACGAGCACGGTCTGGTCCGGCGCCTCACCGGCGGTGCCCTCGACCTCCTCGTGACCGGCGTGGCCGATCAGCAGGATCGTGTAGCCCTCGCGCGCGAACCGGACGGCCTCGCGGTGGACCTTGGTGACCAGCGGGCAGGTGGCGTCGATTGTCTTGAGCGAGCGCTCCTCGGCCTGCCGGTGGACGGCCGGCGAGACACCGTGCGCGGAGAAGACGACGGTCTCGCCCTCGGGCACCTCGTCGAGCTCCTCGACGAAGATCGCGCCGCGGGACTCGAGGTTGGCCACGACGTGCTTGTTGTGGACGATCTGCTTGCGCACGTAGACGGGGGCGCCGTACAGGTCCAGCGCCTGCTCCACGGTCACCACGGCCCGGTCGACGCCCGCGCAGTAGCCACGCGGGTCGGCGAGCAGCACCTGCCTCTCGGACTCGTCGATCAGGCGCGGGGTGCCGAGGTCGATGCTCATGGGTCCAGTCTAGGTGGGCCGCAGGCAGCCCCGAAAAAGCACGAAGGCCCGCCCCCGCGTGAGCGGGAACGGGCCTTCGACACTTGCGAGCGGAGCTCAGGCCTCCTCGGAGGTCTCCTCCGTGGCGGTCTCCTCGGCCTCGGCCACGGGGGCCTCGTCCGCGAGGACCTCCTCGGCCGGAGCCTCGGTGGTGACGTCGGCCTCGACCTCGGCGGTCTCCTCGACCGGAGCCTCCTCGACCGGAGCGGCGGCGGCCGGCTCGGCCTTCTTGGGCTTGGCCGGGGCCGGGGTGAAGGCCTCGGTCACGAGCTCGATGACGGCCATCGGAGCGTTGTCGCCCTGACGGTTGCCGATCTTGGTGATCCGGGTGTAGCCGCCGGGACGCTCCGCGACGAGCGGGGCGATCTCGGTGAACAGGGTGTGCACGACACCCTTGTCCCGGATGTCCTTGAGGACCTCGCGGCGCTGGTGCAGCGGGTTCTCGCCGGCGTGGGCCTTCTTGGCCTTGGTCACCAGCTTCTCGGCGTACGGCCGCAGCATGCGGGCCTTGGCCTCGGTGGTCGTGATCCGGCCGTGCTCGAAGAGCGCGGTGGCCAGGTTCGACAGGATGAGCCGCTGGTGGGCGGCCGAGCCGCCGAGGCGGTAACCCTTCTTGGGCTTGGGCATTTCTCTCTCATTTCTCCCCGGCCGTACCAGGTACCGGGAGTAGGTCCGGCCGTGTCAGGTACCGGAGGTTGCTGCCGAGAGGCAGGGGATCAGAACTGCTCGTCCTCGAGGGAGGCCTCGTCGTCCTCGTCGTAGTCGTCGCCGTACGCCGCGAGCGCAGCGGTCGGGTCGAAGCCGGGCGCGCTGTCCTTGAGGGACAGACCCATCTCGACCAGCTTGGCCTTGACCTCGTCGATCGACTTGGCGCCGAAGTTGCGGATGTCCAGCAGGTCCTGCTCCGAGCGGCTGATGAGCTCACCCACGGTGTGGATGCCCTCGCGCTTGAGGCAGTTGTAGGACCGGACGGTCAGCTGCAGGTCCTCGACCGGGAGGGCGAGGTCGGCGGCGAGCTGCTCGTCGACCGGCGACGGGCCGATGTCGATGCCCTCGGCCTCGACGTTGAGCTCGCGGGCCAGACCGAAGAGCTCGACCAGGGTCTTTCCGGCCGACGCGATGGCGTCGCGGGGCAGGATCGACGGCTTGGTCTCGACGTCGATGACGAGCTTGTCGAAGTCGGTGCGCTGCTCGACACGGGTGGCCTCGACCTTGTAGCTGACCTTCAGCACGGGGCTGTAGATCGAGTCGACGGGCATCCGGCCGATCTCGTTGTCGGCACCCTTGTTCTGGACGGCCGAGACGTAGCCACGGCCACGCTCGACGACGAGCTCCATCTCGAGCTTGCCGTTGTCGCCCAGGGTGGCGATCTTCAGGTCGGGGTTGTGCACCTCGACACCAGCCGGCGGCGCGATGTCCGCGGCGGTGACGTCACCGGCACCCGACTTGCGCAGGTACATCGTGACGGGCTCGTCGTGCTCGGAGGAGACCACCAGGCCCTTGAGGTTCAGGATGATCTCGGTGACGTCCTCCTTGACGCCCTCGATGGTCGAGAACTCGTGGAGGACGCTGTCGATCTTGATGCTCGTGACCGCAGCACCGGGGATCGAGGACAGCAGGGTGCGACGGAGCGAGTTGCCCAGCGTGTAGCCGAAGCCCGGCTCCAGCGGCTCGATGACGAACCGCGAGCGGAACTGGTCGACGGTCTCTTCCGACAGGGTGGGGCGCTGTGCGATGAGCACTGTTTCTTTTCCTTTCCGGGCCGACCGCTATATGAGGACCCAGATATGAGGTGCGATGGAGAAAAGAGGTACGACGTGATGCCGGCGGGCGCCGCCCCACGAGGGAGTCGACGCCCACCGGACGAGATCACTTCTTGGAGTAGTACTCCACGATGAGCTGCTCCTGGATGGGCAGGTCGATCTGCTCACGCACGGGGCGCTGGTGCACCAGGATCCGCATGCGGTTCGGGAGCGCCTGCAGCCAGGCCGGCACGATCCGCTCGCCGTGGGTCTCGCGAGCCACGATGAACGGCGTCATCTCCAGCGACTTCGGACGGACATCGATGATGTCGTACTGGGTCACCTGGAAGGACGGGATGTCGACCTTCTTGCCGTTGACCAGGAAGTGTCCGTGGGACACGAGCTGGCGGGCGTGGCGGCGGGTGCGGGCGAAGCCGGCACGGTAGACCACGTTGTCGAGACGGCACTCGAGCAGCTGGAGCAGGTTGTCGCCGGTCTTGCCCTGGCGACGAGCGGCCTCCACGTAGTACTTGTGGAACTGCTTCTCGAGGACGCCGTAGGTGTAGCGCGCCTTCTGCTTCTCCTGCAGCTGGTTGCGGAACTCGCTCTCCTTGATCCGCGCGCGGCCGTGCTGGCCGGGCGGGTAGGGGCGCTTCTCGAAGGCGGAGTCGCCTCCGATGAGGTCGACGCCGAGACGGCGCGACTTCTTGGTCAGGGGTCCGGTGTAACGGGCCATTGGTCAGTCTCCTTCGCGAGTCTCAGACGCGGCGACGCTTGGGCGGGCGGCAGCCGTTGTGCGGGGCGGGGG
>DATFHM010000205.1:0-9256 GCA_035248385.1 Nocardioides sp. | reverse complement strand
GCACCGCAAGCTGGCCGAGCACTTCTTCACGACCTTCCCGCAGCTGGCCGGGCTGCGGTTCACCCACCAGTGGGCCGGCCCGATCGACACCTCGACGCGGTTCTGCGCGTTCTTCGGGCTCGCGCTGCAGGGCCGGGTCGCGCACGCGGCCGGCTTCACCGGGCTCGGCGTCGGCGCCACGCGCTTCGGCGCGGAGGTCATGCTGGACCGGCTCGCGGGCCTGTCGACCGAGCGCACCCGGCTGGAGATGGTGCGCCGCAAGCCGCTGCCGTTCCCGCCCGAGCCGATCGCCTCGATCGGCATCCAGGCCACCCGCTGGTCGCTGGACCGCGCCGACCAGCGCGGCGGCCGGCGCAACCTGTGGCTGCGCACGCTCGACGCGCTGGGTCTGGGGTTCGACTCGTGAGCCTGCCGCGCATCGTCGACGCTCTTGCGGTGGCCGTGCCGCACGACGGGGAGCTGGACGTCGTGGACGGCACGCCTGCCGCCGGGGTGGTGGAGCTCGGGTCCTTCGGCGACGTCGAGATCGGCATCTGGGAGATCACCCCCGGCGTCGTCCGTGACGTCGAGGCCGACGAGGTCTTCGTGGTGCTCTCCGGCGAGGGCACCGTCCGCTTCTCCTCCGACGGAGAGACCATCTCGCTCCGGCCGGGCTCGGTCGTGCGCCTGTACGCCGGCGAGCAGACCGAGTGGGAGATCCGCTCGCCGCTGCGGAAGATCTACCTCGCCTGATTCGGCGCTCCGCTCGATGGCTGATCATGGGCGGCCGCACCGTAGCCGACCGGTCCCCGCCGTCAAGGACGCCTTCGGCGCCGCTGCGCGGTGCCTTCGGCATCCTTGACTGCGGGTCCCTACCGGTCGGCTGGTCGGCGCGGAGTCGGCACGGGCTTCGCCCGCGCCGCCGCTTCGCGGCCGCCACGGGGTGGTGGTTGCTCCGCTGTACCCCATGGGTCACCTGACCCATGGGAACGACACCTAGCGCCCACCGCTGGTCGAGAAGGTTGCGCACGCAGCAACCGTCACACGGCCTGGCGACGTGCTCTCGGGGTCGTCGTGGGCGGCCGCACTGTAGCCGCCACGGGGTGGTGGTCGCGTGCCGCTACCCCCTATGGGCCACCTGACCCATAGGGGGTAGCGACCGACCCTCAGGTCCTGCGGTGGAACCGCCAGTCGCCCGAGGCGAGCTTGGTCATCGAGTACCTGGTGTCGTGGGCACGCTGGTGGTGGTAGCTGCAGAGAAGTACGCCGTCGGCCAGGTCGGTCTTGCCGCCCTCGGACCAGGGCTTCAGATGGTGTGCCTCGCACCAGGTGGCGGGGATCGTGCAGCCCTCGGCGCGGCAGCGGCCGTCGCGGAGTCGCATGGCTTTGCGTAGAGCTGCGGTGTAGAACCGCTGTGCCCTGCCGAGATCCAACGGCTCCGACTTCCCGCCGAGGACGGCGGGGACGATCTTCGCGGTGCACGCCAGCCGCCGTGCCTCGGATGCGCTGATGACGACGGAGCCGAGCATCGCGGACCCGAGGTCCTGCTTCAGGGTCTCGAAGGGAATCGTGACGATGACGGTGGTGGCGTCACCGCCGTGGTCCGGCAGCCGGTTAGGGTCGAGGATCTCCAGCAGTCGGCAGAAAGCCTCCCCGCGGGACCGACTTCTGGTGACGCGGGGCGAGTCCTCGGCATCGAGGTAGGTGGTCAACCGTTCGGCGATCGAATCGGGGACGAGGGCGGTGATCTTGGTGATGCCGTCCCCGCGACGGCTCATCTTCAGCGAGCACTTCTCGCGGGCGGCCTGCTCCTCACGCTCCAACGCCTTCCCGAGCTCGGCCTCGGCGACGTCGGGGGCGACGACCTCGAGGATCTTCGTGCCCAGCACTGCCAGGTCCTTGGGGTCGTAGGTGCCGGCGAGCTCGATCAGGTGCTTCTCGGCCCGAGCGCGCGTGAGGTCGTCGACCTCGTCGGACAGCTTGTCGACCGACCGGATGATCACCCGGGCCTGTGCCTGGTTCACCGATCCGGCCCGCATCGCCGCGGCGGTCAGGGGATGCGCTTCGAGATCGGTGGCGAGGTGGAGGTCCGCACGCGCCGCCTGGGCAGTGATTCGGGTGGCATGAGCCAGCCAGGTGCCGGCGTCCCGAGCGGCGTGCTCCTCGGCGACGTCCGATGCGGTGGCGAGAACTCGGAGGCGCAGCTCGGTCAGCTCGGCTTCGGCCCGGGCCAGAGCGAGGAGGGTCTCCTCTTTGTCGCGGGCGCGCAGGTAGTCGGCCGGCATCTCCGCGACCGACTTCAACGACGTTTCGAGGTCTCGGGCGCAGCGGAGGATCGGGTGGCAAGGCACCTGTTCCGCGGTCATCGACACTCCCGAGATAGAGCTTGATCAACTACCTCGATCATACACCTGTTCGCACGATTTCAGTAGGTGTTTCGAGGACATTTCTGCAGGTCAGGGCGCCTTTTGGTGGCGGCCGCGTAGCGGCGGCGCGGGCGAAGCCCGTGCCGACTCCGCGCCGTCCTGCCGCCCGGTCGGGACCCCGGGTCAAGGACGCGAAGCGCCGCGTAGCGGGGCGAGCGAAGCGAGCATCCTTGAGGCGGGGTGCCGGGCGGCTACGGTGCGGCCGCCAGGCACCGGCCCCGATGGCAGCGTGAGTTGGTTTCGATACGGCGCTCGCTGGCGCTCGCGCCTACTCAACCAACGACCAAGGTCGCTGGCGCTCGCGGCTACTCGACCAACGACAGCGGGGGACGACTCAGCCGACCAGCGCCCCCACGACCTCCCGCAGCGCGGCAAGGTGGGTGTCGACCTGGTCGGCGGTGGTGGTCGGGCCCATCAGGGCCATGTTGTGGAACGGGGTCAGCAGGATGCCGCGGTTGACCAGGGCGAGGTGGACGTAGTCGTCGAGCTCCTGGTCGTGGGCGGCGTCGGCCTCGGTGCCGTTGCGCGGGGCGACCGGGGTGAACCGGTACTCCGCACGCGCACCGAGCTGGGTGACGGTCCAGGGGACGTCGTACTCGTCGAAGACGGCGCGGACCCCGTCGGTGTAGCGGGTGGCGGTGGCGATCATGCCGTCGAAGGCGTCGTCGGTGAGCACCTCCGACAGCGTGGCCCGCACTGCGGCGAGGGAGACGGCGTTGCCCGCCATCGTGCCGCCGACGCCGCCCATGTCGACGATGTCGAGGTCGGAGCGGCCGAGCACGGAGTCGGCGAACTCGGCCGAGACGCCGTACGCACCGGCGGGGATGCCGCCGCCGATCGCCTTGCCGATGACGACGATGTCCGGCTCCAGGCCCCACGCCCGCGTGCAGCCGCCCGGGCCGGCCGACAGGGTGTGCGTCTCGTCGATCAGCAGCAGCGTGCCGTGGCGCCGCGTGAGGTCGCGTACGCCGTCCAGGTAGCCCGGCTCCGGCAGCACGATGCCGATGTTGGTCAGCGCCGGCTCCATCACCACCGCGGCGACGTCGCCGTGGGCGAGCTGCTCCTCGAGCCCCGCGAGGTCGTTGAACTCCGCCGCCCGCGAGGTGAGCGCGACGTCGACCGGTGCACCCACGTTGCCCGGACGCGACACCGATCCGCCACGACCGTCGGCCACGACGAGCGACTCGTCGACCGACCCGTGGTAGCAGTAGCTGTGGAACAGCAGCTTCGGCCGGCCGGTGACCGCGCGGGCCAGGCGGATCGCCCACCGGTTCGCGTCGGTGGCGGTCAGCGCGAAGTTCCAGCGGGTCAGCCCGAACCGGCGGGTCAGCTCCGCGCCGACCCACTCGCCGTCCTCGGTCGGCAGCATCGCGGTCGCGCCGCCGATCTCGCCGAAGCGGCGCTGCACGGCGTCGACCACCGGCTGCGGGGAGTGGCCGGCCATCGCGGCGGTGTCGCCGAGCGAGAAGTCGAGGTACCTGCGGCCGTCCAGGTCGGTGACGGTGTTGCCGCGCGCCGACGCGAGGTAGAGCGGGAAGGACGCCGGGTTCTTCATCATCCAGGTCATCGGCACCCGCCCGAGCAGGTGCTCGGCACGGGCGTGGGCGGCCTGCGCGGCCGGGTGGTCGGCGACGTACGCCGCGAGCTCCTTGCCGATCAGCTCACCCAGCCGGCCGCGGTCGATCTGCGCTGTCATGGCGAGATCGTACGGGTCCTAACTCTCGGGCAGGGCGGCGAAGGTCTTCTTCACGTCGCGGTACCAGCCCATGCCCGCGATCGGCCGCTTCCAGCGGCCCTTCATGTCGTTGCGCGCGGGCACGTGCGCCTCGTCGCCGGCGGCGACCATGTCCTTGAGGTGCTGGTCCTGCTTCTTGATCACCTCGTCGGCGGTCTCGCCGGTGAGGGCCAGGTCGCAGGGGCCGCCGAGCTGCTGGCAGGTCATCGTCTTCATCGTTCCGTCCTTCGTGTCGGGGTTCACGGGGTCGACGTACGTGACGACCGAAGTGTGACATCGGAGCCAGCGGGAACAGCACGTCCATGCCGTCGTACGTCGAGCAGGGCGCCTCCTTCGAGCGCGACATGACCTACATCCCGGACCGGATCACCGCGGGCGGGCATCCGCCGCGCGACCGGCCCACCGACGTACCGCTGTGGCCGGTGGAGCCCGGGCGCTACCGCCTCATCGCCGCCCGCGCCTGCCCGTGGGCCAACCGCAGCATCATCGTGCGGAAGCTGCTGGGGCTCGAGGACGTGATCTCGTGGGGCGCGCCCGGCCCGGTCCACGACGAGCGCAGCTGGACCTTCGACCTCGACCCCGGCGGCGTCGACCCGGTGCTCGGCATCCACTTCCTGCGCGACGCGTACGACGCGCGGATCCCCGACTACCCACGCGGGGTGACCGTTCCTGCGATCGTCGAGATCGCCTCCGGCAAGGTCGTGACCAACGACTTCCCGTGGATCACCCACGACCTCTTCTTCGAGTGGCGCGAGTTCCACCGCCCCGACGCACCGGACCTCTGGCCGGCCGACGTGCGCGAGGAGATGGAGGAGGTGATGCACCGCGTCTTCACCGAGGTCAACAACGGCGTCTACCGGTGCGGCTTCGCGGGCTCGCAGGAGGCGTACGACGCGGCGTACGACCGGCTCTGGGCGACGCTCGACTGGCTGGAGCAACGGCTCGCGACCCGCCGCTACCTGATGGGACCGGCGATCACCGAGGCCGACGTCCGGCTGTTCACGACGCTCGCGCGCTTCGACGCGGTCTACCACGGCCACTTCAAGTGCAACCGGCAGAAGCTCAGCGAGCTGCCGAACCTGTGGGGCTATGCGCGCGACCTGTTCCAGACGCCCGGCTTCGGCGACACGATCGACTTCGACCAGATCAAGGCGCACTACTACCGGGTGCACCACGACATCAACCCGACCGGCATCGTGCCGAAGGGGCCGGACGTCGCGTCCTGGCGGGAGCCGCACGGGCGGGAGGAGCTCGGGGATTGAGCCCCGACCTCCCGGGTACCGCCGCGGCGAGGCCGTGGACCTGCGGCCGACCCGACAGGAGGACCTGCGATGACGACGACCCCCGAAGAGCCGCTGAACGACAACGACATCATCTCGTCCGAAGGCGAGCCGCTCCCCGGCCAGGGCGAGTCCTACGGCGGCGGTGGTGACGCCGACGGCACCGATGGTGACGGCACGGACGGCACCGACGGCGGCGCCTCGGACGGTGACGGCACGGACGGCACCGACGGCGACGCCACGGACGGTGACGGGACCGACGGCACCGACGGCGCTGCGCCTGCGTGAGCGCGCTCGAGCTGCTCACCGGTGACGCCCAGACCTTCCTGGACAAGGTCTGGGCGTCCCGCACGCACCTGCACCGGACCGGTCCCGGTCGGCTCGTCGGTCTGCTGGGGATCGACGATGTCGACCGGTTGCTGACCTCGTCGGCGATCCGGACGCCGGCGGTGCGGGTGGCCCGGGACGGTGCGGTGCTGCCCCCTGCCGCGTTCACGCGGCAGGGGGCGAGCCTGGCCGGCGAGCCGCTCACCGGCCTGGTCGACCCGCGTCGCGCGCTGGCCCTCTTCGGCGACGGCGCGACGCTGGTGCTGCAGGGGCTGCACCGCTACCACCCGCCGCTGGGCGACCTGGTCGCCGAGCTGGAGCTGGAGCTCGGCCACCCCTGCCAGGCCAACGCCTACCTGACCCCGCCCGGGGCGCAGGGCTTCGCGCTGCACGCCGACGCCCACGACGTCTTCGTGTTCCAGACCGCCGGCCGCAAGCAGTGGGAGATCCACGGCCAGGACGGCCGCGAGGACCTGACGCTGCGACCGGGCATGGTCGTCTACCTGCCCGCCGGCACACGGCACGCCGCGCGCACCGAGCAGGCGGTCTCGCTGCACGTCACCCTGGGCATCAACCAGCTGACCTGGCGCGGGCTGCTGCGCCGCACGCTCGAGTCGGTGCTGGGCGACGTGCCGGACGAGCACCTCCCGGCCGGCTTCCTCGAGGACCCCGCGGTCCTCGCCGAGGGCCTTGCCGAGCGGCTCACCGGCCTGGGCGAGGCGGTCGCCGCGATCGATCCGCGTGCCGCCGTCGAGCAGGAGGTACGCCGGTTCCTCACGACCCGGCCGACGCGTGCGAGTGGCGGGCTGCGGGACGTCGTACGGCTCGACGAGCTCGGCGACACGACGCCGCTGCGGCGGCGTACCGGCCGGCCTTGCGTGCTCGTGGACCGCGACGACCGGATCGAGGTGCTCCTCGGCGACCGGTCGCTGGACGTGCCGGCCCGGCTGCGTCCCGCGCTGGAGGAGGTCCGGTCGCGGACCACGCTCACGCCGGGCGACCTCACCTCCCTCGATCCCACCAGCCGCCTGGTGCTCTGCCGGCGGCTCGTGCGCGAGGGCCTGCTGGAGCTGGTGGACCCGGGCGGTGGCTGAGCCCTCCTTCCGCTGCGCCGCGGCCAGCCTCGGGCGGGACGAGCCGGTCGCCGGGACGGCGACCAACGTGCGCACGTGGCTGCTGCTCGAGCACACCGGTCCCTGGGGTGCCGCGGCCCTGCGCGACGCGCGGCTCCCCGATGGGCTGGGGCCTCGCCTGCAGCAGCTCGCGGCCGAGCACACGGCCAAGGTGCTGCTGATCCGCCGCGCGCGTGCGCGGCGCGACCCGGAGCGGCTCACCGTGATGGCGGCGTACGCCGATCCGGTGGCGCCGCGGCTGGAGCGGGGCACCGTGGGCGACCTCCGCGAGGTGCTCGACCTCGACCTCGCCGGGCTCCGCGACGGGTGGGGCAGCGGGCTCGAACGTGTGGACGGGTCGGTGTTCGCGGTGTGCACGAACGGCCGCCACGACGCGTGCTGCGCCGAGCGGGGCCGTCCGGTGGCGCTCGCCCTGGACGCCGCGCACCCCGAGCCGACCTGGGAGGTCTCGCACATCGGTGGCGACCGGTTCGCCGCCAACCTGGTGGCGCTCCCGCACGGCCTCTACTACGGCCGGCTCGACGAGGAGTCGGCGCTGCGCGTCGCCGCCGCCCACCTCGCGGGCGACGTCGACCTGGAGCACCTGCGCGGGCGGGCGTCGTACGCGATGCCGGTGCAGGCCGCCGAGATCGTGCTGCGCCGACGTCTCGGACAGCGGGGGATCGGCGACGTGCGACTGCTGGAGGTGAGCCGGGACGGGGCGCTCACCTCGACGCGGTTCCGGGTCGGGGAGGCGACGTACGACGTCGTCGTGCGGACCGTGCCGGGGCCGGCGGAGCCGCTCACGTGCAAGGCGCAGGCGCCCAGCCCGGTGCCGCGGCACGAGGTCGTCGAGCTGTTCCGCTCATCCTGAAAGTTACCCGCGAGTTTTCTTGATTCGTTCAAGATTGTGCGCTTGACTGCTGCTTGTGACCACGCCCGACTTCGAGCAGCTGCTGCGGGGTGCGGCCCTGCGGGTGACGCGGCCCCGGCTGGCCGTGCTCGGGGCGATCGGGGAGCGTCCGCACGCCGACACGGACGCGCTGATCGCGGCCGTCCGCGAGGAGCTGCCGGACGTCTCGCACCAGGCCGTCTACGACGTGCTCCGGGCCCTCACCGCTGCCGGGCTGATCCGCCGGATCCAGCCCGCCAACTCGGTCGCGCGCTACGAGGCGCGGGTCGGGGACAACCACCACCACGTCGTGTGCCGCACCTGCGGCGCGATCGCCGACGTGGACTGCGCCGTCGGGCACACGCCGTGCCTGACCGCCGACAACGACCACGGCTACGCGATCGACGAGGCCGAGGTCATCTACTGGGGCACCTGCCCTGCGTGCTCCACCACCAGTTCCGCCAGCAATCCCTTTTCGGAAGGAAGCAGATGAGCAACACCGAAGGCTGCCCGGTCGTCCACGGCAGCGAGAGCGAGAACCCGGCGATCGACTCGCCGCGGGCGACGGTGCCGAACCCGCGCACCAACAAGGATTGGTGGCCCAACCAGCTCGACCTGTCGGTCCTGCACGCGCACTCCACGGCCGGCAACCCGCTGGGTGCCGACTTCGACTACGCCGCCGAGTTCGCCAAGCTCGACGTCGACGCGCTGAAGGCCGATGTCGCCGAGGTCCTGCACAACTCGCAGGACTGGTGGCCCGCCGACTTCGGCCACTACGGCGGCCTGATGATCCGGCTGTCCTGGCACGCGGCCGGCACCTACCGGATCTACGACGGTCGCGGTGGCGCCGGCGAGGGTCAGCAGCGGTTCGCTCCGCTCAACTCCTGGCCGGACAACGGCAACCTGGACAAGGCGCGGCGCCTGCTGTGGCCCGTGAAGCAGAAGTACGGCCAGAAGATCTCGTGGTCCGACCTGCTCGTGCTCGCCGGCAACGTGGCGCTCGAGGACATGGGCTTCGAGACCTTCGGCTTCGCCTTCGGCCGGCCCGACACCTGGGAGCCCGAGGAGATCTTCTGGGGCTCGGAGGACACCTGGCTCGGTGACGAGCGGTACAGCGGCGAGCGCGACCTGGCCGACCCGCTGGGTGCGGTCCAGATGGGCCTCATCTACGTCAACCCCGAGGGCCCGAACGGCAACCCCGACCCGCTGGCGTCCGCGAAGGACATCCGCGAGACCTTCGGCCGGATGGCGATGAACGACGAGGAGACCGTCGCGCTGATCGCCGGCGGCCACACCTTCGGCAAGACCCACGGTGCGGGCGATGCCGACCTCGTCGGCCCCGAGCCCGAGGCAGCGCCGCTCGAGGAGCAGGGCCTGGGCTGGAAGAGCTCCTACGGCACCGGCAAGGGCAAGGACGCGATCACCAGCGGCCTCGAGGTCACCTGGACCAGCACGCCGACGCGCTGGAGCAACGGCTTCTTCGACAACCTGTTCGGCCACGAGTG
>DATFHM010000204.1:0-9783 GCA_035248385.1 Nocardioides sp. | reverse complement strand
ACCACCTGACCGTCGTCACGCTCGAGCGCACCGCGACCGGCACCGACGTCGTCATGGAGTGCGAGCCGCTGCACGACGAGGAGTGGACCCAGCGGATCGTCGCGGGGCGGACCAACGAGCTCGACAACCTCGAGCGCCTCGTGACCGCGCAGGGCTGAGACCAGCACCGGTGGTCTAGCCCGATGTCCCTATTTCCAGCGTTTCCGGGGACAGGACGTCGAGGGACCGGGCACCGTGGAAGGAGCTCCCTGCGGTGACCATCCGCTACGAGTCGCCCACGTTCGCAGTCACCCCCATAGCTGCGGGCGTGTGGCGTTTTAGGGAGCAGGCGGCGACCGTCGGGCTATCGCGTCAGGCCGGCGACGTACCTCGTCGTGTCCTTGAACAGCCGGCCGATGAGGAGGGCGTTCAGCGGCCCGCCGGGGCGGCCCAGAGGTGACGGAGCGACCGCGACCTTCCAGGTGAACCGGCAGCTGTCGGGACCGGTCGGCTCGACCTCGTAGTACTCCGCGAAGCTGGTGAAGATCGGCAGGTTCACCCGGGTGAAGTGGAATGCGAAGCGGCGGCCCTCCTCCCACAGGAAGAAGTGCTCGTCGGCGCGCATCAGGCCGAGCAGGCTGACGTGGCGCTTCGCGCCCACGCCGTACGGCGCCGGCGACCGCCAGTCGAGCCTCAGCCCGCGGCACCAGTGCAGCGCATCCGCGACGAGGTCGTCCGCGAAGAAGGTCTCCGCGGGCCGCGGGACGTCCCAGCTCTGCTCGAACCGCTGGGGCGCGGAGTCGAAGAACGTCAGGTCGACCGGTTCACAGGTGGGCACGGTCGCAACCTAGCGGTCGGCGGCGCCGGCCTCCACGACCTCGCCGGTGAGGCCGTCGACCAGACGAGTGCCGGGCGGCGCGGAGCGGAGCGCCCGCAGGGCGATCGCCCGGCGGTCGAAGGAGTCCGGCTCCGCATGCGGATCGGGTCCCGCGAGGATCCAGCGCCGGGGCCGGCGGGTCCCGCGACGGTCCCGCGCCGGCTCCGGGTCGCGGTCACCGGGAGCGACGTACCCGGCCGCGAGGGCCTCGGTGATGCGGGCCGCGCGGACCCGGCCGATGCCGGGGTGCCGCTGCAGCGCCTCCGGGGTGGCCGCGGCGATCGAGGCGAGGCTGCCGTGGGCGAGGAGCAGGCTGCGGGCCATGGAGAGGCTGATGCCCGGGACCAGGGCGAGCATCAGCTCGGCCTGCGCGGACGGATGGCGCGGAGCCCGGCGCGGTCCGTCGGTGCGCACGGTCGGCGCGACCCGGCGCGCGCGCTTGGCGAGCCGAAAGATCCACGCCGCGCTGTCCTCGGCGTCGAGGCTGTGCAGCACGCTGAACCCGTCCTCCACCAGCCGGCAGACCGCACCGCGCCACGCGTCCTCGGCGATCCCGCTCGGCTCGCCCTCGATCAGCAGGACGGCCTGCGGGAACGCCGACTGCAGGCGGACGGCCTGGTCGAAGATCCGGCCGTCGCGGATGGACGCCCCGAGGTCGACCGGCCCCTTGCGCTCGACGGCGAGCCCGGGGCCGAGCACGTAGTCGCCGACCGGCAGGTCCGTGAGTCGTACGTCGAGCCCGGCGTCCTCGAGCGCCTCCGGGATCCCGCTGCCGCGCTCGCGGTGGTCGACCAGCACCGGACCCGTCTCGACCACCTCGTCACGGTACCCATGCCCGTCCGGCGCACGACTACGACAGGTCGACGAAGCCCGCGGCCAGGCGCTCGGAGAGGCGCATCAGGGTCTCGACGAGCTCCTCCTCCGTCATCGGTACGCCGCCGGAGCGCCACGCCGTCGCGGCCTCGACGAAGCCGCCGATGCCGACCAGCAGCGCGACCCTGAGATCGGCCACGGAGGCGTCGGGGGCCAGCCGCGGCTCGGCGTACAGGAGGAAGAGGTCGACGACCGCACGGACGGTGTCGCGGCGCATCGCCTCGAGGATGTCGCTGCCGCCGTGCTCGCCGAAGAAGATCTGCGTGAACTCGGGGTTCTCCGAGATCTGGGCGACCGACGCCTCGAGGGCAGCCCGCAGCTGGACCCGCAGCGACGCCTCGAGGTGCGGCGCGACGGACTCGAGGATGGACGCGATGATCTCGTCGCGCACTCCCTGGCCGACCGCGACCAGCAGCGCATCGCGGTCGGTGAACGACTCGTAGAAGTAGCGGTCGGTGACGCCCGCCCGCGCGCAGACCCCGCGCATCGTCACAGCCGCCCAGCCGCTCTCGCACCACAGCTCGCGGCCGGCGCGCAGCAGCGCGGCACGACGCTCGGCACGGCGCTCGTCCGCGGGCTTCCCGCCGTACGACCGCTCCTTCACGACACGCGCCACGGCATGGATCTTGACATCGAACCACCGCCAGATCAATCTGATGGCATGCGCCTTCAGAATTGGGCGGCGCCCGGGCTCTCGCTGCGCAGCCGCGTCGCGATGGGGCTCCTGGGTACCACCTGGCGACCCCTGACCCACTGCCTGCCTGCCGGCAGGCAGGGAGCACGGATCAGCCGCACCCTCATCGCCCGCGGCCTCGCCCTCGCCTCCCCGCCGGTGCCCGGCGCGACGTTCGAGCGGGTCGAGGAGGGCACCGGCCCGATCGTCCGCGGCGAGTGGGTGCGTACGCCGAGCGCCGACCGCACCGACGGGGTCGTGCTCTACCTGCACGGCAGCGCTTACGTCGTCTGCTCGAGCCGCACCCACCGCGGTCTCACCTCGCAGATCGCCGAGCGCACCGGCCTGCCCGTCTTCTCCGTCGACTACCGGCTCGCGCCGTCGCACACCTACCCGGCGGCGCCGCTCGACGTGCGCGCCGCCTGGGACTGGCTGGTCGCGCAGGGCCACGACCCGGCCGACATCGTGGTCGCCGGCGACTCGGCCGGCGGTCACCTCGCCCTAACGCTCACCCTCGACCTCGCGCGGACGCGCCGGCCCCTGCCGGCCGCCCTCGTCCTCCTCTCCCCCGTCGTCGAGCTCGACCTGGCCCGCGGCCTGGTGCGCGACCGCGTGGAGCGCGACCCCTTCGCCTCGGCCACCGTCGCGCGCCGCGTCCTGCAGCAGTACGCCGACGACGCGGCCCTCCTCGACGACGGGCTGCGCATCGCGTTCGACGACCTGGCCGACTTCCCGCCCACGCTGGTGCACGCCGGCTCGCGGGAGATGCTGGCCGGCGACGCCACCGAGCTGGCGCGTCGCCTCGAGGGCGCCGGGTTCACCGTCGACCTCCGCATCTGGCCGGGGCTGATGCACGTCTTCCAGGCGATGACGGCCGTGCTGCCCGAGAGCAGCGCGGGCCTGGCGGCGATCGCCGACTTCGTCGACACCCACCTGCCGCGCGCCGGCGCGCGGCCCGTCCGCACGGAGGCGGCATCGGCATGATCGGACTCACCAGGCCCATGACGCGGGGCGCGCACGCCGTCGTCACCGGCGCAGGCAGCGGCATCGGTCGCGCCTTCGCGATCGAGCTGGCGCGCCGCGGCGCGCGGGTCGTCTGCTCCGACATCGACCCGGCGACCGCCGAGGAGACTGCGGACCTCGTGCAGGCCGCCGGCGGCACCGCCACAGCGGTCCGCTGCGACGTCGGCAGCTCCGAGGAGGTGGAGCACCTCCGCGACCGGTCGGTCGAGTGGTTCGGCGGCCCGCCGACGCTGCTCATCAACAACGCCGGCATCGGCGCCGGCGGTCACTCCGTCGGCAACGCGACCCTCGAGGAGTGGGAGCGCACCCTGCGGATCAACCTGTGGGGCGTCATCCACGGCTGCCACCACTTCGTCCCGGTCATGCGCGAGGCCCGCCGCGGCGGCGTCATCAACGTCGCGTCGGCGGCCGGGTTCGCGGCGGGGCCGCGGATGGCGGCGTACAACGTCAGCAAGGCGGGCGTGATGAGCCTGTCCGAGACCCTGGCCGCCGAGCTGCAGGGCAGCGGCCTGCGCGTCACGGTGCTGTGCCCGACGTTCGTGCGGACCAACATCTTCGGCGGCGACCTGATCGAGTCCGCCGCCGCCGGCGCCGCCGCCCGGATCGCCGACGTCGTCGGCATGTCGCCGGAGAAGGTCGCCCGGATGACCCTCGACGGTCATGACAAGGGCCGCCTGTATGTCGTACCGCAGCTGGACGCGCGCGCCATCTGGCTCAGCAAACGGCTCACCCCCACCACCCACGCCCGGATCGGCGGCCTGCTCGCGCGGGTCGGGCCGTTCGCCGACGAGTCCGCACACGAAGGAGCAGTCCGATGACCTACGACTTCGACGCCATGCTGGCGAAGATCATCGAGAAGCAGTGGTCGCTCGCCGACATCGACTGGGACGCGCCCGGCGCGGAGACGATGTCGGACGAGACCCGTGAGCGGCTGCGGCCGTTCATGGCCGACCTGGTGTGGATCGAGCACATCGGCGCGCGTGGCTTCGCCGCCCTCGCGAAGAAGGCGCCCACCCCGACGATCCGCGAGATCTACCGGTACTTCCACGCCGAGGAGCAGAAGCACGCCAACGCCGAGCTCGCGCTGATGCGGCGGTGGGGCATGCTCGAGGACGGCCTGGTCCCCGAGCCCAATATCAACGTGAAGCTCGCCATCAAGGTCCTCGACACGTACGGCGACGACCTCCCGCTGATGGGCCTCGCCGCCCTCATCCCCATGCTCGAGGTCGCGCTCGACGGGGCGCTGGTCAAGTTCCTCACCGACGAGGTCGAGGACCCGGTGTGCGCGGAGGTCTTCAAGCACATCAACTCCGACGAGGCGCGGCACATCACCACCGACTTCGAGGTGCTCGAGCTGCTCGGCGCGCGTGGCCCGGTCGAGAACCTGGTGAGCGCCGTCGGCCTGCTCGACCCGCGCGTCCTCGTCGGGCTGGTCGTGGTGTTCGTGCCGCTCATCAACAAGATGCGGGACAACGTGGTGGGCATGGGCCTCGACGAGCGCAAGCTGCACAACGCCGTGCGCCGGTTCGCCAAGATCGGCGCGCGCGGCGAGCACACCCGTTACCTGCCGACCTACCAGGTCTTCCGGCTCATGGGCGACATGATCGTCGACCGCCGACACCCCTACCACCGGTTGCTCGCCGACCCGATGGTCCGCGTGACCGGCCTGATCCCGGCTCGCGTCCTGGGCCGGCCGCAGTCCTGGGTCGACGGCCTCTCCCCCGAGGCGGTCGCGTGATGCGCGTCCTCACCGGGACCGAGTGGTTCGAGCACTACTACGACGGCGAGCGGGTCGCCCTGCTCGCCACCGGCGCCGAGGCCGCCTCGATCCTGCCCGAGCTGCTGCACACCGCGGCCGCGGTGACCGTGTTCGAGGAGAGCCCGACCTGGGTCACCCCGGTCGGCGTTCCCGCGCCGCTGCGGCGGATCGCGTCGAGGGCCTGGCTGCGGCTGGCCGTCCGCGACCCGTGGACACGCCGCCAGCTCACACCGCACGCGTTCGACGGCGCGCGCACCCGGGTGAGCCCGAGCTACTACACCGCGCTGCAGGACCCGCGGACGCGGCTGGTCCACTGGCCGGCGTACGAGATCGGCGAGCGGGGCGTGCGCGCGGCCGACGGCGTGGAGTACCGCGTCGACGCCGTCGTCGTCGGCGCCACGTCGCGCTTCGCCGGCACCACCACCCACACCCTCGAGGAGTCCGCATGACCAGCGACCACGAGGTCGTCATCATCGGCGGCGGCCTGTCCGGCATCGGCGCGGCGATCATGCTCGACCGCTCGGGCTTCGGCGATTACCTGCTGCTCGAGGAGGGCGACGGCTTCGGCGGTGCCTGGCACTGGAACACCTACCCCGGCGTCGGCGTCGACATCCCGTCGTTCTCCTACCAGTTCTCCTTCGAGCAAGTGAGCGGCTGGTCGCGGGTCTACGCCCCCGGCGCCGAGCTCAAGGCGTACGCCGAGCACTGCGTCGACAAGTACGACGTGCGCCGCCGCAGCCGCCTGCGCGCGACCGTCGTCGGCACGGCGTACGACGACGCGACCTCGCTCTGGGAGGTCCGGCTCGCCGACGGCGACACCCTCACCGCCCGGTACGTCATCAACGCCACCGGCGTGCTGACCAAGCCGAAGAAGCCCGAGATCGCAGGCGTGGACGACTTCACCGGCACCGTCATGCACACCGCCCGCTGGGACCACGACGTCGACCTGACCGGCCAGCGGGTCGCGATCATCGGCACCGGCGCCTCGGCCGTGCAGATCATCCCGTCCATCGCGCCCGACGTGGAGCACCTCACCGTCTTCCAGCGCACGCCGATCTGGTGCCTGCCCAAGCCCGACGCCGGCCTGCCCTGGCCGCTGCGGGCGGCCCTCGGGCTGGTCCCGGGGACGAAGGCCGCGGCACGCCTGGTCAGCCAGTCCTACGTCGAGGTCACCTTCCCGCTCGCCGCGCACTTCCACGGCTACGTGCCGACCGCGAGCGTCGGGGAGAAGCTGGGCCACCTGCACCTGCGCCGCTCGGTGAAGGACCCCGAGGTACGGCGGAAGCTGACGCCGTCGTACTCCCTGGGGTGCAAGCGGCCGAGCTTCTCCAACTCCTACCTGCGGACGTTCAACCGCCCGAACGTCTCGCTCGAGACCACGTCGATCGACGCGATCACCCCGTTGGGCGTGCGCACGACGGACGGGACGACCCACGAGGTCGACGTGCTGATCCTCGCCACCGGCTTCAAGGTGTTCGAGAAGGGCAACATGCCGGCGTACCCCGTGCAGGGTGCGGGCGGTCTGGACCTCGAGACGTTCTGGACCGAGAACCGCTTCCAGGCCTACCGCGGCGTGAGCGTCCCGGGCTTCCCCAACTTCTTCACGATCCTCGGGCCGTACGGCTACAACGGCTCGTCGTACTTCAACCTGATCGAGACGCAGTCGGCGCACATCGTGCGGCTGCTCAAGGCCGCCCGGAAGCGCGGCGCGAGCCGGATCGAGGTCACCGAGGAGGCGAACGCCGGCTACTTCGCCAGCGTCCTCGGGCGACGGGACAAGCAGGTCTTCTTCCAGGGCCAGTGCGCGACCGCGAACAGCTACTACTTCGACGAGCACGGCGACGTGCCGTTGCGGCCCGCGCCCACCCTGGAGACGATGTGGGACGCCGGGCACTTCCCGCTCGACGACTACGCGTTCACGGGGCCGCTCGACTGAGGACGCCCTTTTCGGAGTACCTCCCCGATGCGAGCGGTCGGCGCGCGGGCGGAGGCTCGTCCCATGACGACGACCGCCACCCCCGAGCTGCTCCAGACCCTGATCCGCAACCGCTGCGTCAACGACGGCAGCCCCGGCTCCGGGGGCGAGTCGCGCAATGCGGACGCCATCGCCTCCCTGGTCGAGGGACCGGGTGTCGACGTCGAGCGCTACGAGCCGGTGCCCGGCCGCGCCAGCCTGGTCGCCCGGATCGAGGGCACCGACCCGAACGCGCCGTCGCTGCTGCTGATGGGGCACACCGACGTCGTACCGGCCACACCGGAGACGTGGCAGCGCGACCCGTTCGGCGGCGAGCTCGTCGACGGCGAGGTCTGGGGACGCGGCGCGGTCGACATGCTCAACCACACCGCGTCGATGGCGGTGGCGGTGCGCGACCTGGCCGACAGCGGCTTCCGGCCGCGGGGCTCGCTGATCTACCTGGCGGTGGCCGACGAGGAGGGTGGCGGGACGTACGGCGCGGAGTGGCTGCTCGAGCACCAGCGCGAGTCCGTCGCGGCCGACTACGTGATCACCGAGACCGGCGGCATGGCGCTCCCGATGCCCGGCACCGACGAGACGCTGCTGCCCGTCATGGTCGGCGAGAAGGGCTTCGGCTGGATCACCCTGGTCGTGCGGGGTACGCCGGGGCACGGCTCGATGCCGCTGCGGACCGACAACGCCCTGGTCAAGGCCGCGGCGGTGGTCGAGCGGATCGCGGCGATCCAGCAGCGCTCGCAGGTGGACGGGGCGTGGCGCAGCTTCATCGAGGAGTGCCGCCTCCCGGAGCAGGTGGAGCGGATGTTCCTCGATGCCGATGCGCTGGCGGCGTACTGCGCGAGCGAGGAGGCGGACCTCGGACTCGCCCGGCTCATCCACGCCACGACGACCACGACGTTCGCGCCCACGATGGTGTCGGGCGGGGTGAAGGCCAACGTGATCGCCGACCGTGTGGAGATCACCGTCGACATCCGCACGCTGCCCGGCGTCGAGGCGCACGACGTCGCCGCACTCATCGCCGACGCGGTGGGTGCCGAGCTGATGGCCTCCGTCGAGCTGCGGCAGGACCGCTTCCACGCCGCCTCCGTCTCCGCGACCGGGACCCCGCTGTGGGACTCGCTCAGCACCGTCACGCCCGCCCTGCTGCCGGGGGCGCGCCCGGTCCCGTTCCTGCTCGTCGGGGTGACCGACGCCCGGTTCTTCCGGGACCGCGAGTCGATCGCCTACGGCTACGGCCTGTTCAGCAACCGCATCTCCTTCCGCGACTTCGCCGCCATGTTCCACGGCAACGACGAGCGCATCGACGTGGAGTCGCTCGACCTGTCCACCCGGCTCTGGTCCGGAATCGCCCGCGACTTCCTCGGCGCGTGAATAGGCTCAGCGCGTGGACGGGGCGCTGGAACGGCGGACCGAGCTCGCGGTGGCGCGAGCGGCGTACGACGACGCGCGGGAGGGGCGGGGCTCCCTCCTCCTCGTCACGGGGCCGGCCGGCATCGGCAAGTCCACGCTCCTCGACGTCATCGCCGCCGAGGCCGACGGCTTCCGGGTCCTGCGGGCGCGGGCCGACGAGCTCGAGACGGACCTGCCGTTCGGCGTGGTGCGCCAGCTGTTCGAGGGTGTGCTCCGCCGCGATACCGCGCTCGCCGAGCGCGTCCTGGTCGACGCCGCGCGGGTCGCCCGCGCCGTGGTGCTCCCGACCGAGGGGCACTCGCCCGTCTCGCCGCAGGCGGCGGCCTACGCCCTCACCTGGCTGGTGGCACACCTCGCCGCCGAGCAGCCCCTGCTCCTGGTGGTCGACGACCTCGCCTGGATCGACGACGCCTCGTCGCGGTGGCTGCACCACCTCGCGGGGAGGCTGGACGAGCTGCCGGTGGTCGTCGCCACGACCCTGCGCACCGGCGGACCGCGCCGGACCGACCTCGGCACCCTGCTGGACGGCCCCCGCGCCACCGAGCTGCCCCTGGAGTCGCTGACCGCGAACGCCGTCGCCCAGCTCGTACGCCGGGCACGGAACGAGTCGGTCGACGACGACGTGTGCGCCGCCTGCTCGGAGGTGACCGCGGGCAACCCGTTCCTGGTCCACGAGCTGCTGCGCAGCCTGCGGCGACTCCCCGCGCTCACGGTCGGCGACGTCCAGCAGGCTCGCCCCGACGCGGTCGCACGCAGCGTCGGCCGCCGGCTCGGCGCGATGTCCGTCGCCGCCCAGCGGATCGCCGAGGTCGTCGCCGTGCTCGGTGCGGGCGCCGAGCTGAGGCACGCCGCGATGCTGGCCGAGCTTGAGCTCGACGATGCCGCAGCGGGAGCCGACGAGCTCGCCGAGCACGGCATCCTCCGGCCGGGCCGACCGCTGTCCTTCGTGCACCCGCTGGTGCGGACGGCGACGTACGACCGGCTGGGTGCGCAGGCCCGCTCGCACGCCCACGCGGCTGCCGCGCGCACGCTGGCCGAGGAGGGTGCCGATACCCAGCAGGTCGCCAAGCATCTCCTCCTCGCGCCGCCGCTCGCCGACGACTGGGCCGCGGCCCGGCTGCTCGCCGCCGGCGCCGCGGCACTGCAGGGCGGGGCGGCGACCGAGGCCCGGACGCTGCTCGCCCGGGCGCTCCTCGAGCCGCCGCCTCCGGCGCTCC
>DATFHM010000203.1:0-20669 GCA_035248385.1 Nocardioides sp. | reverse complement strand
AGCGGCAGCTCACCGGTGTTGGTGACCGGGACCTTGAACGTGACCGACGAGCCCTGGTCGACCATCAGGCCCGAACCGGCGCCGTTGACGGTCGGCTTGCCGACGGTGAACGCGACGCTCGGCTGCTGGGCTGGTCCCGGGTTGGACGATCCGGGGTTCGTGGAACCGGGGTTCGTGGAACCAGGGTTCGTGGAACCAGGGTTCGTGGAACCAGGGTTCGTGGAACCAGGGTTCGTGGAACCGGGGTTCGTGGAACCAGGGTTGGTCGAACCGGAGTTGGTCGAGCCCGAGAGCACGCCCCCAACGACCGGGAGGCTGTTGAGGACGTCCAGGCCCGGCAGCGAACCAGAAGGAGTGGTCGAACCCGGAGTGGTCGAACCCGGAGTGGTCGAACCCGGAGTGGTCGAACCCGGAGTGGTCGAACCCGGAGTCGTGGAACCCGGGGTCCCCGTCTCGGCCGGCGTCCCGGTGGCCGCGGAGAGCGTGCCACCCAGGACCGGGATGGAGCTGAGCAGGTCAGCGCCCGGCAGCGTGCCGGACGGCACCAGGCCACCCTGCGAGCCGCCGCCCAGCAGCGGGATCGAGCTGGTCAGCCCGCCGAGCGGCGACGAGTCCGAGCCGGTGTTGCCCGGGGTCGTGGAACCCGGGGTCGTGGAACCCGGAGTGGTCGAACCGGGAGTCGTCGAAACCGGCGTCGTGGACCCGGTGTCGATGCTGGTGCTGGTGCCCGGCAGGCCCTGGCCAGCGGGCGGCGTGGCCTTGCCACCGAGGGCATTGGCCAGGAGCGGCCCGACGACCGGGGCGCTCGACGTGGGCAGGCTGTCGGTCAGGCCGGCCGTCGGCAGGCCCGCGGTCAGGCCACCCGTCGGGAGGCTGCCGGTCAACGTGCTGCCCCCGGTCGAACCCGGCAGGCCAGGCAGTCCGAGCGACTGCAGGGTCTTGATGTTGTCGGTGACCTTGAGGACGTCGAGGACGCTCGCCGGGTTGTTCATCTTCTCCAGCACGGTCTGCCCGACGAGGCGGAACGCGTCGAAGTTCTTGCCGGCGAACGCGACGTACTCGTCCGGAGTCATGACCGTGTTGAACCCGAGCCGGTTCGTGATCTCGTCGACCCGCAGCGTGTTGTACAGGTAGTCCGGCCCCATGATCTTCGACAGGTTCGGGACGTTCGGCATGATCCGGGTGGCGAGGTTCAGCGCCTTCGCCGGCGTGGGCAGCCGGTCGAGGTTGACGCTGCCGGTCTTCGTGTCGATCGGCAGACCCATGCCGCCACATCCGGTGAGCAGCGTGACGTAGTCGGTGCCGTGCCCACGGACGTGGGTCGGGTTGAAGATCGGGATCCAGCCGAGCGGACCCTGGTAGATGTTGACGATCGGCATCTCCGAGTTCCCGATTGCACCGCTGGCCAGCGACAGGACGAGGTTCTTGTACGCCGGATCGGTGTGGTAGGTCAGGAAGTGCGAGTTGCTGCCGAGGACCGGGATGCCGTCCTCGTTCTTCCACATGTGCTGCAGGAAGAAGTCGCACATGTCGCCGCCGCCGGGTGCGGTGGTGTCTCCGGTGGAGTGACCCATCTGGTTCTGGTCGACCGAGGTCTGCACCGCCGGGGTGCCTCCGAGGAGGCCGGCGCTGAAGATGGCCGGCGCGTTGGCGACGAACTTCCCGATGACCGGGAGGTTCCCACCGGGGATGCTGCCCCCGATGCCGGACAGGCTCGACAGACCCGCGGCGCCGCCGGAGCCCGGCATCGGAACGCCCGGCGTGGTCGCGGTCGTCGAGGTCGTCGACGTGGACGTGGTGGTCGTGGTGGACGAGGACGCCGTCGGCGTCGCGGTCGTGCTCGCGCCGACGGTGGCGTCGGGCATGGCGCCGCTCGCAGCGGCGTACGACGTGATCCCGAGGGTCGCCGCGAGGACGACACCGGGAGTGATGACGGACCGGGCGGCCCGCCGTGCCTGCGCGACCGCGAGGTCGTGCACGAGGGTCCGCGCGTCGACCGTGGGCGGCGCGGTGAGGACGGGTGTGGCGAGCCCGATTGGCTGCCACTCGGCGGGCGCTTCAGTGCGCCTGCGCGTGTTCCGAGACTTGGACATCTGAGTACTCCTGTTTCAGGTATCGCTTCGAGGAAGTGGTTCTGCGAAGAGAGGGAGCATCAACTCCTGCGAACGCCGTCGACGCGGCCGAGCAGGCCGCGGGGAGCGGCTGCGGTGCGGTCGGCGGCTCCCGCGTCACGAAACGACGCGGGATCCTCGAGCTCAGTCGGGCGAGAAGCCCGGGTCCACCAGCGGAGTACCGGGCAGGGGCCTGACGGCCGCGACGCAAGCGCGCCCGATCGCCATGACTGCCCGGAAGTCGAAGCCGCGCGGCGCCTCGGTCTGGTCGTGGAGACCGGAGGATCCGCCGACGGGAGCGCCGGGCACGGAGCCCACGGCGGTACCGCCTGCACCGAACGCCGGCGCCTGGGCGACGACGACGGCCGGAACGGGCTGCACCGCGGAGAGTGCACCGGCGGTCTGCGGAGGTGCCGACAGCACGCCCGGACCGGAGCCGGTGAGGGAGGACTGGTGGCCAGCGGGCTCCCGCAGGCCGAGTACGCCGAGGTCGACGATGCCTGAGGTGGCGGCGACCATCGACGGGGTGAAGGCGGTGCCCGTGCCCGTCGACGAGGACGAACCCGGGACGGGCAGCTGCCGGTGACCGCCGGCGAGCGGCGCGACCAGGCTGCTCGCCACGGCCACCACGGACACCAGGCCGGTGTCGACGTGGCCGGTCAGCGATCCGACGCTCGACGCCACCTGGGTCGTCGCCGTCCCGACGGTGCGCAGCACCGTGGTCGCGAGGCCCAGGGCCGGGATCGAGGAGGTGGTGGCCGAGACGTCCTCGACCGTGTGGGTGACGACCTGGGTGGCGGCGTCCACGACCGGGGTCAGCACGTCGTGCAGCGGGAGCGCGACCGGCGCCGAGTGGTCCGGCGTACCGGTCATCGCCGGGACGGGCGAGAGGGTCGAGGAGGTCGACGAGGCCGCGGCACCGGCCGGGTCGTCCTTGCTCGTCACCGGGTTCGTCACCGCGTTCGTCAGCGGCGTCACCACCGGTCGCAGGACGTCGTTCGCGGTCTTCAGCAGTCCGGGCACCAAGCCCGGCTTCGTTGCTGGCGCGGCGTCGTGGCCGCTGGCGTCGCCGCTGTCCGCGTGGGCGGAGGTGCTGCACAGGATGACCGCGACGCAGGCGAAGCCGAGCAGCGCGAGGAGACGCAACACCGAGCGGGCAACGAGCCCCCCGTGTGCGCCTCGACCGCGCTGTGCGGTCGCCGAGACTGCGCCCATCTGCGTCACCGTCCTGACCCGCGACGCTCCCGCGCCGCTTCGAATCCCCGAGGAAACTGGTCGGCAGGATCGGCGCGGGCAGCGATGGGCGGCCCTCCTACCACCGCCACGGACGATGGATGATCCCCCAGACCACCCGGTCGAACCGTGGCAGAACGTGGCTGGTCGTAACGACTATCCGCGTTCCTGCAAGGATTCTTATCCCCGGATATCGGCGATGTCTAGACCACAGGCCGTATTGCTCGGATTGATTTCTCTTTCCGGAAATCCCCGTCACACCGCGAGTTCAGCATCGAGCACCGCGGCCAGCCGCGCCGTCTCCGACTGCAGTCCGAGTCGCGGCAACCAGTCCAGGAGCGTCTCGCGGAACAGCGCCGCATCGGCCACCAGCTCGTCGGCGACGTACCCGGTGACCTCGAGCGCGATGATCCCGTTGTGCGACGCCGACACGCGTTGGTGCAGCCACGCGAGGCCGGCCGGCCACTGCGCCGAACGACCCGACCTGTGGCCGGCGTCGTACGCCGCGGCCCGTGCCACGACGGGCTCGGGGATGGCGAAGCCCTGGTGTCGCCACAGCTCGTGCAGCAGCGTGCCGAGGTAGCCGTCGGACGCCTCCCGCAGGCTCAACGGCTGCTCTCCCCCGCTGCGGGGGTGGCCGATGACGAGCCGGAACTCCCCGCTGTGCCGCAGCGCCCACTGCCGGTAGCCGGCCCACCCCGAGACCCAGCGGGCCGCCGGGTCCCCCTCCGGGTAGCCGAGCACGTCGGCCTCGACCGCCCGCACCGCGTCGGCGTCGATGGTCTCGGCGACGAGGTCGACCAGCTGGCTGCGGCTGGTCACGTAGCGGTAGAGGCCCGGCGAGCTCATCCCGATGGCATCGGCGATCCCCCGCAGCGCGAGCTCACGGCCTTCGGCCAGCTGGGCGCGCGCGGCCGCCACGATCTCCTCGTACGTCGCCGCTCGCCGTCGGTCACGTCTGGTCGACAAAAGGACCGCCTTTCCCGAGAAAGTCCCTTTTCACGCTCAACTGCGAGCACCATTAACAATAGTTATCGACCGCCCATCGCGGTAATTCCGTATTTCCCGGTGCCGGTACGACGGAGTGCGGGGCGATCGGGCCCCGACGCCCTGGGTAGCCTGAGCCCCATGCCGAGCGTGCGCCCGATCTCCCCGACCGAGCACCACGACTACCTCGCGACCCTCCCCTCCGCCAGCTTCCTGCAGACGCCGGCTTGGGCCAGGGTGAAGAGCGAGTGGAAGGCGGAGTCGCTCGGCTGGTTCGAGCCGGACGGCACGCAGGTCGGTGCCGCGCTCGTCCTCTACCGACAGCTGCCGAAGGTCAAGCGGTACCTCGCCTACCTCCCCGAGGGCCCGGTCATCGACTGGGACAGCGACGACCTCGGCGCCTGGCTCGCCCCGATGGCCGCGCACCTGAAGAAGCAGGGGGCGTTCGCGGTCCGGATCGGCCCGCCGGTCGTGACGGCCCGGTGGACCACGGCCCAGGTCAAGGAGGGCATCGCCGACCCCGGCGTACGCCTGCTGTCGCAGATCCCGCCCGCCGAGCGGCCCGCCGCCGGGGCCCGCGCCGTCAGCCAGCTGAACCGGCTCGGCTGGCGCCACCAGGGCGTCGAGGGTGGCTTCGCGGCGGGGCAGCCGCAGTTCGTCTTCCAGGTCCCGCTCGCCGACCCCGACGGCACCCCGCGCACCGAGGAGGCCGTGCTCGCGGGCATGAACCAGCTCTGGCGGCGCAACATCAAGAAGGCGGCCAAGGAGGGCGTGGTCACCACCGTCGGCACCCGCGAGGACCTGCCGGCCTTCCACGAGCTCTACGTGCACACCGCCCAGCGCGACCACTTCACGCCGCGCCCACTGTCCTACTTCCATACGATGTACGACGCCCTCACCGCCGAGGACCCCGACCGCTTCCGCCTCCACCTCGCCCACCACGAGGGGGACCTGGTCGCCAGCACCATCGCGATCCGGGTCGGTCAGCACGCCTGGTACTCCTACGGCGCGTCCTCGACGGCCAAGCGCGAGGTCCGCGGCTCGAACGCGATCCAGTGGGCGATGATCCGCGAGGCCATCGCGGCCGGGGCGACCGTCTACGACCTGCGCGGCATCACCGAGACCCTCGACACCGACGACCCGCACGTCGGCCTGATCCAGTTCAAGGTCGGCACCGGCGGCGAAGCGGTGGAGTACGCCGGGGAGTGGGACCTGCCGCTCAACCGGCCGCTCTACAAGGCGTTCCAGATGTACATGGAGCGCCGATGAGCCTCACCCTCCGCGTCGACGGACCGCGCTGGCGCGCGCACCTCGAGCAGGTCGCCGAGGCCAACCCCGGCCTGGTGCCGGTCGCCAAGGGCAACGGCTACGGCTTCACGGTGGCGCGGCTGGGCCGCAAGGCGCACTGGCTGCGCGGCCGCGGGCACGACGTCACGGCGGTCGCGGCCGGCACCTACGACGAGGTCCCCGCGCTGCAGACCCGCTGGGACGGCGACCTCCTCGTCCTCACCCCGTGGCGCCCCTGGATCCCGCCCCAGGGCGTCAACCTGATCCACACGATCAGCCGGCTCGAGGACCTCCGCGCCCTGCTCGCCCACGAGCCGCGCTCCCGCGTCGTGCTGGAGCGGATGACGAGCATGCGCCGGCACGGCATGTCCGCGCCCGAGCTGTGGGAGGCGGGCGACCTGCTCCGCAAGCACCCCGGCGCCCGGGTCGAGGGCCTCGCCCTGCACCTCCCCCTCGCGGCCGGCGGCCACTACTCCGAGGTCAAGCGCCTGGTGACCGACTACATCGGCGCCGACGTGCCCGGGCCGCGCGCGGCCACCATCTGGGTCAGCCACCTGACCCCGACCGAGCTCACCCGCCTGCGTGAGGAGTACGCCGACTTCGCGATCCGCCCGCGGATCGGCACCGGCCTGTGGCTCGGCGACCGCGGCGCACTCACCGTGACGGCCACCGTGCTCGACGTGCACCCGATCGACCGCGGCGAGCACTACGGCTACCGCGGCCGCAGCGCGCCGAAGCCCGGGCACCTGCTCGTCGTCAGCGGCGGCACCGCGCACGGGATCGGCCTCGAGGCACCCACCGGCGAGGGCTCGCTCAAGGCGCGGGCCTCGACCCTGGCCCGCGGCGGCCTGGACGCGGCCGGGTTCGTGCGCTCGCCGTACTCCGTCGACGGGAAGCTCCGCCTCTTCGCCGAGCCTCCGCACATGCAGGCCTCGATGCTCTTCCTCCCGGCGGGCGCGCACGTGCCCGCCGTCGGCGACACCGTCGACGTGCGGGTGCGCTACACCGCGACCGCCTTCGACGACGTGGTCATCGACTGATGGCCCACCGGGTCCTGCGCCGCGCCGACCACACGGTCATGCCGTGGGCCAACGGCACAGGCACCACCGAGGAGGTCGCGCGCGCCGACGGTCCGGACGGCCTGGACTGGCGGCTGAGCTTCGCCACGGTCGCGGAGAGCGGGCCCTTCTCCGCGCTGCCCGGGATCGACCGGGTCATCACCCTGGTGGAGGGCGCGTCGCTGACGTTGGCGGTCGAGGGCTCCGAGCACGTCCTCGTACCGTTCGCGCCGTACCGCTTCCGCGGCGAGGACCACGTCGTCGGTACGCCGGAGGGCGCCAGCGTCGACTTCAACGTGATGACCCGGCGGGGCCGGTTCACCTCGACCGTCGCGAGCGTCGAGCTCACCGACGGGCCCACCGACGAGGTCGTCCTCGACGGCGCACCCGCGCACGGCCACCGGTTCGTGGCCGTGCTCGACGGGTCGCCACGCCTCGGTGCCGACCTACTGGGCAGGTACGACGTCGTACGGGCCGGGCTCGAGCCGCTGGCCCTCGTCGGGGCCGGCCGGGTCGCCGTGGTCGACCTGCTGCCGGTCCAGGGCTGAGCTCCTCCGCGTCGGCTCGCGCCGGTACATCTCCTGGATGATCACCGCGGCCAGGTAGAGCTCCCCGAGGACGCGCACGCCGATGCCGAGCCAGTAGAAGCCGGCGTTGCCGCCGCCGGCCGGGGCCAGCTCGCCGGCCAGGTACCACCAGATCGTGCAGAAGTAGTAGACCTCGCACGCCTGCCAGACGATCTGGTCACGCCACCGCGGCCGCGCCAGGGCGGCGAGCGGGAGCAGCCACAGCACGTACTGCGGCGAGTAGACCTTGTTGACGACCAGGAACCCCATCACGATGAGGAACCCGAGCTGGGCCATCGTGGCGCGGCGCGCCTTCCAGCCGAGCAGCGCGACGACGAGGCACCAGCCGGCGAAGATCGCCCAGGACCAGGTGTTGATCAGGTGCGGGCTGAGCGTCTTGCCGCTGGCCTGCGCGATCACCTGCCAGACCGAGCCCAGGTCGGCGGGACGGTCGGAGTTGAAGGTCCAGAACACCCGCCACTGGGCCTCCTGGAAGACCATCGGCGGCCCGTTGAGCACCGCCCAGCCGATGACGGCGCCGACGCTGGCGAACCACAGGTCGAAGTAGCGCCGCTCGCGGATGACGATCACCGCTACCGCGCCGAGCAGGAACAGCGGGTAGAGCTTGATGGCGGTCCCGAGCCCGATCATCAGGCCGGCGACCAGCGGCCGGTCGCGCGACCACGCCCACAGCGCGCCGGCGACGGCGGCGACCGCGATCAGGTCCCAGTTGACCAGGCCGGCCAGGACGAGCGTCGGCGACAGCGCGAACACCGCGGCGTCCCAGGGCCGGCGCGGGTTCACCTTGGCCAGCAGCCAGGTGGCCAGCAGAGCCAGCGCACCGAACCCGACGGCGTTGACGAGCGTGAAGATCGTCATCTCCTTGACGACCGACGGGTCGCCGTACAGCTTGTCGACCGGTTCGGCGGCCCGCGCGGCCAGGGAGGGCGACCCGTTCAGCCAGTGGGTGATCCACGAGGCGCCCCAGGCCCAGTAGGCGATGCCGACCGGGTACTCCATCGTCTCGTAGCGCGCCCGCACCTCCGCGTTGCCGCTGTAGGGCCACTTCGCCTCGGCGAACCCCCGCGGCACGTACAGCGGCCGCAGGTCGGTGTAGCACATGTGCGTGTAGGTCCAGTTCTGGTCGTGCCCGGTCGTCAGCGCGCAGGGCGCCTTCTGGACCAGGCCCAGGCTGAACACGACAGCGGTGAGCAGCAGCAGCACCCGGACGGGCGTCCACCACGGGTGCCGCGCGGCGCGCGTGCCCATCGGACCGCCGACGACCTCGCTCAGGGTCGCCACCACCCCGTCCTCGCGGGAGGGGTGGACGCGCTCGTCGGGGGTGCTCACGTCACGGGCTCGGGCTGTTCTTGGGCGGCTTGCCGCCGCCGGGGTTCCCCAGGATCGGCGGAGTCGTCGCGGGTGAGGTGGGGGTCGTCGGGGTCACGGGTGTGCTCGGCGTGGCGGGCGCAGAGGACGTCGCGGCCGAGGACGACGTCGGCGCCGAGGTGTGCGGGCTCTTCGTGTGCTTGGTCGGCGGCGCCTTGGTCGGGACCGGCGCGTGCCCGGTGGTCGGGGCCGTGCCGTCCACGAAGGCCGGCGGCGGGAACTGCTCCACCGGCAACCCGTCCATCTCCAGCTTCATGATGGCGGTCCAGGTCTGGGCCGGGTACACCGCGCCGAAGTACGACGGCAGCCAGCCGTCGAGCTGCTCGTTGCCCTTGCCGCGCACGTACATCACCGCGGTCGACATCTGCGGGGTGAAGCCGGCGAACCAGGCCGACGACACCTGGTTGAGCCCGTTGGTCGCCGTACCGGTCTTGCCGGCCGCGGGCCGGCCGAGCGCCAGCGCGGCGGTGCCGGTGCCGTGCTGGACCACCTGCTGCATGGCGTAGGTGACGTCCGCGTCGATGTCGGCCGACACGGCGCGGTGGGTGACGACTTCGTGCTGGTAGCGCGTCACGCCCTTGGCGTCGACGACCTTCTCGATGATGTACGGGTCGGCGGCGACGCCGTGGTTGGCGATGGTCGCGTAGGCGTTCGCCATGTTGATCGGGCTGATCGTCTCCGAGCCGAGCGCCACGCCCGCGTTGGCCTGCTGGCCCGGCGAGCTGTCGGGGAAGCCGTAGGGCGGATTGGCGGGCTTCGCCGGGGGGATGCCCATCGCGTTGGCCATGTCGACGATCTTCTGCGGACCGTCCGGGATCGCCTGGGTGAGGTCGGCGAACGCGGTGTTGATCGACTCCTCCAGCGCCTTGATCAGGTTGACCTTGGATCCGTAGCTGGTGTGCTGCTCGTTGCTGATCGTGGTGCCGTCCGGGTAGGTGTACGGCGAGTTGCCGGCGAAGGTGTCCTTGAGCGAGAAGCCCGCCTTCAGGCCAGCCGCGAGCGCGAACGGCTTGAAGGTCGAGCCCGCCTGACCACCGAGCACGGCCCAGTTGAGCTGGGAGAGCAGGTAGTCCTGGCCGGCGAACAGGCCCCGAACGGCGCCGGTCCCGGGCTCGACGGACGCGGCCGCGATGTGCAGGTGCCGCGGGCCGAACCCGCTCGGGCGGACCTGCTTGACCCCGCTGGCGGTGGCGTCCATCGCCTTCTTGGTGAAGGTCGTGGTGACCTGCAGACCGCCACCGGCGATCTCCTGCTCGCTGAAGCCGAGGTCGAGCAGCTGCTGCTTGACCATGGCGAGGATGTGGCCGCGCTGGCCGCCGTACCGGTCCTCGCTCTTGATCGTCGGGAACTTCGGCAGGTGGTCGAGGGCCTTCGAGACCTGCGTGGGCTGGGCGGTGCCCATCGACTCCATGCCGTTGAGGACGTAGTCGTAGCGCTCGAGGAGCGCGGCGCGCGAGGCCTTGCCGTTGGCCGGGTCCAGCCCGCTGGGGTTGTTGACCAGCGAGGCGAGGACCGCGGACTGGCGCAGGTCGAGGTTCTTCGCATCGACGTCGAAGTAGGCGTGCGCGGCGGCCTGGACGCCGTACGCACCGCGACCGAAGTAGACGGTGTTGAGGTAGCCCTCGAGGATCGTCTGCTTGGACAGCTGCTGCTGGATCTTCAGCGACAGGATCGCTTCCTTGATCTTGCGCTTGATGCTGCGTTCCTGGGTCAGGTAGAGCAGCTTCACGTACTGCTGGGTGATCGTGGACCCACCCTGGGTCGCGTTGCCCTGGGCGTTGCTGAACGCCGCCCGCAGGATGCCCTTGGGGTCGATGCCGTGGTCGGTCCAGAAGCTGCGGTTCTCCGCCGCGACGACCGCGTCCTTGATCGTCTGCGGCATCTCCGCGAACGGGATCGCGGTGCGGTCCTGGACCGCGAAGTCACCGAGGTCGGTCTTCCCGTCGGCGTAGAAGACGTGCGTCGTCTGCGTCAGGTACTCGGCGTTCGGGTCGGGGATGCTGATCGCCTTGTAGGCGATGATGAACCCGACGATCCCGACCAGGGTGCAGACGAGGAAGCCGACCAGCGCCCAGAGCGACAGGCGCTTCAGGCGCGACTTCCAGTCCCGGGGTCGCGCGGATCGTGCCCCACGACCGCCGCTCGATCGGGGCATCCGGCGATTTCCTTGCTCTGCAGCCACGCGGATCAGGGTACGCAGGGCCTCCCGAAGCACCCCAATGGCACGCGCTCGACACTCCCGATCCATCGAGAGTTCACGTTCCGCGGATATATCGGTACGATAGATCGCATGGCACGGCGCGGCGACACCATCGAGCTTGCGGTCCTCGGACTGCTGCACGAGGGACCCATGCACGGCTACGAGCTGCGCAAGCGGCTCAACCTGATGCTCGGGTGGGGTCGGCTGCTGTCCTACGGCTCGCTCTACCCGGCGCTGAAGAAGATGCTGCGCGGCAACCTGATCTCCGAGGTCGGGCCCGGCGGGGTCCCGTCGCGGCGCCAACGGATCACCTACCAGCTGACCGAGGACGGTCGGGCGGAGTTCGCCCGGCTGATGTCCGAGGTCGGGCCCGCTGCGTGGGAGGACGACAACTTCGACATCCGGTTCCGGTTCTTCTCCTCCACGGACATGGAGATCCGGCTGCGGGTGCTCGAGGGCCGGCGCTCCCGGCTGCAGGAGCGTCTCGACCGGGTCCAGCGTGACCTGGCCATGACGCAGAAGGAGGTCGACCGGTACGCCACCGAGCTGCAACGGCACGGTGTCGAGTCGGTCGAGCGGGAAGTCCGCTGGCTCTCCGAGCTCATCAACGCCGAGCGTGGTGCGGCCACCACGCCCACCACCACTCAAGAAAAGTAAGGAAGGACCTCCTATGGGTTCGGTTCGCGTAGCGATCGCCGGCGTGGGCAACTGCGCCACGTCTCTCATCCAGGGCGTGCACTACTACCGGGACGCTGACCCGGCGGGCACCGTCCCCGGTCTGATGCACGTCAAGTTCGGCGACTACCACGTGTCCGACGTGGAGTTCGTCGCTGCCTTCGACGTCGACGACAAGAAGGTCGGCAAGGACCTCTCCGAGGCCATCAACGCCTCCGAGAACAACACCATCCAGATCTGCGAGGTCCCGACCCTCGGTGTCGAGGTCCAGCGTGGCCCGACCCTCGACGGTCTCGGCAAGTACTACCGGATGACCATCGAGGAGTCCTCCGCGGAGGCCGTCGACGTCGTCAAGGCCCTCAAGGACGCCCAGGTCGACGTCCTCGTCTCCTACCTCCCGGTGGGCTCGGAGGAGGCCGACAAGTTCTACGCCCAGTGCGCGATCGACGCCGGCGTGGCCTTCGTCAACGCCCTCCCCGTCTTCATCGCCTCCGACCCGGAGTGGGCGGCCAAGTTCGAGGCTGCCGGCGTCCCGATCGTCGGCGACGACATCAAGTCCCAGGTCGGCGCGACCATCACCCACCGCGTGATGGCCAAGCTGTTCGAGGACCGCGGCGTGGTGCTGGACCGCACCTACCAGCTCAACGTCGGCGGCAACATGGACTTCAAGAACATGCTCGAGCGCGAGCGCCTGGAGTCCAAGAAGGTCTCCAAGACCCAGGCCGTCACGTCGAACCTGACCGGTCCGCTGGCCGGCAAGATCGACGACAAGAACGTCCACATCGGCCCGTCCGACTACGTGGCGTGGCTCGACGACCGCAAGTGGGCCTACGTGCGTCTCGAGGGTCGCGCGTTCGGTGACGTCCCGCTGAACCTGGAGTACAAGCTCGAGGTCTGGGACTCCCCGAACTCGGCCGGCATCATCATCGACGCCGTCCGCGCCGCGAAGATCGCGAAGGACCGCGGCATCGGCGGCCCAATCCTGCCCGCGTCGGCTTACCTCATGAAGAGCCCGCCGGTCCAGATCGAGGACACCGAGGGTCGCGCCCAGCTCGAGGCCTTCATCATCGGCGCCTGATCCGTCGTACGACGACACGAGGCCGGTCCCCTGCGGGGGGCCGGCCTCGTTCGCGTCCGGGGGTCAGCCGCGCGCGGCCCACCAGTCCCGCAGCGCCGCGGCCGCGTCCGCCTCGCTCATCGGGCCGTTGTCGAGGCGCAGCTCGAGCAGGAACCGGTAGGCCTCGCCGACCTCGCGGCCCGGGCCGATCCCGAGGATCTCCATGATCTGGTTGCCGTCGAGGTCGGGCCGGATCGAGGCCAGCTCCTCCTCCTCGGCGAGCCGCGCGATCCGGGCCTCCAGGTCGTCATAGGTACGCCGGAGCCGGTCGGCCTTGCGCTGGTTGCGGGTCGTGCAGTCGGCGCGGGTCAGGATGTGCAGGCGCTCGAGCTCGTCACCGGCGTCCCGCACGTAGCGACGGACGGCGGCGTCGGTCCACTCGCCCGACCCGTAGCCATGGAAGCGCAGGTGCAGCTCGACGAGCCGGCCGACCTGGTCGATCAGGTCGTTGCTGAACTTCAGCGCCCGCATCCGCTTGCGGGTGATCTTCGCGCCCACCACGTCGTGGTGGTGGAAGGTGACGGTGCCGTCCTCGACGAAGCGCCGGGTCTTCGGCTTGCCGACGTCGTGCATGAGCGCGGCGAACCGGGACACGAAGTCGGGCTCGCCGCCGAGCCGGTCCTCCTGCGCGATCGCCTGCTCGAGCACGGTCAGGGTGTGCTCGTAGACGTCCTTGTGCCGGTGGTGCTCGTCGCGCTCCAGGCGCAGCGCCGGCAGCTCGGGCAGGACCCGGTCGGCGAGGCCGGTGTCGACCAGCAGGGTCAGGCCGAGCCGGGGGTACGGCGCGCAGATCAGCTTGACCAGCTCGTCGCGGACCCGCTCGGCGGACACGATCTCGATCCGGTCGGCCATGTCGGTCATCGCCCGCACGACCGCGGGGTCGACGGCGAAGCCGAGCTGGGCGGCGAAGCGCGCGGCCCGCATCATCCGCAGCGGGTCGTCGGAGAAGGAGTCCTCCGGGGTGCCAGGGGTGCGGAGCAGGCGGTTGGCCAGGTCGAGGACACCGCCGTACGGGTCCTCGAGCTCGCGCCCGGGCAGCCGCACGGCCATCGCGTTCACGGTGAAGTCGCGCCGGCCCAGGTCGCCGGCGAGGGTGTCGCCGTACTGCACCTCGGGCTTGCGGCTGTCGGCGTCGTACGCCTCGGAGCGGTACGTCGTCACCTCGACGACCCAGTCGCCCTTGCGGCACCCGATCGTGCCGAAGTCGCGGCCCATGTCCCACCAGGCGTCGCCCCAGGCCTTGAGGATCCGGTCGGTCTGCTCGGGCCGCGCGGAGGTGGTGAAGTCGAGGTCGTTCGACCGGCGACCCAGCATGGCGTCGCGGACCGGCCCGCCGACCAGGGCCAGCTCGTGGCCGGCCGCTGCGAACAGCCCGCCCAGCTCGTCGATGACCGGCGCGATCCGGTCCAGCTCGGCCGCCACGGCCGCCTGGACGTCGACCAGCCGCAGCGGCTCTGCGGGGGCGGGCGGCACTGCGTCGGTCACGGGCCGTGATTCTAGGAGGTCGGCCTGCCGTTCGATGCATCGCGCGGGAGCCCCACTACGCTCGGGGGGTGTCAACGGGCAGGTGGGTTTCGCGTGCCGCGACCGGCCTGCTCGGATGCCTTGCGCTGTCCGCGCTGACCCTGCCGGCCGCGCACGCCGACGACGCCGACCCGTTGCGGATCTCGATCAACCGGATCAGCCCCAGCGTCCTGCCGCGCCACGGCCCGCTGGTGGTGAGCGGCATGGTCCGCAACTCCGACGACGTGGCCTGGACCCAGGTCGCGCTCTACCCGACCCTCGACGACGACGCCTGCGTCGCCAACGGCACCTGCCCGGCACCCCTGACCACCTCGACCGAGCTCGCCGAGGGGGCGGCGTCCGATGCGGACACCCAGGTCGGTGAACGGATCGTCGAGGAGTCGGTCAAGCAGGAGATCACCTCGATCGCGCCGAACCAGAAGGTGCGCTTCACGATCCGGATCCCGCAGTCCGTCCTGCGCCAGTACGTCGCCCGGCCCCGCGCCGGCGTCTACTGGTTCGGGGTCCAGGCGATCGGGCAGAGCGAGACGAGCCCCCGGGACACGATCGCCGACGGGCGGGCGCGCACCTTCCTGCCCTACGTCCCCGTGACCGGCAAGACACCGGTGCTGGACACGGCCGTCGTCGTACCGGTCCGGGCGCCGATCCAGCACGAGCGCGACGGCCGGCTGAGCAACACCGCCGGGTGGCTCGAGGCGCTCTCGGACGGCGGAGCCCTCGCCGACGAGCTCGCCATCGGCCGCGCGGCGGGCGGCCGATCGGTGACCTGGCTGGTCGACCCCGCCGTCGTGGACGCCGTGCAGCAGCTCGCGGCGGGCAACCCGGGCCGGCTGCTCCCGACCCCTGGCGCGAGCACCTCGCCCTCGGCCTCGCCCACCGGGCTCGGCACCGGCACCAGCGGCTCGGGCAGCGCCGGGCCGCTCGCCACGGCGGCCACGACGTGGCTGGAGGAGGCCCGTTCCGGCTTCGCCTCCGGGCAGCTGCTCTCCCTCCCGTACGGCGATCCCGCACTCCTCGACTCCGGCGCGACCCAGCAGCTCTACACGTGGGCGCGCGCCCAGACGGGCGTGCTGTCGAGCTGGAAGATCCCGGCCCAGCGCGCCATCGCCAGCCCGGACGGGTACCTCGACCCGGCCGGCATGACCGCCGCGCACGACCGCGCCGTCGCCCTGGTCGGTGACCAGATGCTGCGCCGGCCCGTGGCGGGCGGCACCGTCGGCCGGCACCCCTTCGTGGCGACCTCCACGGCCGCCGCCGCAGGCGGGCCAGACCCCGAGCAGCCGTTCAACAGCGTCGCCGTCCGCCAGCGCATCCTGGCCGAGGCAGCGGTCCGGCTGCTGTCCGGCGACACCCGCCCGCTGGTCGTCCAGCTCCCCAGCGGGATGGGCGCGGGCGGCGCCAACGGGTTCTGGACCGAGCTCGACCAGCCGTGGCTGAACCTCACCAACGTCGCGACGGTCCTGGCGCAGGGCACCGCGACCGTCCCGCCCTCCACCCTGACCTTCCCGGCCTCGCACGCGGCCGACGAGACCCAGCTGGACGCGCAGAGCGAGGCGCAGCAGCTGGTCCTGCGCGGGCAGCTGCTGCAGTCGATCCTCACCGCCCCGAAGGCCAAGGACGGCTCCGAGTCGACCGCGGCCGCCAACGCCCGGATGTCGGCCGAGATCACCGGCGAGGCGCTGGCCGGGACGTCGTACTCGCTGGCCACGGCCCTCGACTCGCCCGCCCGGCTCGCGGAGTCCCGCTCCTGGATCGACTCCCAGCTCGCCGGGGTCTCCATCAGCGCTCCGCCGAGCGTCACCCTGTCGAGCTCCGAGGGCAGCTTCGCGGTGACCCTCACCAACAGCCTCGACGTCCCGGTGACGGTCCAGGTCGCGGCTGACGCGACCGGCGCGCGCATCGACAAGGGCGACCCCGTCGAGCTCGCGGCCCACTCCCGCGCCTCGGTGCGCCTCGACGCGCACACCAGCCGCGCCGGCGTGCACAACCTGCGCCTGGTCGTCGTGAACGCCTCCGGTACGCCGATCGGCGCGTCGGTCACCGTCCCGATCCGGTCCGGCTCGGTGGGTGTCGTCATCTGGGTGATCCTCGGTACCGGCGCCGGGATCCTGTTCTTCGCGATCGCGGTCCGCCTGGTGCGCCGGATCCGCCGGGGTCGCGACCGCCGAGCAGGGGCCACCGCGTGAGCGCTGCCTCCGACACGCAGTCCGGGATCCTCGCCAACAGCGCGGTCATGGCGGCCGGCACCGCCTTCTCCCGGGTGAGCGGCTTCCTGCGCTCCGCGCTCCTCGCCGCCGCACTCGGTGCCAGCGTGCACGCCGACATCTTCACCGTGGCCAACACGGTGCCGAACATGCTCTACATCCTGCTGGCCGGCGGCGTGTTCAACGCCGTGCTGGTGCCGCAGCTCGTGCGTGCCATGCGCAACGACGCGGACGGCGGCACGGCGTACGTCGACCGCGTCGTCACCCTCGCCTGCTGCTTCCTGGCCGTGGTGACCGTGCTGCTCGTGGCCGCGGCGCCGCTGGTGATGCGGGTGCTGCTCTCGCACCAGTACTTCGTGCCCGGCATGGGCGCCGAGCGCGACGCGGCGATCGCGTTCGCCCGCTACTGCCTGCCGCAGGTCTTCTTCTACGGGATGTTCGTGCTGGTCGGCCAGATCCTCAACGCGCGCGGCCGGTTCGGCCCGATGATGTGGGCGCCGATCGCCAACAACGTGATCGCGATCGCGGTGCTGGTCGTCTACCTGTGGCACTACGGAGCGGCCGGCCCCGCCGCCCAGCACGGCGGGTTCAGCTCGGGCCAGGAGCTGCTGCTCGGCGTCGGCTCGACCCTCGGCATCGCCGCCCAGTTCGTCATCCTGGTGCCCTACCTGCGCCGCGCCGGCGTACGGATCCGGCCGCGCTTCGACTGGCGCGGCACCGGCCTGGGCCACACCCTGCGGCTGGGCGTGTGGACGGTCCTGTTCGTCATCGTCAACCAGGTCGCGTACGTCGTGGTCACGCGGCTGGCCACCGGCGGCACCGCGGCCGGCGGCGACGGCACCGGCATCACCGTCTACTCCAACGCCTTCCTCGTCACCCAGGTCCCGCACTCGATCATCACCGTGTCGCTGGCCACCGCCGTGCTCCCGCGGCTGTCCCGCGCGGCCGCGGACGACGACGCCGCGGGGCTGGCCCGCACGCTGTCGAGCACGATGCGGTCGGCGCTGGCCGTCGTCGTACCGTTCGCGGCGGTGCTGCCGGTGATCGCCCTGCCGCTGGCCCACGTCATGTGGGGCCACGGCGCCACCGCCACGACGTACCCCCGCTACGAGTCGACGGTCGCCCTGTTCGGCGTCGGGGTCCTGTTCTTCACCATCCACTACCTGACCCTGCGCGGTTTCTACGCCCTCGAGCGCAACCGCACCGTCTTCTACATCCAGTGCGTGGTCGCGGCCGTGAACATCGTCGCGGCGGTGACGCTGGTCGACCTCGCCGACCCGGAGCAGACCTCGCCGATGCTGGTGCTGGCCTATGCGGCGGCGTACGCCGTCGGGGCGCTGCTCTCCACGACCGTGCTCGTCCGCACCCTCGGCGTCCTCGCCGTCCGGGAGTGGGTCGGCTTCGTGGTGCGCCTCTGCCTGGCCACGGGCATCGCCGCCGGCGTCACCTGGGTGATGGACCGGATCTGGCACGACACCGTGCTGGAGCTGACCTCGCGACCGGGGTGGCCCTGGTCCGCCGTCGAGCTCGGCGTGGACGGCCTGGTGCTGGGGGTCGTGCTGCTCTGGCTGGCCGGCCCGTTCCGGCTCACCGAGCTCACCGACGTGGCCGACACCATCGGTCGACGGCTGACCCGGCGATAGCGCCTCGGGATCTCGGGAGTCTGCATAGGATGAAGGACGTGGCGCTGTCGACCCGGCCCGGAGACCTTCTCGCCGGTCGCTACCGCCTGATCGACCTCCTCAGCGAGAGCGGCGGCGGGCGGTTCTGGCGAGCGCACGACCGTGTCCTGGAGCGGTACGTCGCCCTGCACGTCATCGCCGAGGACGACCCGCGGGCCGCGGGGCTGATCGCCGCCGCCCAGGCGTCCGCGACCTTCCTGGACCCCCGGGTCCTGCGCGTGCTGGACGCCGAGACCCGCGACGGCCTCTGCTACGTCGTCAACGAGTGGGGCACCGGCACCTCGCTGGACCTGCTGCTCGCCAACAACGGGCCGCTCGGGCCGCGCCGCTCGGCGTGGCTGGTCGCCGACATCGCCGACGCCATCGACCGCGCCCACCGCACGGGCGTCGCCCACGGCCGGCTCAACCCGGAGAACGTCCTCATCGACCGGTTCGGCGCCGTCCGGCTGATCGGCTTCTGCGTCGACGCGGCCCTGCACGGGCTGCC
Source organism: Nocardioides sp. (assembly GCA_035248385.1). Lineage (GTDB taxonomy): Bacteria > Actinomycetota > Actinomycetes > Propionibacteriales > Nocardioidaceae > Nocardioides. Next base: position 2,149 of record DATFHM010000203.1, on the reverse strand, counting down.
CGGCGACCGGTTCACCACCGACCTCGGCGACCTGGGCGGCCTGCTCTACAGCGCGCTCACCGGCGCCTGGCCGGGTCCGTCCAGCTCGCTGGTGCCCGCCGCCCCCCGTACCGCGGACGAGGTCCTGTCGCCGCGGCAGGTGCGCGCCGGCGTACCGAAGCCGCTGGACGAGCTGTGGCGGGCGACGGCGGAGGCCACCGACCCGCAGCTGCGTCGCCGGCACTGGGTACGCCGCAGCTCGGTCACCACCGCCTCGATCGACGTCTCGTCCGCGGGCGCCATCGGCGCGGCGCTGCTCGACTTCATCGGCGACCCGACCGGCCTCACCGAGGCGCTGGCCACGACCGTCCTGCCGATCAACCAGATCCGGCCGCTGGACCTCGCCCCCATCGTGGATCCCGAGATCGAGGACGTGGACCCGGACCCGGTCGCGGAGGAGACGGTGGACGACACCACCGACACCACCATCGCCGACACCACCGATACCGCGGACGACACCGCGGTGGTCGAGACCCGCGAGCCCGACGACTCCATCCCCCTGGTCACCGAGCTCCCCACCGAGCCCGGCCTGCCGGTCTTCGGCGACGACGACGAGGTCGAGTGGCTGCGCACCCGCAGCACCCCTCCCCCGCCGCCCCCGCCCTTCGAGGAGCCGCCCGAGCGTCCGCTCTTCGCGCCCGACCCGCCCGAGGGCCAGCCGGTGCGGCGCCCGCGCGACGACGTACCCCCTCCGCCGGAGGCGCACCACCCGCTCGACCGCCCGGTGCCGACCGGCGACATCGTCGGCTACTGGCCCTGGGACCACGACGCCGAGCTGGAGCGTGCCACCACCGACGACGAGACCATGCCCGGGCGCAGCTGGCTCCGGCTCGGGTTGGGGGTCCTGGTCGCGCTGCTGCTCCTGTTCGCGATCGCGGTGGCGTTCAACCTCGGCAGCGGACGCACCGTGCTCGGCGGCAAGCCGTCCTCGAGCAGGAGCACCACCAGCAGCACCGCCGTCACGAACCCCGCCACGCCGCTGACCAACCTGCGCCCGGCCGGCTTCGACCCGCTCCGGGGCACCGACGCGAACACCGCGGAGGCCGCCCGCGCGGTGGACGGCAACCCGGCGACCACGTGGACGACCGCCCGCTACGACCAGCAGCTCGGCCCGAAGCCGCCGTCGCTGGTCCGCGGCATCGGCCTGCTGATCGACCTCGGCGCCGAGCACACCGTCAGCGACGTGTCGATCCGCTTCGCCGGCCAGCCCACCGCCGTCCAGCTGTACGTCGCCGCGGACCGACCCACCGCGGCCCCGACCGGGCACCCCGCGGCGAGCGGCACCGCTACCGGCGCGACGCTGGACCTCACGCTGACCAGCCCGGCGACCGGGCAGTACGTGCTGGTCTGGCTCACCCGCCTCCCCGCCGTCCCCGGCGGCTACCGCGGATCGATCGCCGAGGTGGTCGTCCGTGGTCAGTGAGGCGACGGACGCCGAGCTGCTCGCTGCCCACGTCGCTGGTGACACCGATGCGTTCGGCGAGCTCTTCGCCCGCCACCGCGACCGGCTCTGGGCGGTGGCCGTCCGCACCACCGGCGACGCCGAGCTGGCGGCCGACGGCCTCCAGGAGGGCATGATCGCCGCCTTCCGGCGCGCCGACTCCTTCCGCGGCGACGCGCAGGTCACCACCTGGCTGCACCGGGTCGTCGTCAACGCCTGCCTGGACCTGCTCCGCCGCCGCGCGGTCCGCCGCGCCGACCCGCTGCCGGACGAGCTCGACGACCTCGGTGGCGCCGACCGCGGGTCGCTGCGCACCGCCGACGACGCGCTCGACCCCGCCGACCTGTCGGTACGCCGGGAACGCGCCGACCTGGTCCACGCGGCGCTGCGGCTGCTGCCCGACGAGCAGCGCGCCGCGGTGGTGCTCGTCGACATGGAGGGCTACCCCGTGGCCGAGGTAGCCGAGATCCTCGACTGCGCGGTCGGGACGGTCAAGAGCCGGTGCAGCCGCGCCCGGGCCCGGCTGGCGGTGGTCCTCGCCGAGCTGCTCGACGCCGACCCCGAGAGCCACCTCACGCCGACGACGGGGAACCCCGGGACCTCGTCGTACGTCGGATCGGAGACCCCGCGCGGACCGCCACCGGTCCCCACCGACTGACCCGATCCCCC
>DATFHM010000202.1:0-7404 GCA_035248385.1 Nocardioides sp. | reverse complement strand
GCGCTGCGCGCCCAGTACGAGTCGAACCTGCGCGGCTGGGCCACCGGCACCCCCGCCGGCCGCCACTCCTGGCTGCTCTACTCCGCCGAGGCGTACGCCGCCGCCGCGGAGGCCAGCCCCCTGCGGCGGGCTGCCGAGTAGCCCGTCGTACCCACCAATTCCGTCGCTATTTCGGTGACTTTGCGACGTTCTTGGTGGGTACGTCGGAAGCCCCGGCCCGCTGCTGCGCGATGAACTTCGTCGCCATCCGGTTGACCGCGACCGGGGCGAGCCGGCCCAGCCGCCAGGCGATCCGGGCCTGCCGGGGCTCGACCACGATCGCCTCGTCGGCCTCGACCGCGGCCAGGATCCGCCGGGCCAGGACGTCTGGGTCCACGGGCTTCTTCACGCCCTGGCCCTTGAGGTAGAAGTCGCGGCCGCGGAAGGCGCCGATCTCGCCCTTGTCCAGGATCGGGGTGTCGACCGCAGCCGGGCAGACGACCGTCACGCCGACGCCGTGCGCGGCGGCCTCGGTGCGCAGCGCCAGGGAGAGGCCGACGACCGCATGCTTGGTCGTGACGTACGACGTCATCAGGCCCGCCGCCATCAGCCCGCCCATCGACGCGGTGTTCACGATGTGCCCGCCGCCCTGCTCGATCATCCGCGGGTAGGCCGCGTGCACGCCGTGCACGACACCGCGGAGGTTGACGTCGATGATCGCGTTCCACTGCTCGAGCGTGAGGTCCTCGGTGTTGCCGAGGAAGGTGATGCCGGCGTTGTTGAAGACCAGGTCGATCCGGCTGTGCTCGGCGACGACCTCCTCGACAGCCGCCCGCACCGACTCGGCCGAGGTGACGTCCACCTGCCGTGCGACGGCCGTCCCGCCGCCGGCGGCGTCCCTGGCGACGCGGGTCGCTGCTTCGAGGTCCAGGTCGGCGCAGACGACGTACGCCCCCTCGGCGACGAGCGCGCGCACCAGGGCGGCGCCGATGCCGGAGCCGCCGCCGGTGACCAGCGCGGTCGTCATGCGAACGCCTTCTCGACGAGCCCGACCAGGTCGGGGTAGCGCCGCAGGTGCGCGCCGCCGTTGATGTCGAGGGTCTCGCCGGTGATCCAGCGGGACCTGTCCGAGAGCAGGAACGCGATCGCCTCGGCGATCTCCTCGGGCTCGCCGGAGCGGCCCAGGGCGGTGTTCTCGAGGTAGTCGTCGCGCACGCCGGGGATGTCCATCGCCGGCGCGGTCAGGGGCGTGACGACCAGGCCGGGCGCCACCGCGTTGACCCGTACGCCGCGCGCCCCGAGCTCCAGCGCGGTCACCTCGGTGAGGGCGACGAGGCCCGCCTTGGCCGCGCAGTACGCCGCCAGGCCGGTCCCGGGCTGGCGCGCGTTGAGCGAGGACAGCGACACCAGCGAGCCGCCGTCGGCGACCCGTCGGCCGGCGTGCTTGAGGACCAGGAAGGCGCCGGCCAGGCAGACCTCGACGATCCGGCGCCACTCGGTCGCGTCGTGGTTGACGACCCGGGAGAGCGTGCTGACGCCGGCGCAATTGACGACCCCCCGGAAGCCGCCCGACGACGCCACGACGCCCTCGAACAGCGCCTCCACCGAGGCCTCGTCGGTGACGTCGACGTCCACGTCGGCGCCGGTCCCGGGCAGGTCGGCGACGACCACCTCGTGGCCCGCGGCGCGCAGCACCCGGGCGGTGGCCGCCCCGATCCCGGACGCGCCTCCGATGACGACCGCTCCCTGCATGACCGCTCCTGACATTCGTCTGAATCTGTTGACATGTGTCAAATGGCAGCCCTAACGTGACGCCCATCACCCCCTCTTGTCAAGGAGCACGTCGGATGGACCGACCCACCGTCGCTGTCATCGGAGCCGGCATCAGCGGCCTGACGATGAGCAAGATGCTGGCCGACTACGGGGTCGAGTTCGCGACCTTCGAGTCCTCGGACCGGGTCGGCGGCAACTGGGCCTTCGGCAACCCGAACGGCCACAGCAGCGCCTACCGCTCGCTGCACATCGACACCTCGAAGCACCAGCTGTCCTTCAAGGACTTCCCGATGCCCGAGGAGTACCCGGACTTCCCGCACCACACCCAGGTGAAGGACTACCTCGACGCCTACGCCGACGCCTTCGACATCCGCAGAAACATCGAGTTCGAGAACGGCGTCGTGCACGCCCGTCGGCTTCCCGAGGGGGGTGGGTGGGAGCTGGAGACCCAACGCACCGGCGTACGTCGCTTCGACGTGCTCCTGGTCGCCAACGGCCACCACTGGGACCCGCGCTTCGCCGAGAAGCCCGGTGAGTTCACCGGTCTGACGATGCACTCGCACGCCTACATCGACCCGCGCACGCCGCACGACCTCACCGGCAAGCGGATCCTGATCATCGGCCTGGGCAACAGCGCGGCCGACATCGCGGTCGAGCTCTCCAGCAAGACCCTCGACAACGAGGTCGTCATCTCCACGCGCTCAAGCGCCTGGATCGTGCCGAAGTACTTCGCCGGCAAGCCCGCGGACAAGTACTACCGGACCTCGCCGCACATCCCGTTCGCGTGGCAGCGCAAGTTCGTCCAGGTCATGCAGCCGATGACGGCCGGCCGGCCCGAGGACTACGGCCTCCCGACCCCGAACCACAAGTTCTTCGAGGCGCACCCGACCCAGTCGGTCGAGCTGCCGCTGCGGCTCGGCTCCGGCGACCTGCGGGCGAAGGGCGACATCGCGCGCTTCGACGGCTCCACCGTGCACTTCGAGGACGGCACCGCCGAGGACTTCGACGTGGTCATCCACGCGACCGGCTACAACATCACCTTCCCGTTCTTCGACGAGGACGTGATCAGCGCGCCGGAGAACCACATCCGCCTCTACAAGCGGATCTTCAAGCCCGGCTTCGACGACGTCGCGTTCATCGGCTTCGCCCAGTCCACACCGACGCTATTCCCGTTCGTCGAGTGCCAGACCCGCCTCGTGGCGGCCTGGCTGGTCGGCCGCTACGCCCCGCCGAGCGAGGCCGAGATGGAGCGGGTCATCGACGAGGACACCCACAAGTACACCGCGCACATGGTGCAGCGGCCACGGCACACCCAGCAGCTCGACTACTTCCTCTACGAGCACGACCTGCGGGTCAAGGAGATCCCCGCGGGGATCGCCCGCGCCACGGCCGGGGTGGCGCGATGAGCGACGAGCGGCTCTGGGCCCGGATGGTCGACCGCCGCAGCGTCAACCGCGGCGACCAGCGGCGTACCGCCCTGCTCGAGGCCCTCGACGACCTGCTCCGCGAGCACACGCTGGAGGAGGTCAACGTCGCCGAGATCTCCAAGCGGGCCGGCGTGACCCGCTCGGCGTTCTACTTCTACTTCGAGAGCAAGGCGACCGCCGTCCTGGCGCTGATGGCCGAGCTGTACGACGACGCCTCCGACGCCACCGACCTGCTGGTGAAGGCCGAGGGCGACCCCCAGGAGCGGATCCGGACCGTCATCGCGACCCTGTTCGCGTCCGTGGACCGTACGCCGCACACCTACCGCGCCCTCCTCGAGGCGCGGGCCACGAGCCCCGCCGTGCGGGAGCTGTGGGACGCCGGACGGGCCGAGTTCGCCGGGATGGTCGCGGAGATGATCGAGCGCGAGCGCGCGGTCGGTCACGCGCAGGCCGGCGTCGACGCCGGTGCCCTGGCCGCGGTGCTCCTCGACCTCAACGACCACGCCGTCGAGCGGCACGCGCTGGGGGTCGGGCCCGAGCGCGAAGCGCACATCGACGCCATCACCCACATCTGGATCCAGAGCATCTACGGGAGCACGCGATGACGCCCTTCGACTTCTCCTCCGCCGGCGTGCGCTGCGCCGCGACCCACTTCCCGGGCCCGGACGGCGCGCCGGTGGTGGTCCTCGGCCACGGCCTCGCCGGCACCCAGGACTCCGGCCTGTTCCCGTTCGCCGAGGCGTTCGCGGCCGCCGGACTGCACGCGGTCACCTTCGACTACCGCGGCTTCGGCGCCTCCGACGGAGACCCGCGGCAGGTCGTGTCGCTCGCCGACCAGGTCGACGACTGGCACGCCGCCATCGACGCGGCCCAGGCCCTCCCCGGCGTCGACCCGTCCCGGGTCGTGCTCTGGGGCGTGTCGCTGGCCGGCGGGCACGTGGTGTCCGTCGCCGCAGCCCGGCCCGACGTCGCGGCCGTGATCTCGGTGGTCCCGATGGTCGACGGCCGCGCCGCCGCCCGCCTCGCGACGCACCACCACAGCACCGGCCAGCTGCTGGCGTCGACGGGCCGCGGCCTCGCGAGCGCCGTACGCCGACGGGCCGGCCGCGGTCCCGCGATGATGCCGGTCGTGGCCCGTCCCGGTGAGGCCGGGGCGCTGACGCTCGAGGGCGCCTACGAGGACTACCTGGCGATCGCCGGACCCACCTGGCGCAACGAGGTCGCGGCCGACGTGGTGCTCGAGCTCGGGTCACGGGCGCCGCTCAAGGCGGCGGCCGATCTGGAGGTGCCGTGGCTGGTGCAGGTCGCCGACTTCGACCGCAGCGCCCCGCAGCACGCCGCGATGAAGGCGGCGTTCGCGGGCCGTGCCGAGGTGCGGCACTACCCGGGCGACCACTTCGACCTGTTCGCGGGCAAGCCGTTCCACGAGCCGGCCGTCGAGCACTCCCTGCACTTCCTCCGCCGCGTCGTCGGCGTCGTCGGCGCGAGCGCACCGGTGGCCGCGCATGCCTGACACCGTCCGCGACCTGCTGCTCCAGCACGCCGACCGCGACACCGCCGGGATCCTGCACGGAGACCGGACCTGGTCGTGGCGCGAGGTGGTTGCCGGCGCGGCGGCCCGCGCCCACGTCCTGCGCGCGATGGGGGAGGGGAGCAGGCTCCACGTCGGCGTGCTCCTCCCGAACAGCCCGGAGATGGCGCTCGCCCTGGCCGCCGGCGCGATCGGTGGGCACGTCACGGTCGGCATCAACGCGACCCGGCGGGGGGCGGCGCTCGCGTCCGACGTACGCCGCGCGGACTGCCGGATCCTGCTCACCGACAGCGCCCACCTGCCTCTGCTCGAGGGCCTCGACCTCGGCGGAGCGACGGTCGTCGACACCGACGGGCCGGGCTGGCAGCAGCAGGTCGCCGACGCACCCACGACGACCGACGGCTTCCCCGAGCCCGGCGCGATGGACACCTTCATGCTCATCTTCACCTCGGGCACGAGCGGCGAGCCCAAGGCCGTCCAGGTCGCCCACTTCATGGTGGTGATGGCGGGGTCGGTGCTCGTCGACAAGTACGGCCTCGGCACCGACGACGTCGTCTACTGCTCGATGCCGCTGTTCCACAGCAACGCGGTGATGGCGAGCTTCGCCGTCAGCGCCGCGGCCGGGGCGCCGCTGGCCGTGGCCGACTTCTCCGCGAGCCGCTTCCTCGACGACATCCGGCGGTACGGCGCGACGTACCTCAACTACGTCGGCAAGCCGCTCGCCTACGTCCTGGCCACGCCCGAGCGGCCCGACGACGCCGACAACCCGCTGCGCTTCGCGTTCGGGAACGAGGCCTCCGACCGCGACATCCGGGAGTTCGCGCAGCGCTTCGGCTGCTCGGTCTGGGACGGCTTCGGCTCCACCGAGAACGCCATCATCATCACCCGCAACGAGGAGACGCCGGCCGGCTCGATCGGCGTCCCGTTCGACGGGGTCGCGGTCTACGACCGGGTCACGCGGACCGAGTGCCCGCGGGCGACGTACGACGCGGACGGGCGGGTCACCAACCTCGACGAGGCCGTCGGCGAGCTGGTCAACACCCAGGGCGCCGGCTTCTTCGGCGGCTACTACAACGACGAGCGGGCGACCGCCGAGCGGCTCGACGGCGGGATGTACTGGTCGGGCGACCTCGCCTACCGCGACGCTGACGGCTTCGTCTTCCTCGCCGGCCGCACCGACGACTGGCTGCGGGTCGACGGTGAGAACCTCGCCGCGGCGCCGATCGAGCAGCTCCTGCTGCGCCACCCCGCGATCTCCCAGGCCGCGGTGTACGCCGTGGCCGACGAGCTGGTCGGCGACCAGCTGATGTGCGCGCTGGTGCTGCGCTCGGACGCCACCCTCACCGAGGCCGGCTTCGCGGACTTCCTCGCGGCCCAGCCCGACCTCTCGCCGAAGGCCTGGCCCCGGCACGTGCGGATCGCGGCCGCGCTGCCGAGCACGGCGACGAACAAGGTCCTCAAGCGCGAGCTGCGCGCCCAGGGCCTGGCCACCGACGACGTGGTCTGGTCGCGCGGGGCGCGGGACCACGACTACACCGATCGCACCGAGGAGCGGGCATGTACGACGTCATCGTGAGCAACGGCCGGTGGTTCGACGGCACCGGCGCCGCCTCGGCGGTCCGCCACCTCGGCATCCGCGATGGCGTCGTCGCGACCGTCAGCGAGGAGCCGCTCGACACGACCGGCTGCCCGCAGGTCATCGACGCGACCGGCCACTGGGTGATCCCGGGCATGGTCGACATCCACACCCACTACGACGTCGAGGTGCTCGTCCAGCCGGGCCTCGAGGAGTCGCTGCGCCACGGCATCACCACGACCTTCCTCGGCTCCTGCTCGCTCTCCACGGTGCACGCCGCCCCCGAGGACGCCGGTGACCTGTTCGGCCGGGTCGAGGCGATCCCGCGCCCGTACGTCGTCGGCGCGCTGTCCGACCTGAAGACCTGGATCACCGCCGGCGAGTATGTCGCCGCGCTCGAGCAGCTGCCGCTCGGCCCGAACGTTGCGGCCTTCATCGGGCACTCCGACATCCGGTCGGCTCGGATGGGGCTGACCCGCTCGACCGATCCGTCAGTGCGGCCGAGCGCCGAGGAGCTGGACCGGATGGCGGCCGACCTGGCTGACGCGCTCGACGAGGGCTTCGTCGGCATGTCGAGCCAGGAGCTGATGTTCGACAAGCTCGACGGCGACGTGTGCCGCTCGCGGACCCTTCCGTCGACGTACGCGAAGGGCCGGGAGCGTCGCCGCCTCAACCGGCTGCTGCGGGCGCGCGGCCGTGCCCTGCAGGGCGGCCCGGACGTCGCGAAGCCGCAGAGCCTCGCGCGGATGGCGTTCAGCAGCTGCGGCTGGGGACGCAAGCCGGCGCTCAAGGTCAGCCTGCTCTCGGCGGCCGACATCAAGGCGATCCCGATGGTCGCGCACCTCTTCCCGCTGATCGCGCGGACGGTGAACCGCTTCGGCGGCGACCTCCGCTTCCAGCACCTGCCGGTGCCCTTCGAGGTCTACTCCGACGGCATCGCGCTGCCGGTCTTCGAGGAGTTCGGCTCGGGCGCGGCGGCGCTGCACCTCTCGCACCGGATCGACGAGCAGCGCGCGCTGCTGGCCGACGAGGAGTACCGCCGCTGGTTCCGCAAGGACTACGAGAAGAAGTACGGGCCGCGGGTGTGGCACCGCGACTTCTTCGACGCCGAGATCACC
>DATFHM010000201.1:0-2134 GCA_035248385.1 Nocardioides sp. | reverse complement strand
ACCACCTGATGGGCGTACAACCTGAACGCCGGGGTTGCCGCCTCGCCGAACGCGACGGCCTTGGCGGCGATGGTGTGCATCTGCGCGCCGCCCTGGGTGAACGGGAAGACCGCCCGGTCGACCCGCTCGGCGAGCTCGGCGCCGCACAGGATCATCCCGCCGCGCGGCCCGCGCAGCACCTTGTGCGTGGTCGCGCAGACCACGTCGGCGTACGGCACCGGGCTGGGCGCCGCTCCCCCGGCGACGAGCCCGATGGGGTGGGCGGCGTCGGCGATGAGATACGCCCCGACCTCGTCGGCGACCTCACGGAAGAGGGCGTAGTCGATGTGCCGGGGATAGGCGATGGAACCGCACACGATCGCCTTGGGGCGGTGTGTACGGGCCGGGGTGCGCACCTGGTCGTAGTCGATGAGCCCGGTCTCGGCGTCGACGCCGTAGCCGACGAAGTCGAACCAGCGGCCGGAGAAGTTGGCGGGTGAGCCGTGCGTGAGGTGGCCGCCGTACGGGAGGCCGAGGGCGAGGACGGTGTCGCCGGGCCGCAGCAGTGCCGCGTACGCGGCGAGGACGGCCGAAGACCCGGAGTGCGACTGCACGTTGGCGTGCTCGGCGCCGAACAGGGCCTTCGCGCGGTCCACGGCGAGCCGCTCGGCGACGTCGACGATCTCGCAGCCGCCGTGGTGGCGGGCGCCCGGGTACCCCTCGGCGTACTTGTTGGCCAGGGGCGAGCCGAGCGCGGCCAGCACCGCGGGCGAGGAGAAGTTCTCGGCGGCGATGAGCTGCAGCGTCGTCGACTGCCGGTCGCGCTCACCGAGCAGGATCTCGGCCAGCTCGGGGTCCTGCCGGCGCAGGACATCGGCCTCGAGGGTATGAGTGACCGGCATGATGGGCTCCGGGGGCGTCGACGGTGACGTACGACCAATGTAGGCCCGGTGCCGGTGAGGTGCTCGGTTGTTACGCCTTCGCAGGTACACCGGTGAGCACTGTGACGACCGGGGCCCGCTCTCGCCGTGTCCCGCGTCAGGCGCGCGCAGGCACTCCCGTCAGCGCCGTCACCACCGGATCCAGCGCCTGGTGTATCTCCTCCCCGATGGACCGGAAGAAGGTCAGCGGGGCTCCGTACGGGTCGTACACCTCGTCCGCCTCGGCGGTCGGGGCCAGGAGCCACCCGCGTAGAGCCGCCGCAGCCCGGACCAGCGCACGCGCGCGTGCCACCACGCCGTCCTCCAGCGGCGGCAGGGTCGCCGGGTCTATCGCCCGTACCAGGCGGGTGAACTCCTTCAGGGTGAAGGTGCGCAGGCCCGCCGAGTGGCCCATGGAGATGACCTGGGCGCGGTGGTCGCGGGTCGCCGTCAGGACGAGGTCGGCCATGATGACGTGCTCGTCGAGGAGTTCGCGGCCCATGAAGCCGGAGGCGTCCGCGCCGAAGTCCGCGAGGACGGCCTCCGCGTTGGCCTCCATGGGCGCGCCCTCGTGGCCCCAGGTGCCCGCGCTCTCCACGATCAGCCCGCCCCACAGGGGGTCGCCGAGCCGGGCCGCCAGGGCATGGCGGGTCAGCCGCTCGGTGATCGGCGAGCGGCACACGTTGCCGGTGCTGACGTGGAGGATGCGGAAGTTGGTCATGGGGAGGCCCTGGTCGAACAGGTTCCCCGTCTCTTCCCCGTTGCCTATGCCACGCCCCGCGTCAGGGGCCGTCAATTCGCCACCTCGAGGTCGGGTACGACCTTCCGCAGCTCGTCCGGCGAGATCGCGCCCTCGCGCAGCAGCACCGGCACCGAGCCGGTGACGTCGACGATGGAGGACGGGACGTTGCCGGGGGTCGGGCCGCCGTCGAGGTACACGGAGACCGAGTCGCCGAGCATCTCCTGCGCGGCGTCGCAGTCCTCGGGGGCGGGGTGGCCGGTCAGGTTCGCCGAGGACACGGCCATGGGGCCGACCTCGGTCAGCAGCTCGATGGCGACCGGGTGCAGCGGCATCCGGATGGCGACCGTGCCCCGGGTGTCCCCCAGGTCCCACTGCAGGGACGGCTGGTGCTTGGCGACGAGCGTGAGCGCGCCCGGCCAGAAGGCGTCGACGAGCTCCCAGGCCAGCTCGGAGAAGTCGGTGACGAGACCGTGGAGCGTGTTCGGGGACCCGA
>DATFHM010000200.1:0-9786 GCA_035248385.1 Nocardioides sp. | reverse complement strand
GTCCGGTGAAGGCGTGCAGCAGGCGCTGCTGAAGATCATCGAGGGCACCACCGCCTCGGTCCCGCCGCAGGGCGGCCGCAAGCACCCGCACCAGGAGTTCATCCAGATCGACACCACGAACATCCTGTTCGTGGTCGGCGGCGCCTTCGCCGGTCTGGAGCACATCATCGAGCAGCGGGTCGGCAAGAAGACCCTGGGCTTCACCGCTGAGGTCAACGGCCAGGCCGAGAAGGACGCCGAGGACCTCCTGGCCCTCGTGCGGCCCGAGGACCTCACCAAGTTCGGCCTGATCCCCGAGTTCATCGGCCGGCTGCCGATGATCGCGAGCGTCAACAAGCTGGACCGCGCCGCGCTGGTCGAGATCCTGACCGAGCCGCGCAACGCGCTCGTCAAGCAGTACCAGAAGCTCTTCGAGCTCGACGGTGTCGAGCTGGAGTTCAGCGAGGACGCCATCAACGCGATCGCCGACAAGGCGCTGGAGCGCAAGACCGGCGCCCGCGGCCTGCGCGCGATCATCGAGGAGTCCCTGCTCTACTCGATGTACGACGTGCCCTCCCGCGGCGACGTCGAGAAGGTCATCGTCACCCGTGAGGTGGTCGACGAGGAGGCCGAGCCGACGCTGGTCCTCCGCAAGCCGAAGAAGAAGACCGCGTAGCCGCTTCGCGGGTCAGCGCGCCGTGAGCCAGCGGTAGCGCGACCAGCCGACCGTGTTGCCGCCGCCCCCGCCGACCTGCACGAAGACGCGGCGGCCACCCGTCCAGCGGGCGTGCCCGACCAGGCGGTAGCTGCCGTCGGCGTGCACCCGGCCGCTGGCCAGCAGCACCGGGGCCGGGTACGACGGTCCGAAGCCGCCCCGGGTCGTCTGACCCCGGTAGAGCCGGACCAGGTGGCCGGCACGGTTGGGGCCGGTGCGGCCGTGGGCGACGACCCGGCCGCCGCGGGGGACGTCGTACGACGCCAGCCAGATGCTCACCCGCGGTGAGACGCGCTCGCCGCTCCCCGCGGAGGACGCGCCGTAGGTGGCGTCGCCGGCGAAGACGAAGCGGTAGCTGAACGAGTGGCGCGGGGTGTAGGTCGCGGTGAAGAACCCGTTGCTCCCGGTCGTGACCGTCCGGATCGCGTGGAAGGCGGCCTCGCCGTACTGCCGGACCTCGACCGTCACCGGGACGCCGGCGACGCCCGCCGAGGTGTCCTTCCGGACCAGCGCGCCGGGCAGGGTCAGCTGGCTGCCCGCCCTCGGGATCGGGCCGTCGACGCTCACCGCCAGGTAGATCGCGGTGGGGACGGGCGTGGTCGCGTGGGCCGGGGCGGACCCCAGCCCGGCGCCCAGCAGCACCAGGGCGACAGCAGCCGTGGGGAACCTCCACCGTGTGCTCATGCACCGACGGTAGGACCTCGCCGGACCGCCCGGAGGCGGTTCCGGCGAAGGTAAGGAAGGGCTCAGGCCCCGGCCGGAGCCTCTTCGGGCGCGACCTCGGCGACGACGGTCAGCTCGGTGGCGTCCTCGGCGACCGTGAACACCAGGTCACCGATGACATTGCCGGCCCGGCGCAGGTCGTCGGCCGCCGACTCGGCGTCCTTGACGAGCTTCGCGGGACCGGTGACCTCGACCTTGGCGAGCGGGGCACGCATCTTGACCTTGGCCTGCGACTTGGCGCCACGGATGCCCGACAGGGCGGCGGCGATGGCGTCGATCGCGTGACCGTCCGCGGCGGCCGCCGAGCCGAGCTCGGAGACGACCGGCCAGGACGCGAGGTGCACCGACCCCGGCTGCCACCAGGACCAGACCTCCTCGGTCACGTACGGCAGGAACGGGGCGAGCAGCCGGAGCTGGACCTGGAGCGCGAACGCCAGGGTCGCGCGGGCGGAGTCCGAGGCGAGACCGCCCTCGGCGTCGTACGCGCGCTCCTTGACGAGCTCCACGTAGTCGTCGCAGAACTCCCAGAAGAACTTCTCGGCGACCTCGAGCGCGGTCGTGTAGTCGTAGGCGTCGAACGCATCGGTCGCCTTGCGGATCACGCCCGCGAGACGGCCGATCAGCGCGACGTCGACGGGCTCGCTGACCGTGGCGGGGGAGTACGTCGAGGCACCCACCCGGCCGAGCACGAAGTTCGACGCGTTGAGGACCTTCATGGCCAGCCGGCGGCCGACCTTCATCTGGGTCTCGTCGAAGGGCGAGTCCAGGCCGGGGCGGGCGATGGCCGCGCGCCAGCGGACGGCGTCGGCGCCGTACTTGTCGAGGATCTCGTTGGGGACCACGACGTTGCCCTTGGACTTGGACATCTTCTTGCGGTCCGGGTCGACGATGAAGCCGGAGATCATCGCGTGCGACCACGGGACGGCGTGGTTCTCGAAGTGCGCGCGGACGACGCGGGAGAACAGCCAGGTGCGGATGATGTCGTGCGCGTGGGTGCACAGGTCCATCGGGAAGACGCGCTGCCAGAGGTCCTCGTCGGTGGACCAACCGCCGGCGATGTGCGGGGTGAGCGAGGAGGTCGCCCAGGTGTCCATGACGTCCGGGTCGCCGATGAAGCCGCCGGCCTGGCCGCGCTGTTCCTCGGTGTAGCCCGCGGGCGCGGTGGTCGACGGGTCGATGGGCAGCTGCTCCTCGGTGGGCAGCAGCAGCCGGGTGTAGTCCGGCTCGCCGTCGGCGTCCAGGGGGTACCAGACCGGGAACGGGATGCCGAAGAAGCGCTGGCGGCTGATCAGCCAGTCACCGTTGAGGCCGCCGACCCAGTTGTCGAAGCGGTGCTTCATGTGGGCCGGGATCCAGTCGATCTCGGCGCCGCGGGCCAGCATGGCGTCGCGGGTGGCCGCGTCGCGGCCGCCGTTCTTGAGGTACCACTGGCGCGTCGAGACGATCTCGAGCGGCTTGTCGCCCTTCTCGTAGAAGTTCGCCATCCGCTGGGTCGGCTTCGGGTCGCCGTCCAGGTCGCCGGTCTCGCGGAGCTTGGCCACGGTCGCCTCACGGGCGGAGTGGACGGTGAGCCCCTTGAGGTCCTCGTACGCCGCCGACGCCTGCTCCGAGCTCAGCCACTCCGGGGTGTCACGCAGGAAGCGGCCGTCGCGGCCGATGACCGTGCGGACCGGGAGCTGCAGCTCGCGCCACCACTGGACGTCGGTGAGGTCACCGAAGGTGCAGCACATCGCGATGCCGGCGCCCTTGTCCTTCTCGGCGGCGGCGTGCGCGAGGACCGGGATCTCCACGCCGAAGACCGGCGAGGTGACGGTGGTGCCGAAGAGCTCCTGGTAGCGCTCGTCGTCGGGGTGCGCGATGAGGGCGACGGCGCTGGCGATCAGCTCGGGTCGCGTCGTCTCGACGTACACCTTGGAGCCGTCGGGGCGGGTGTAGCCGACGCGGTGGTAGGCGCCCGGGTAGTCACGCGCCTCGAGCTCGGCCTGCGCGACCGCGGTCTGGAAGGTGACGTCCCACAGGGTCGGCGCCTCCTGCAGGTAGGCCTCGCTGCGCGCGAGGTTGCGCAGGAAGGCCCGCTGGGAGACGGCCTGGGCGTGCTTGCCGATGGTCGTGTACGTCGTGTCCCAGTCGACCGAGAGGCCGAGCGTGCGCCACAGCTCCTCGAAGACCTTCTCGTCCTGCTCGACGAGGCGCTCGCACAGCTCGATGAAGTTCGGGCGCGAGATCGGGATCTGCTTCTTCGGGTCCGGCTTCTCCGGCGGCTCGAAGGACGCGTCGTAGGGGAGCGACGGGTCGCAGCGCACGCCGAAGTAGTTCTGGACGCGGCGCTCGGTGGGCAGGCCGTTGTCGTCCCAGCCCATCGGGTAGAAGACCGACTTGCCCGTCATCCGCTGGTAGCGGGCGATGACGTCGGTGTGCGTGTAGGAGAAGACGTGGCCGACGTGGAGGCTCCCGCTGACCGTGGGCGGCGGGGTGTCGATGGCGTAGACGTTCTCCCGGGGCTGGGTCCGGTCGAACTTGTACGTCGCGTCGGCCTTCCAGCGGGCCGCCCACTTCTCCTCCAGGCCCTCCAGGGCCGGCTTCTCGGGTACCGCCACCGCGGGGCTGTTCGCCGCGGTGGTGTCCGGTGCCGGTGTCTCCTGGGTGTCGCTCATGGGCACAAATCCTAGAGTGAGCGGCCCTGTGGGTTGAATTCGCCTTGCTCCGTCTGGCTAACCTCGACGGATGCGTCGGACCGTCATCGCCCTCGTCCTGGCCGTCGCGACCGCTCTCGGGGCATCGCTGGTGGGCTCCTCGGCGTACGCCGCGACCGGCCCGACCTCGGTGGCCCTCCAGGGCGCCGGCTACGGGCACGGCCGGGGGATGTCGCAGTACGGCGCCCAGGGGCGCGCCCTCGCGGGACAGACCTACCGCCAGATCATCGACTTCTACTACCCGGGCACGCGGTGGGGGACGACCACCCGCAACATCTCGGTCCACATCACCGAGAACACCACCTCCGCCGTCGTGGTGGGGGATCGCACCGGACTGACCCTGCGCGCGCTGCGGACCGGACGGACCTGGAACCTGAGGCACTCCGGAGCCCGCCGCTGGAAGATCGTCCCCGTGTACGGCGGCGCGTCCAGCCGGCTGCTGGTGTTCACCGGCGCCTGGCACGTCGTGCGGACGGTCCGCGGGCAGGCGCAGTTCGCCGCCGGCGGTGCCGTGATGCGGCTGTACTACCCGGGCGGCTCGAGCAGCTACCGGGGCGTGCTGCGTTCGGCCGGGACCAGGACCCGCGTCACGGTCAACGTGGTCTCGATGGAGACGTACCTGCGCGGGGTGGTCCCGCGGGAGATGCCCGCGCTGTGGAAGCCGGCCGCCGTGCAGGCGCAGGCGGTCGCGGCGCGCACCTACGCCGCCTACCGGCAGCAGCGGCCGCTCTCCGCGCTCTACCAGATCTGCGACACCACCGCCTGCCAGGTGTACGGCGGCGCCGACGCCGAGTACCCCGACTCCGACGCCGCCGTGAAGGCGACCGCGGGCCGGATCCTGACCTACGGCGGGACGCCCGCGTTCACCGAGTTCTCGGCCAGCGACGGCGGGTGGACGGTCGCCGGCGACTACCCCTACCTCATCGCCCAGCAGGACACCTACGACAAGTACACCTGGAAGGCGACCGTGCAGGCGACCGCGATCGAGAAGGCCTTCCCCGCGATCGGCGACTTCCAGGGCTTCGGGACGATCGTGCGCGACGGCCACGGCGCGCTCGGGGGCCGGATCCAGACGATCCAGGTCGTCGGGAGCCTGGGGAACGTGACCGTGACCGGCGACCGGTTCAAGACGCTCTTCGGGCTGAAGTCCACGCAGTTCCAGCAGGTTGCGAGCTGATCGAGGGTGACATCGGGGCCGCGCCCTCGTTGACGAGGTCATGCGCCCCCAGATCGCCCTGCTGCTCGCCGTACCCGCCCTCGCCGTCGTCGCCACCTCGCCGGCGCACGCCGCGACGACCAAGTACTGCCACGGGAAGGTCGCGACCTACGTCGGGACGGCGGGGCGGGACGTGGTCAACGGGACCTCGACGCCCGGCGTCTACTGGCTGGGTGACGGCAACGACGTCTTCCACGGCCACCTCGGGGTCAACCTGCTCGGCGGGACCGCCACGGGCGACCTGGTGTGCGGTGGCAACGGCAACGACCGCCTGATCGGCAGCGCGCAGACCAGCTACCGCGACCTGCTCGACGGCGGCGCGGGACGCGACGCGCTCAACGGCAACGGGGGCCCGGACACCGTCCTCGGTGGCAAGGGCAACGACGTGCTCGCCGACGCCTCCGGTGACGAGAAGTTCGGCGGCGGCGGCGGCACCGACCTGCTGACCTACGTGCTCTCGCCGAAGGCGGTGACCGTCGACGGTGCCGCCGCCACCGTGACCGGCGACGGCACGGACACCTACCGCGGGGTCGAGCGGATCACCGGAAGCCCGTTCGCCGACACGATGACCGGCGGCGACGAGGCCGACTGGTTCAGCGGCGGTGGCGGTGCTGACGTCCTGACCGGCAACGGCGGCAACGACGTGCTCATCGGTCGCAAGAGCCAGGTCAGCGGTGGTGCCGGCGACGACGTCCTCGTGGTCGTCGGCGGGACGGGGTCGGGCGGCACGGGTGCCGACAACATCAACCTCTCCCGCGGTGCCGTGGTGCACGGCGACGCCGGACGGGACCTGATCAAGCTCGGGACGGGAGGCGGCACGGCGTACGGCGATGCCGACGTCGACACCTTCGGCATCCGCTCGGTCAAGGCCTCCGGCGTGGTGGACGGCGGCGACGGCATCAACCAGATCACCTTCCAGGGGCTCCGGGTCGGCGTGCGCGTCGACCTCGCGGCCGGCACCGCCACCTTCGGCACCCACTCGATCGGCCTGCGCCGGATCACGGTGGTCCAGGGGACGGCGCACGCCGACCGGATCTCCGGCTCGGGCCAGGGCGACTACCTGGCCGGCGGCGCGGGCAACGACACCCTGCTCGGCCGTGGCGGGAACGACCTGCTGCTCGGCGGCCCGGGTCGCGACCTCGGCGACGGCGGTGCCGGCGCTGACATCTGCGGGACCGAGGTCAAGCGGCGCTGCGAGGCCTGAGCCCGGCTCAGGCGTACGGCGCCCGTGCGGCCAGCACCGCGTCGTAGATCGCGCGGGGGAGCGCGGCGCCCTCCCGGCGTACCGCGTCGGCGCGGAGGAGCACGAGCCGGTTGAGCCGGACCTCGCTGGGGCGGTGCTGCGCGTCCCACGCGCCCGTGCCGACGTCCATCCAGAACCGCCCGACGCGCGCCTCCTGGGCGGCGTCCCGGTCGTGGTCCTTGCTGGTCAGCACCAGGCAGTGCAGCAGGGGTACGCCGTCGGGGCCGGGCTCCGACCCGATCACGAGCACCGGCCGGTCCTTGCCCTGGGCCGGGTCGTCCTCGTAGGGCACCCAGCCCCAGCAGATCTCGCCGGGGTCCGGGTGGCCGTCGGGGTGGGGCGCGTAGCTGCCGTCCGCGATGCTCACGCGCTCAGCCTGCCAGGAACTCCTCGAGCAGCCCCGGGGTCGCCGCCCGGGCGAGGGCGACCGCGTCGGCGGCGGGCACGTCCCTGACCTCGATCCGGCCGCCGCCGCCCGCCGTGGTCGCCGCGACGGTGACGAGGCCGACGCGCCGCTGGAACCAGGTGGCGCGCAGGTTCCAGCCGATCACGTGGCTGTCGCCGAGGATCTCCCGTCGCCGGGTGAGCGACCCCGACCGCATCACCACGTGGCCCTCGAGGTGGGCGTGGCCGAGGCTGCGCGCCCGGTCCGCCGCGAGCCCGATCGCGAGGACCACGGCGGCGAGGCCGAGAGCGCCGAGAGCCGCCGGTGCGCCGGCGACGACCGCGATCGCGGTGCCGGCCACGACCGGGGCGGCCGCCATCAGCGCTCGCGTGTAGCGACGGGTGGTCGCGCGCGGCCCGTGCGCGAGCAGGGGGCCGGTCACGGCGGCCTCGGAGCCGACCAGGGCGGCCGCGGCCGTGAGCGTCGTACGCCGGGGCGTGGGCGGGAGCAGCGTCGTCGAGCTCTCCTGGCTGCGGCGCAGGCCGGTGACGATCGCCTTGAGCCGCCGGCCGCGCGCGAGCCGGAGCGGGAGGGCCTCGCCGATGCCGACGCCCGCGAGCCGGTCGGCGTCGATGCTGGTCTCGCGGTGCGTGACCAGTCCGCGGCTCACGTGCCAGGTCTCGGCACGCCGGGTCAGCAGGAACCCGCCGTTGGTGACCAGGTACGCGGCGACGTACAGCAGGACCAGGAGGAGGGGCGCCGCCACGGCCAAGGTGATGAGCAGCGGCTTGATCCGCTCGAGCCGGTCGTGGCTGAGGTCGATCTGGCCCAGGTACGGCGACACGGCGCCGAACACCGCGCCGATGGCGACCAGCACGGTGCTGGTGAAGGGCGCGTACC
Organism: Nocardioides sp.; assembly: GCA_035248385.1. GTDB lineage: Bacteria > Actinomycetota > Actinomycetes > Propionibacteriales > Nocardioidaceae > Nocardioides. The sequence goes on along the minus strand of DATFHM010000200.1, from coordinate 1,932 downwards.
AGAGCCAGCGCGGCTCGAAGCGGGCCACCACGGTCTCGGTGGGGGCGAGCGGCTGGGCGATCACCCCATCGGCGTGCGGCGCCTCGAGCAGGCGGCGGCGCAGGTCCGCGGCCTGCTCGCGGGGGAGCGAGTCGAGCTTGATGCGGTTGTCCTCGCCGGTCGCGACGCTCCCGGTGCCGACCACGAGGGCCGCGAGCCCGAGGACCCGGTGGATGGGCGTGGCGGTCAGGTCGACGGTGCGGACCCGGTCGATCGGGGTGGAGAGCCGGTGCCGGGCCAGGAGCCCGTGGCTGAGCTCGACGCGGTCGGTGGTGACCCGGTAGCGGGTGGTGAAGTAGCGCACGACCCCCAGCGACACCGGGAGCCCGACACCCAGCAGCGCCCACGGCCCGTCCGTCAGCCGGCCGGTGACGAGCAGACCGAGCAGGACCGGCACGAACCGGCCGACCTCCCTGATCGGGTGGACCAGCAGCATCCGCGGGTCGAGGCGCTCCCAGGCCGGCTCACCGAGGGGCTGCGCGGTCACGTCGCGTCGCCCTCGACCAGGTCGGCCTTGCGGGTCAGGTCGTCGACGAGGCGCAGCGCCACGTCCCGGTCCAGGCCCTCGATCCGCAGCGCGCCGGCGGCCGAGGCGGTCGTGACGGTCACCGTCGCCAGGCCGAACAGCCGGGCCAGCGGCCCCTGGGCGAGGTCGACGGTCTGGACCCGCGACATCGGCGCGATGCGTCGCTCCCGCGCCCACCACCCGCGCTGGGTGTAGACCGCCGTCTCCGAGGCCTCCCAGCGGTGCACCCGGTAGCGCCAGATCGGGATGCCGATCGCCTGGAGCGCGCCGAGCAGTGCCACCAGGGCGACGATCGCCCAGCCCCACGCGTGGTCGAGCCAGACCGCCACCACCACGATCGCCGCCACGGTCAGCGCGACACCGACGATCGCCCCCTCGGCGATCCAGAGGGTGCGGGCGCGCGGGCTGACCCGGTGGGCGGGGTCGCGGAGGTCGGAGCTCACGCCGCGACCCTATGTCGGTGCTGGGGTCAGCCGCGTGCGATCCGCGGCGACAGGGCCAGCGTCCTGCCGATACCGGTCCGCAGGGCGTCGTCACGGTAGACCCGCAGGGCGCCGTCCACCGTCCGCTCGTTCACGAGCTGTGCGCCGACCCTCACCCAGCGGGGCCTGCCCAGGCAGGTGCGGGGAACGACCAGCTGCAGCCGGAGGTGAGCACTGTCGAGCGTCGCAGGAGGGATGTGGCAGACGACCCGAGGTCCGCCGTCCACTCGCAGGACCTCGGCGGACGCTCCCTGCGAGCTCACGACGTAGCGGTGGGCCGGTGTGGTGACGGCGACCTGCAGGAAGCGTGACGGACGCGGGAGGCCCCGCAGCGTCAGCCGGACGGCGACCTGCCGCGCCAGGTGCGCGACCCGGAACCGCACGATGTCGTCGCGGGCGTCCTCAGGGGCCGCAACCGGGACGAGGTCCGGCGGCGTCCCATAGATCACGTCGCCTGCCGCGTCGGCGTGCGCCCAGGTCGCGGCGGTGGCAGGCCGTGTGACGGCCGCGGCCAGCATGACGGCCGCGGCGAGCGTGAGTGCGGTACGACGGATGCGGGTGCCCATACGTGCAGAGTCCCGCACGGCGCGGGGTGCCGGAAGGGTGGTGGCACCCCGAAAACGGTGAGGGGCGCCCCGTCGTACGACGGAACGCCCCTCGGCCTGAGCTGGCTACTTGAGCTCGCAGATGACCTCGCCGTTGGTGACGGTGGCGCCGACCTCGGCCTTGAGGCCGGTGACGACGCCGGCCTTGTGGGCCTTGAGGGGCTGCTCCATCTTCATGGCCTCCATGACGACCACGACGTCGCCCTCGGCGACCTCCTGGCCCTCCTCGACGGCGACCTTGACGATGGTGCCCTGCATGGGGCTGGTGACCGAGTCGCCG
>DATFHM010000199.1:0-4289 GCA_035248385.1 Nocardioides sp. | reverse complement strand
CCCGCCGTCAAGGCTGCTCGCTGCGCTCGCACCGCTGCGCGGCGGCCTTCGGCCGGCCTTGACCGCGGGTCCTTACCGGTCGGCTGGTCGGCGCGGAGTCGGCACGGGCTTCGCCCGCGCCGCCGCTTCGCGGCCGCCACGAGGTGGTGGTCGCTTCGCTAGACCCCATGGGTCACCCGACCCATGGGGTCTACCGCCGACCCTCAGGTCCTGCGGTGGAACCGCCAGTCACCCGACGCCAGTCTCGTCATCGAGTACCGGCTGTCGTGGGCGCGATGGTGGTGGTGGGAGCAGAGCAGGACGCCGTCGGCCAGGTCGGTCTTCCCGCCCTCGGCCCAGGGCTTCAGATGATGTGCCTCGCACCAGGTGGCCGGGATCGAACATCCTTCTGCCCGGCAACGGCCGTCGCGGAGCCGCATGGCCTTACGCAGAGCGGCGGTGTAGAACCGCTGTGCCCTGCCGAGGTCCAGGAGTTCGGACTTCCCACCGAGGACGGCGGGAATGATCTTCGCGGTGCACGCGAGTCGCCGGGCCTCGGAGGCGGAGATCACGGTGGAGCCGAGCATCGCCGATCCGAGGTCGTTGAGGAGGTTCTCGAGCGGGATCGTCACGACCACGGCCGTGGCGTCGCCACCGTGGTCGGGAAGCCGGCTCGGGTCGAGGACCTCCAGCAGCCGGCAGAACGCCTCACCCCTGCTGCGGCTCTTGGTGACGCGCGGTGAGTCCTCCGCATCGAGATACGTGGTCAAACGTTCCGCGATCGAGTCCGGCACCAACGCCGTGATCTTGGTGGTGCCATCCCCGCGGCGCTGCATCTTCACCGAGCACTTGTCCCGGGCGGCCTGCTCTTCACGCTCCAACGCTTTGCCTAGCTCGGCCTCGGCGATGGCGGGTGCGACGACCTCGAGGATCTTCGTGCCCAGCACCTGCAGGTCGCGCGGGTCGTGGGTGGCAGCAAGCTCAATGAGGTGCTTCTCGGCACGGGCCCGCGTGAGGTCGTCGACCTCGTCGGACAGCTTGTCGACCGCGCGGATGATGACGCGTGCTTGGGCGGTGTTGACGTCCCCGGCCCTCATCGCGGCGGCAGTCAGGGGGTGGGCTTGGAGATCGGTGGCGAGGTGGAGGTCAGCACGCGCCGCCTGCGCGCTGACACGGGTGGCGTGGGCGTACCAGGTGCCAGCGTCGCGGGCGGCGTGCTCCTCCGCGACGTCCGATGCGGTGACCAGGATGCGGAGGCGCAGCTCGGTCAGCTCGGCTTCGGCCCGCGCAAGCGTGGTGAGGGCTTCTTCCTTGTCGCGGGTGCGCAGGTAGTCCGCCGGCATCTCCGCGACCAACCTCAAGGCCTTCTCGAGGTCTCGGGCGCAGCGGAGGATCGGGTGGCAAGGCACCTGTTCCGCGGTCATCGACACTCCCGAGATAGAGCTTGATCAACTACCTCGATCATACACCTGTTCGAATCGTTCCGGAAACATATTTTCGAATATATCCGCAGGTCAGAGCGGGTTTTGGTGGCGGCCGCGAAGCGGCGGCGCGGGCGAAGCCCGTGCCGACTCCGCGCCGTCGTGCCCGTCGTCAGGGACCCGCTGTCAAGGATCGCGAAGCGACCGCGCAGCGGCGCCGAAGGCGTCCTTGACAGCGGGTGACGACGGGCTAAGGTGCGGCCGCCACGACCAGCCCCGTAGAGCACCCAGAGAGGTCTCGCGACGGTCGGCGAGGGCCGACTCAACCGCCCCGGAGGGCCGACTCGACAGCCCGGGAGGGCCGCCTCAACCGCAGCACCCCGTCCACCCGCCCGGCCACCGCCGGCAGGAAGCCCGCCGACACCTCGACCAGGACCCGCAGCATCACAGCACCGAAGAGGGCGCCGCCGACGAGGTCGGTGAGCCAGTGGGTGCCGATCAGCCAGGACACCACGGCCGCGTTGAGGCCGACCACGATCCAGACCTTCTTGATCGCGCGGACGTTGGCGGCGGTCCACGCAGGAAACGCCAGGTGCAGCAGCAGGACGCACGCGCCGAAGACGAGCACCACCTCGGAGGTGTGCCCACTGGGGAAGGCCATGCCGTACTTGCCGTGGTCGACGTACCCACCCGCCCAGTACGACGGCGCGCCGAACCGCGGAGCGTCCTTGGCGAAGAGCAGCTTGACCAGACCCGTGAAGTAGAACAGCGCCTCGGCGGCACCGGCGACGAGGAGCGGCAGGACCGACCGCATCCGGACGGCGAACGCCACGGCCAGCGCGGCCATCACGACACCCTCACCGCCCTGGCTGGCGATGTGGTCGAGGCAACCACGTACGAGCTCGAAGCCCGCCATCCCCGGCCGCAGCGGCCGCAGGTAGGTCAGTTGGTCGATGTGCCGGCCCAGCGGCGACATCGCGAAGGCCGCGAAACCGAGGAAGACGACAAGGCCGGCGCACAGGTCCGGGAGGTACGGGAAGCGGTCGCGCAGCAGGGTCTCGGAGCGGCCGGAGACCCGTTCACCGACCCCCGGCCGCTCGAGAACTGCTGACTGCGGCATCACTCCATCGTGACACGAGATCTGTCAGCAGCAACTCGGCGAGCAGCAATCCTCGTCACAGCAGCCGTCCATCGCGCACCTCCTCACGCCCATATATATCGACAACCATCGATGTTCACGTTGCGCCCAGTCATCGACGGCTGTCAATATTGACGGGTGTCGAAGTCTCTTGAGCTCACCCCGGTCCAGCAGGTCGCCTGCTGCTCGCCGCTGACGTCCGAACCGCTCACCCAGCAGCAGGCCGAGCAGGTCGCCCCGCTGCTCAAGGCGCTCGCAGATCCCGCCCGCCTCCGCCTGCTCTCGCTCGTCGCCGCGCACGAGAACGGCGAGGCCTGCGTCTGCGACCTCAACGAGGCCTTCGACCTCTCCCAGCCGACGATCAGCCACCACCTCAAGGTCCTGCACGACGCCGGCCTGCTCGACCGCAGCAAGCGCGGGACCTGGGTCTACTACGCCGTACGCCGGGACGCGCTCGCCGACGTGGCCGCCCTCCTGGGCGGACACCGGTGACCTACCTCGTCCGCCGCGCGGTCGCCGAGCTGCTCGGCACCGCGTTCCTGGTGGCGGCCGTCATCGGCTCGGGCGTGATGGCGAGCCGCCTTTCGCCCGGCGACGTCGGCGTCCAGCTCCTCGAGAACTCGCTGGCCACGGCCGGCGCGCTGATTGCGCTGATCATCGCCTTCGGATCCGTGTCCGCGGCGTTCAACCCCGTCGTCACGGTGGTCGAGGTGGCGCGCGGCAACGTCTGGCTGCTCGAGGGCGTGGCGCTGGTCATCGCCCAGCTGGTCGGCGGCGTCCTCGGCGCGATCGCCGCGAACCTGATGTTCGGCCTGCCCGCGATCTCGGCGTCCACGCACCACCGGGCCACCCCCGCGCACCTCTTCGCCGAGGTCGTCGCGACGGTGGGCCTGCTGCTGGTCATCCACGGAGCGCTGCGGCGTGCCCACCTGGAGTCGATCGCGGTCGCGGTGGCGGGGTACATCGCGGCGGCGTACTGGTTCACCTCGTCCACGTCCTTCGCCAACCCGGCGGTGACGGTCGCGCGGATGCTGAGCGACTCCTTCGCAGGGATCGCGCCGGCCAGCGTGCTGCCGTTCATCGGCGCGCAGGTGGTGGGCGGCGTCCTCGGCTACGGCCTGATCGCGTTCCTGCACCCCCAGGAGTCCGCATGACCCACCCGACCGTCCTGTTCGTCTGCGTCCACAACGCGGGCCGCTCCCAGATGGCGGCGGGCTACCTCCACCACCTCGCGGGCGACCGGATCGAGGTGCTCTCCGCGGGCTCGATGCCCGGCCACGAGATCAACCCGGTCGCCGTCGCCGCCATGGCCGAGGTCGGCATCGACATCGCCGGCAACCAGCCGAAGGTGCTGACCCCCGAGGCCGTCCAGGCCTCCGACGTGGTCATCACCATGGGCTGCGGCGACGAGTGCCCGTTCTTTCCCGGCAAGCGCTACGAGGACTGGGTGCTCGACGACCCGGCCGGCCAGGGCGTCGAGGCGGTGCGGGCGATCCGCGACGAGATCCGGCGGCGCGTGCAGGCGCTCATCGCCACCCTCTGAGCCCCGGAGGCGCCGAAGGGCCGGCCCTCCCAGAAGGAGAGCCGGCCCTCGGCGTACGGCAGTCAGGTCAGCGGAGGTCGAACCGGTCCGCGTCCATGACCTTGACCCACGCGGCGGCGAAGTCGTTGACGAACTTCTCCGCGGCGTCGCTGGAGGCGTAGACCTCGGCGAGCGCCCGCAGCTGCGAGTTCGAGCCGAAGATCAGGTC
>DATFHM010000198.1:0-7933 GCA_035248385.1 Nocardioides sp. | reverse complement strand
GCAGGCGGCCCTCGTCGGCGTACGACCGCAGCTGGGTGCGGCTGTAGGGGCCGTGGTCGGCGCCCTGGACCGTCACGAACCAGACGCGCTCGTCGTCGGCGGGGCGGGCGTCGTCGGCGGGGGCTTGCTCGGGCACCTCGTCCTCGGCATGCTCGACCGGGGCCGCCTCGGCGGGCGCGGCTTCGGGCGTCGCGCCGGAGGGGGCCGGCACGTCGCGCGGCTCGATCAGCGGCGGGACCTCGCGAGCGGGCTCGCTGACCGCGTGCTCCTCGGCCACCTCACCCTTCGCGGGCTGGTCCGGCGCCACCACGTAGCGGTAGTCGGCCTGCGGCGCGGCGACGTAGGCGTAGCCCAGGCCGCTGGACGGAGCCCGGCGGCCGGCTCCGCTGGCCAGCACCACGAGCCAGACCAGCAGGACGACGCCGGCGAGCGGGAGCAGCAGGTACTCGGCGAAGAACCACCACCGCTGGAAGCCGATCGCGGCCGGCAGGTCGTGCCAGGTCAGCCCGTAGCGGTAGTTCAGCCACAGCGACTGGCTGTTGCCGAACCACGGCACGTGGAACTTCACGTTGTCGATGACCAGCGCGCCGAACGTCAACGCGATGGACAGCAGCACGAGCAGTCCGCCGACGTGCAGCCCGGACCGACGGCCGAAGCCGACGATCCCGCAGACGACCACCGGCACCCCGACCGCCGCGGCCGCGAAGCTCAGCAGGACCGACCACGCGGCCCACGAGTCGAGCGTCGAGGGCCAGAGATCGAGCTTGTGGTTGATCTCGATCTGGGCCACCACGGACGCGACCGCGACGCCGCCCCAGATCACCATCAGAACCGCACACAGAGCTGCGATCGGCTGCAGCTTCGCCCCACCAGCGGACACGAAGCGAAACCTACCGCCGATCCGACCTGCTGGGTTGCTCAGCCTCGCCGTTTGGTCAGCACCACGGCGCCGTCCGGGGCCTCCGCACCGCGGCGGAGGCGGAAGCCGGCCTTGCGGTAGAGCCGCTGGTTGCGCTCGCTGAGCGCCCCCGTGAAGAGCTGGTACGACGTGGCCGCGGCCGGCGCGACCTCCTGGATGTGCTCGAGCAGCCGGCGGCCCAGGCCCGTGCCCTGCAGGTCCGGGGCGACCATGATCCGGCCGATGTCCCAGGTGCTGCCCTCGAGCCGGCCGCGTGCCGCACCGACCAGCCGCCCGGACCGGCGCACCACGTAGGTGTCCCACTCCCCCAGCCAGGCGCGCACGTCGTCGTACGACTCGTGCAGGGCGGGGATGTCGAGCCGGTCGTTGGCCAGCGCCTCCTGCACCCAGCAGGCCCGCTGCAGGGTCAGGATCTCGGCCGCGTCGGCGGGCGTCGCGCGCACGATCGGGGTGCCGTCGTCGAGCACGGAGGGGGCGAGCAGGTCCGGGCGGCGCTCGGCGGTCCGGCGTACCGACTGCTCGTGGCGCCACTGCTCGATCCGGGCGTGGTCGCCGGACAGCAGGACGTCCGGGATCTCCCGGCCCTGCCACTCACGAGGCTTGGTGTAGACGGGGTACTCCAGCAGCCCGGACGCGCTGTGCGACTCCTCCACCAGCGACTCGGCGTTGCCCATGAAGCCCGGCAGCAGGCGCACGATGGCCTCGGTGATCGCGAGCGCGGCCACCTCGCCGCCGTTGAGGACGTAGTCGCCCAGGCTGATCTCGCGGACCTCCGCGATCTCGCGGGCGTGGTCGATGACGCGCTGGTCGATGCCCTCGTAGCGACCGCACGCGAAGAGGAGCCGGTCGCGGGTGGCGAGCTCCTCGGCCAGCCGCTGCGACATCGGCTCGCCCGAGGGCGTCGTGAAGATCACGGTCGTGTGCTCGTCGACCCCGAGCTCGGCGAAGGCCTCACCGAACGGCTCGGGCTTCATCACCATGCCGGCGCCGCCGCCGTACGGCGTGTCGTCGGTCTTGTGGTGCCTGTCGTGGGTCCACTGCCGCAGGTCGTGGACGTGGATGTCGAGCAGGCCGGAGTCGACGGCCTTGCCGGGCAGCGAGAGCTGCAGCGGGGCGAGGTAGTCGGGGAAGATCGTGAGGTAGTCGAGCCTCACTCCTCGACCTCCTCGGACTCGTCCTCCGGCAGCGGGTGGACCAGGCCCGGACGGTCGGCGATGACGAGCCGGCCGGCGTCGAGGTCGACCTCCGGCACGAGCTGGTGGACGAACGGGACGAGCACGTCGCGCTTGTCGAGGGTGCGGATCTGCAGCAGGTCCTGGGCGCCGTGGCTCAGCCCGGTGACCTCGCCCAGGTGCGTCCCGTCGGTGTCGTACGCCGCCAGCCCGATCAGCTGGTGGTCGTAGAACTCCTCGGGGTCCTCGGGCCGCTCGGTCTCGTCGATGCGCGCCCGCAGCACCACGCCGCGGGCGGCCTCGGCGGCGTTGCGGTCGGGCAGCTCGGCGAAGGTCGCGAGCAGCACGCCCTGGTGCCAGCGGGTGCGGCTCACGGTCAGCGTGGCGTGCGGGAACGCCGAGCCGCGGGGGGCCTGCGCGAGCAGGACCGCGCCGACGGCGTACCTCTTGTCGGGCTCGTCGGAGCGGACGTCGACGGTCACCTCACCCCGGATGCCGTGCGGCTTGCCGATCCGACCGACGACGACCTCCACCGTGCTCATGGCGGGCATTCTTCCCGACGGCTGCGAGACTCGAGGAATGACGTCGGCCTGGCTCGCTGCGACCCTGCCGGTCCTCGACCTCGCGGAGATGTCCGTGCGCGCCGTCGGAGCGGCCGCGGCGCGTGCGCGAGGCACCGGGCCGGTCACGGCCGCGCCCGATCCCGAACGGCTCGCGGCCGCCTTCGGCAGCGAGCGGCTGTTCCGCGACGGCGACCGGCCGGTGGAGGCGTTCGCGCCCCTCTCCGGCTTCTTCGAGGCCGCGGACGGCTGGGTGCGGACCCACGGCAACTACCCGCACCACGCGGCGCGGCTCGCGTCGGTGCTGGGTCTGGCCGATCCCGGGCGGGAGTCGGTCGCCCGGGCGATCCGCGACCGCTCGGCGGCCGACCTCGAGGACGCCGCGGCCGCGGCCGGCGCGATCCTGGTGCGCGTCCGTGACGAGGCGGAGTGGCGCGCCAGCGCGATGGGACAGACGGCCGTGGGGCCACCCGCCCACGTCGTGCGCCGACCCGACGTGTCCGGCGGGCGACGCCCCCTCGCCGGCGGCCCACGGCCACTCGAGGGCGTCCGCGTGCTCGACCTGACCCGGGTGCTCGCCGGCCCCATCTGCACGCGCACGCTCGCCCTGCTCGGGGCCGACGTCCTGCGCGTGGACCCGCCCGACCCCGCCGAGATCGAGTGGCAGCACCTCGACACCGGCCAGGGGAAGCGGTCGACGGTCCTCGACCTGCGGGTCCGGCGCGAGACGGCCCAGGACCTGCTCGACGAGGCCGACGTCCTGGTCACCGGGTACCGGCCCGGCGCGATCGAGGCGTTCGGCCTGCGGCTGCCCGCCGGTGCCGTCGACGCCCGCATCAACGCCTGGGGCGACACCGGGCCGTGGGCACGGCGACGCGGCTTCGACTCGATCGTCCAGGCCGCGAGCGGCATCGCGCTGATCGAGGGCGCGGGCCGCCCCGGAGTGCTGCCGGTCCAGGCGCTCGACCACGCCTCGGGCTACCTGCTCGCGGCGGCCGTGGTCGACGCGCTCGTCGACCGGGCCGCCGACGGCGGCGGCAGCGACGTCGACGTCGCGCTCGCCCGGACCGGGCGGTGGCTGCTCGACGCACCGGGTCGTGTGCCGGGGCACCCGCCCGCCGGCGTACCGACCTCGGTGGTGCGGCACGGCTCGCGGGTCACCGCGCCTCCCGCGCTGCCCGGGTACGACGACTACCCCTGGCCCGCGCACCCCTGGGGTGCTGACGAGGCCACCTGGGCCTGAAAAAGCCAGCAGCCCCGCACCGAGGTGCGGGGCTGCTGTTGCTTCGAGTCAGCGACGGTCGGTGTCGACGAAGTCGACCCGCGCGCCATCCTTGCCCGCGAGGGCGGAGATGACGGTGCGGAACGCGGTCGCCGTGCGACCGCTGCGACCGATCACCTTGCCGAGGTCGTCGGGGTGGACCCGGACCTCGAGCACGGAGCCGCGGCGCAGCTGCTTGTCGCGGACCACGACGTCGTCGGGGTGGTCGACCACTCCGCGGACGAGGTGCTCCAGCGCCTCAGCCAGCATCGGCTCAGGCCTCGGTGGACTCGGGCGCGTCGGCGAGGGCAGCCACGTCGGCGGCCTCCTCCTCGGCGGCGAGGTTCTCGACCATGGCCTCGACCTCGGCCTTGGCCTCGGACGTGCCGGCCTTCACCGTGGTGGCGGCCTTCGGCGCGGCGCCGTCGCCGGCCTTGAGGGCCTCGTTGAAGACCTCGAGCTTGTCGCGCTTCGGCTCCTTGACCTTGAGGGTGCCCTCGGCACCGTCGAGGCCCTTGAACTTCTGCCAGTCACCCGTGACCTTGAGGATGGCCTCGACGGCCTCGGTCGGCTGCGCGCCGACGGACAGCCAGTGCTGCGCCCGGTCGGAGACGACGTCGATGTACGACGGGTCCTCCTTGGGGTGGTACTTGCCGATCTCCTCGATCACGGCGCCGTCGCGCTTCTTGCGCGAGTCGACGACGACGATGCGGTACTGCGGCACCCGGACCTTGCCCAGGCGCTTGAGACGAATCTTGACGGCCACGGTTGTGGTGTCTCGCTTTCAGACTTGTGTGTGGGTGAGGCGCTCGGTCCAGGTGGGGAACACCGGCTCCGCGTCTCGATGGTGCTGGGCCGCCCGGTTGAGAGGGTTCCGGACGACACAGAACTCAGCAGTCGATTCTGCCAGACGGCCCCGGGTGGTCGAAATCGTGAGCCACTAGTTTTGCGGGGTGACCACACCGCTGTCCCCCACCGTCTTCTTCGACCGGTGGATGGCGCGCGGACGGACCTCCTTCGGCGCCCGGGTGACCCGGCTCCGGATGGCGTCCTGGCAGGTCGGGCAGTGCGCCCTGGCCGCCGGGATCGCGTGGTGGCTGGCCCACGACGTGCTGCACCACAACCGGCCGTTCTTCGCGCCCGTCGCGGCGGTGGTCGGGCTCGGTACGTCGTACGGGCAGCGACTGCGGCGGGTCGGCGAGATCACCGTCGGCGTGGCCGTCGGGGTCTTCCTCGGCGACCTGTTCACGCACCTGCTCGGCAGCGGGCCGTGGCAGCTGACGCTGCTCGTCGCCGGCGCGATGTCGACGGCGCTGCTGCTCGACGCCGGCGTGCTGTTCGTCAACCAAGCCGCGGTGCAGTCGATCGTGGTGGCGGTCGCGCTGCCCAACAACGGCGGCGGCGCGTTCACCCGGTGGACCGACGCGCTGATCGGCGGTGCCGTCGCGCTGGTGGCCGCCAGCGTCGTCCCCGCCACCGCGCTGCGCCGTCCCCAGCAGCAGGCAGCGCGCGTCGCGTCGGCGATCGCCTCCCTGCTGCGCGCCGCCGCCGACTGCATGACCGACGCCGACTTCGACCACGCCCTGTCGGCGCTGAGCGACGCCCGCGCTGCGGATCGGCTCGTCAGCCAGCTCAAGACCGCGGCCGGCGAGGGGCTGTCGCTGGTCGCGTCCTCACCGTTCCGCCGGCGCCGGCACGGCCCCACGGTCCGCAAGCTCGCCGAGATCGTCGACCCGCTCGACTTCGCGCTGCGCAACACCCGGGTGCTGCTGCGCCGGGTGGCGGTGGCGGCGTACCGCTCCGAGCCCCTGCCCGTCGAGTACGTCGCTGCCGCGCGCACCCTGGCCGACCAGGTCGACGTGGTCGCGGCCGAGCTCGCCGCCGGTCACCCGATCGACGACGCCCGGGCCGGGCTGCTCCGGTTCGGGGAGTCGACCTCGCTGCTCCCCCGCACCCCCGAGCTCTCCGGCGAGGTCGTCCTCGCCCAGCTGCGGTCCATCACCGCCGACCTGCTGACCTGCGCCGGGCTGGACCCGGTGGCCGCCACGGAGGCGATCCCGCCGCTGGCGGGGTGACCGGGACCCGACCCGGGACCTCCTGGTCATTGCGGGCCCCACGCCCGTGACCGAGCGCCCGTGTCGGGCGGGCCGCTCCTCGGGTGACCATCGGAGGCGGCACGAAGCCGAACCCGTGAAGGAGCCCAGGATGCCCATCCGTCGTACCTCGGTGGCGGTCGCCGCCATCGCCGCGGCGGGCCTGGTCCCCGCACTCGGCCAGTCCGCGTTCGCCGCCGGCCACGGCCACGCCAGCCACGCCGGCCACGCCTCGAGCCACGCCTCCGGGCAGAACCGCCAGCTGCACCGGCAGATCGCCGGTCTCGACCGGCGGCTCGCGCGGGTCGAGGGCTCGCACGCCCTGAGCGCGCTCGCCGACGACACCGAGCAGGCCGTCGACGCGAACATCGAGAACGACCGCGCGATCCTCACGACGCTCGACGACTCGGTCGACGCGATGGCCCCGGCCGACGCGAAGGCCGCGCGGCGGCAGCTGCGCGCGTTCCACGTCGACAACTACGTGCGCGTCGTGGCGATCCTGCGCCAGGCCGAGGGCCTCGCCGCGGGCGCCGCGAGCGTCCCCGCCGCCCAGGCCGCGCTGGACCAGGCCGTCGCCACCGCGCTGGGGATCACCGCCTCCAGCCCGCACTCGGCCACCCGGGACGCCCGCGACAGCCTCGACGAGGCCGGCCAGGACATCGACGACGACTCGTCGACCGACGGCACGGACGACTCGACGGACGGCACCGACGACGGCTCAGGCGACGACACGACCCCGTAGCACCACGGCGCTCGGCTCGAGCAGCACGCTCAGGTCGGCGACGGGGTCCCGCGGATACACGACGAAGTCCGCGGGGTCTCCCTCGTCGAGGCCGGGGTTCCAGCCCAGCCACGCGCGGCCGCGCCACGACGCCGCGCCCAGGACGTAGTCGTTGGGCAGGCCCATCGCGGCCATCGCCCGGATCTCCTCGTGCAGCACGCCGTGCCGCTGGCTGCCCCCGCCGTCGCTACCGACGTACATCGCCACCCCTGCGTCGTAGGCGTTCATCAGGACGTCACGGCGCGACTCGTGCAGCGCGAGCATCCGGTCGGCGTACGCCGGGAACTTCTCGCGCCCCGCCGACGCGAAGCCGGGGAACTTGTCGGTCTGCAGCACCGTCGGCACGAGCGCCACGCCACCGCGCACCATCTGCTCGATGTGGTGCGATCCGAGGCCGGTGCCGTGCTCGATGCAGTCGATGCCGGCGTCCAGCAGCGGTCCGAGCGCGTCGGGCCCGAAGCAGTGGGCGGTGACCTTCGCGCCCTGGGCGTGGGCGACCCCGATCGCGGCGGCGACCGCGTCGGCCGGGAAGGAGGGCGTCAGGTCGCCGTCCTCGCGGGAGATCCAGTCACCGACGAGCTTGACCCACCCGTCGCCGTCGAGCGCCTGCTCCCCCACCGTGTCGGCGAGTGCGTCCGGCTCGACCTCGACGCCGTAGTTCCTGATGTAGCGCTGCGTGCGCGCGACGTGACGACCACAGCGGATCAGCCGCGGCAGGTCCTCGCGCTCGTGCACCCAGCGGGTGTCGGCGGGCGACCCGCAGTCGCGCAGGAGCAGGGCGCCGGTGTCGCGGTCGTCGATCGCCTGCTGCTCGGTCGTCGCCTCGTCGACGGCGCCGTGGGTGTCGAGCCCGAGGTGACAGTGGGCGTCGACGAGTCCGGGCACGATCCAGCCCTCGACGGCGGTTTCCGCGCCGGCCACCGGCTCCAGCGTGACGGCCCCGTCGACGACGTAGAGGTCGCGGGGCTCGGCGTCGGGCAGGACCGGGCCACGGAACCGCAGGGGCGTCATGGCGCGGACGCTACCGGCTGGCCGGACGACGAACGGCGCGGGTCTTGCGGTGTTGTGGACGAGTGGCTGGGCTCCCCTGGATACAGTCCTCGACTGTGAGCGCGACCCGGGCCGACTCGATGCAACGGCATCGTCG
>DATFHM010000197.1:0-5336 GCA_035248385.1 Nocardioides sp. | reverse complement strand
TGGAGGTCGCGCGGGTCGTGGGTGCCGGCGAGCTCGATGAGGTGCTTCTCCGCCCGAGCGCGCGTGAGGTCGTCGACCTCGTCGGACAGCTTGTCGACTGCACGCACGATCACCCGCGCCTGCGCCTGGTTCACCGACCCGTCCCGCATCGCGGCCGCGGTAAGAGGGTGGGCCTCGAGATCGGCGGCGAGGTGGAGGTCAGCACGCGCAGCCTGCGCGGTCACCCGCGTCGCGTGGGCCAGCCAGGTGCCGGCATCGCGGGCGGCGTGCTCCTCGGCCACATCGACGGCTTTCGCGAGCAACCGGAGTTCGAGCTCGGCGGTCTCGGCCTTGACCCGGGCCAAGGTGACCAGCGCTTCTTCCTTGTCGCGGGCGCGCAGGTAGTCGGCCGGCATCTCCGAGACCGACTTCAACGACGTTTCGAGGTCTCGGGCGCACGCGAGGATCGGGTGGCAGGGCACCTGTTCCGCGGTCATCGACACTCCCGAGATAGAGCTGGTCAACTACCTCGATGATACCGCAGATCGAACAGATTATCGAGTGTTTCCACAGGAGTTTTCGCAGGTCAGAGCACCTTTTGTTGGCGGCCGCGAAGCGGCGGCGCGGGCGAAGCCCGTGCCGACTCCGCGCCGTCATGCCCGTCGTCTGGGACCCGCTGTCAAGGCCGCCGCAGGCGTCGCGCAGCGATGCCGGAGGCAGCCTTGACAGCGGGGGACGACGGGCTAAGGTGCGGCCGCCAACACCAGCCCCGCAGAGCACCCAGAGAGGTCTCGTGACGGTTGCTAGCGCAACCTCCTCGACCACCGCGGAGGGGTCAGCCCAGGAGCCCGTGCTCGTGGGCGAAGACCACGATCTGCACGCGGTCGCGCAGGCCGAGCTTGCGCAGGATCGCGCCGACGTGGGTCTTCACGGTCGACTCGCTGAGGTGGACCGTCCCCGCGACCTCGCTGTTGGAGAGCCCGCGCGCGACGGCGGTGAAGATCTCGCGCTCCTTCTCGGTCAGCGCGAGGTACGCCGCCGGGGGAGCCGCGCGCGCGACGAAGGTGCGGTCGAGCAGCGTGGCGAGGTCGGCGGGTGCCAGCACGGCGTTGCCGGCCGCCACGGTGCGGATCGCCTCGGCCAGACGCTGCGGGGTCGTGTCCTTGAGCAGGAACCCGCTGGCGCCGTACCGGATCGCGGTGGCGGCGCGGTCGTCGAGGTCGAAGGTGGTCAGCACGACGACGCGCAGCGGGCGCTCGCGCCGGGCGGCGCGCTCGGGGGCGAGCAGCTGGCGGGTCGCCTCGACCCCGTCCATCTCGGGCATCCGGAGGTCCATCAGCACCACGTCGGGCGCCGTCTCCTCGGCCACGGCGATCGCCTGGACGCCGTCGGCGGCCGTCCCGACGACCTCCATGCCGTCCTGCGCGTCGACGATCACCCGGACGCCCTCGCGGAACAGGTCCTGGTCGTCGACCAGCACTACGCGGATCGGTTCGCTCATCGGGCGCCGACCGGCAGCCAGGCGGTGACGGTGAACGTCGGCACGCCGTCCACGGTCCGGGGGCGTACGTCGAGCCGGCCGCCCACCGACTCCAGGCGCTGGCGCATGCCGCTCAGGCCACTGCCCGTCGCGGCGGCGTGCTGGGAGTCCACCACGTTGCTGACCTCGATCCTGAGCTCGTCCTGCCAGTGTCGTTCGACCCGCACCGGCTCGTCCCGCCGACCGTGCCGGATCGCGTTGGTCAGCATCTCCTGCAGCACCCGGTAGGCCACGGTCGCCAGCTCCGGCGGAAGCGGGCGGGGCTCGCCGACCTCGGAGGAGAGCACCTCGTGACCGCTCGCGCGCACACCCTCGATGAGGGTGTCGAGGCCACCGTTCGGGGGGCGGCTGTCGGTCGCACCGAGCACGTGCCGCACGTCCTGCAGCGAGCTGCGGGCCGAGGTGGCGATGGTCGCGAAGGTCGCCTTGAGGCGGGCCGGGTCGTCGTCGGGGAGGTACTGGGCGGACTCGGCCTGCGCCAGGATCACCGCGAGCGAGTGGCCGACCACGTCGTGCACGTCGCGTGCGAGCCGCGCCTGCCCCTCCCGCAGCTCGGCCAGCTCGGCCGCCTGGTCGCGCTCGCGGGCCGTCTCGAGCTGCTCGGCCCGGGTCGCGGCCTCGCGGCGCAGGACGCGCAGCAGCAGGCCGACCAGCCAGGGCACGATCAGCAGACCGACGCCGACCAGCAGCAGGTGGCCGACCAGCGATCGGATCGAGCTGCCCGGCCCGAGCAGCGTGTAGAGCCGGGCGTCGGAGAACCGCACGATCCGCCCGGTCCGCACCGCCAGCTCGGCGACGAGCGCGATGGCCGGGACCGACGAGGCGCTGGCGACGAGCGTCGCCACCGAGCCGTAGCGGGCGCAGCCGTAGGCGACGACCGCCACGGCGGCCTCGACCGGCAGCACCGGGAAGCCGTGGAGGAGCTGGTCGAGCGCCAGGCACCACAGCAGGACGAGCGCGAGGCCGGGCCGCAGCCGGTAGGCCGCGACGGCGACGGCGAACACGATGACGAACAGCGCCTGCGCGCGCGTCGAGGGGAGGGCCCAGACGTCCTCGTGGTTGATCTCCCACATCCCGAGGAACAGCACGACCACGCCGACCAGGACGGCCGGCGTCCAGGCGGAGGTGCGGATCCGGGTGATCATCGCGCTCCTGCGAGCGCCGCCGCCGGGGTGCGGTCGCGGTCGCGCCACCGCAGCAGCGGTCGCTCCAGGAAGTGCCACGAGGCCGCGGCGGCGAGCAGCGTCAGCAGCAGGGCCAGCGGGCCGCCGTACCAACCGACCGGGCGCAGCCAGACGGTGAGCGGGTAGTTCCACAGGTAGGCGGCGTACGAGACCGTCCCGAGCGCGGCGAGGGCGCCTCCGATCCGGTTCTGCACGCTCCGATCGTGCCAGGACCGGGCGAGGACCGCGGTCAGGGCTGCGATGAGCGGCGCGGCGAGCAGGTACGTCGCCGCGTGGCCGCGCAGCGGCACGAGGCAGAGCACCACGAGCGGCACCAGGAACGGCCAGCTCCGGCGCACCACCGGCACCCGGTCCGACCACCAACGGGCGGCGCCGCCGATCACGAAGCATCCCGCCCACGACGTCGGCAGCGGGTAGGCCACGTCCGGGGCGTGCCGGTAGTGCACGACCGTGGCCACGCACGCGAGCAGGCAGAGCAGCCCGACGCCGGTGAACACCGGGCCCGGACGCCGGGTCCGCACCGCGAGCACGAGCACCAGCGGCCACAGCAGGTAGAACTGCTCCTCCGTGGCGAGCGTCCACAGGTGGAAGATCGCCATGCTGCCGTGGTGGAACGGCAGGTCGGCGGTCCAGGTGAGGGCGACCGCGACCGTGCGCGGCAGGCTCGCCCGGTCGCCGACCGGGTCCAGGAGCAGCGTCACGAGGGCGAGGACGGCCACGACCACGAGCAGCGCCGGCACCAGCCGCCACGCGCGACGGGCGTAGAAGTGCCCGGCCCGGAAGCGGCCGTGCTCGGCCAGGTCGCGCATCAGCACGCCGGTGATCAGGTAGCCGCTGATCGAGAAGAACATCACCACGCCGACGACCCCGGGGCCAGGCAGCAGGGTGTCGGTGAGGTGGCGCAGCAGCACCAGCCCGATCGCGATCCCGCGCAGCTGGTCGAGCCCGGCGCTGCGCAGCCGGCTCACCGGAGCGCGTCGCGGACCATGAGGTCCAGCAGCTCGGCGTACGACATGCCCGCGGCGGCGAACATCCGGGGCGCCTGGGAGTGCTCGGTGAGGCCGGGCATGGTGTTGACCTCGAGCAGCACCGGCCCGTCGTCGGTGAGGAAGAAGTCGATGCGTGCGAGGCCGCGGCAGCCGAGGGCGTCGTACATCCGGACGGCGGTGTCGCGCAGGTCCCGCCGCTCGGCCACGGTGACGTCGGCGGGGACGCGCAGGTCGGCGCCGCCGCCGTACTTGCTCTCGTAGTCGAACAGGCCCGGGCCGACGATCTCGAGCGGCGGCGCGACGAGCCGGCCGCCGTCGGCGCTGCCGAAGACGGCCACGTCGATCTCCCGGCCGACCACGACCTCCTCGACCAGCACCCGGTCGTCGTAGGTGAAGGCATCGTCGAGTGCCGCGGCGAGCTCCTCGGCGCGCTTCACCAGGGAGACACCCCGGCTCGAGCCGGCCCCGGCCGGCTTCACGACGACCGGCCCCGTCCAGTGGTACGCCGAGGAGCGGGTCAGCAGCGTCCCGGCCGCCACCCGGATGCCGGCCGCCGCGGCCACCAGCTTGGTGAGGTGCTTGTCCATCGCCGTCGCGCCGGTCGTGGCGGGGGAGCCGACGCAGGGCAGGCCGGCGACGCTGCACAGGGCGGCGAGGGTGCCGTCCTCGCCTCCGGCACCGTGCACGGCGGGGAAGACGACGTCGCAGCTGGTGAGCACCGCGAGGGCGCCGCGGACGCCCAGCGGCCGACCGCCCCGGTCGCGCCAGCCTCCGTCCGGGCAGATGGTCAGCGGGACCACGTCGTACGCCGAGGCGGGCAGGTGCGCGCAGACCGCGGCCGCCGACGCCAGGGAGACCTCGTGCTCGCCGTTCGCCCCGCCTCCGACGACGGCCACGCGGATGGCGGAGCCGCCGGGGAGCGAAGCGACCGACGGCATCCGGCCGTCGTCCACGAGCGCGCTCATCGCCGCACCCGCGATCCGATGCCGGTGACGATGTCGTGCTCGATCGTGCCCGCCCACGCCGCCCACTCCGCGGCCGTCGGCTCGCCCTGGGTGCCGCTGCCGAAGATCGTCGCCACCTCGCCGACGTGGACCGCGGCGGTGCCGACGTCAACCACCACCTGGTCCATCGACACCAGCCCGACCACCGGACAGCGCCGGCCGCGCAGCCACACCTGCGCCCGGCCCGAGGCCGTGCGCGGGATGCCGTCGGCGTACCCCACCGGCAGCAGGGCCAGCCGGGTCGCACGCGGGGCGCTCCAGGTGTGGCCGTAGCCCACGGACACCCCGGGGGCCACGTCGCGCACCGAGACCACCGGTGCGGTCAGCGTCATCGCCGGGTGCAGCCGGGTCGTGCCGGTGGGGTCGATGCCGACGAGACCGGCGCCGACCCGGCACAGGGTGTGGTGGCTGAGCGGGTCGGTCAGGGTCGCCGCGGTGGCGGCGAGGTGCCGCAGCGGCGGTCGCAGGCCGTGCCGCCGCGCGACCGCCAACCCCCACAGGAAGCGGTCGCGACCCACGGCGTTGCTCGGGTCGGCGGGCCGGTCGGCGCACGCCAGGTGGCCCATCAGCCCGACCACCCGCACGGTGCCCGACCGCTCGGCCCGGCGGGCGGCCGCGCACAGCCGCGCCCAGGCCGCGG
>DATFHM010000196.1:0-14054 GCA_035248385.1 Nocardioides sp. | reverse complement strand
GACGACGCGGATCAGCTTCTTGTTGACGAACTCCTCCATGCCGAGGCGGCCGAGCTCGCGGCCGAAACCGGAGCGCTTCACGCCACCGAAGGGCAGCTCGACGCCCTCGGCACCGACGCCGTTGACGAAGACCATGCCGGTCTCCAGGGCGTCGGCCACGCGGGCGGCCTGGTCGGGGTCGTCGGTGAAGACGTAGGAGCCGAGGCCGAACGGGGTGTCGTTGGCGATCCGGATCGCGTCGGCCTCGTCCTTCGCCCGGAACACCATGGCGACCGGGCCGAACAGCTCCTGGTAGTACGCCGGGTTGTCGGGCGTGATCTCGGTGAGGACGCCGGCCGGGAAGTACCCGCCCTCCCGCTCCCCCGAGGTCGCGAGCTTCGCGCCACCGGCGACGGCGGCGTCGACCTGGCGGCTGAGGTTCTCGGCGGCGGCGAGCGAGGACAGCGGGGCCGGGGCGCCGCGGTCGAGCACCTTGGCGGTGAACTTCGCGACGAAGTCGTCGTACAGGCCGTCGACGACGACGAAGCGCTTGCCGGCGTTGCACGCCTGGCCGCTGTTGTCGAGGCGCGCCTCGGCGGCCTGCTCGACGGTGGCGTCCAGGTCGGAGGCGGAGAGCACGATGAACGGGTCCGAGCCGCCCAGCTCGAGCACGCACTTCTTCAGGTTGCGGCCCGCGATCTCGGCGACGGCGGCGCCGGCGCGCTCCGAGCCGGTGAGGGAGACACCCTGGATGCGCGGGTCGGCGATCACGTCGGCGATCTGCTCGTTGGTGGCGTAGATGTTGTTGTACGCCCCGACCGGGAAGCCGGCGTCGAGGAAGATCTGGGCCTGGATCGCGGCCGAGCGCGGGCACTGCGGCGCGTGCTTGAGCACGATCGTGTTGCCGGTCGCGAGGTTCGGAGCGGCGAACCGGGCGATCTGGTAGACGGGGTAGTTCCACGGCATGATCCCGAGCAGCGGGCCGACCGGCGTACGACGGATGACGGCGCTGCCCTCACCGTCGAGCAGCTCGATCGGCTGGTCGGCGAGGATGCTCTCGGCGTTCTGCGCGTAGAAGTCGTAGATGCCGGCCGAGAAGAGGACCTCGCCCTCGGCGTCGCCGAGGGGCTTGCCCATCTCGGCGTTGATCGAGGCTGCCAGCTCGCCGGCGCGCTCGCGGTGCAGCTCGGCGACGCGCGCCAGGAGCTTGGACCGCTCGGCGGCGGTGCTCGTGCGACCCCACGAGTAGTAGGCGTCCGTCGCAGCGGCGACCGCGGCGTCCACCTCGGCGTCGGTGGCGGTCGGGTAGGCCTCGATCAGCTCACCCGTGGCGGGGTTGCGGACGGCGTACTCGGTCATGGGGTTCTACTCCTCGTTCGGTTCAGGGCAGGGTGATGGACACGCGGGGGTCCAGGGCCAGCGTGCCGGTGTCGACCACAGTCGATCCACCATCGACGGGAAGCACAACCCCGTTGACGTAAGACGCCGCGTCCGACAGCAGCCATGCCACCGTAGCCGCCACCTCCTCAGGCCGCGCCGGGCGCCGCTGGGGTACGACGGCGGTGGCCAGCCGGTAGGCGTCCTCGGTCGAGATGCCGCGCTCGCGGCCGAGCTCGGCCATCTCCATGTCGCCCATCTCGGTGGCGGTCCAGCCGGGGCAGATCGCGTTCGCGCGCAGGCCCTCGCGGCCGTGGTCGACGGCCAGCGACTGGGTGAGCAGGAGCAGGCCGGCCTTGCTCGCGGAGTACGCCGCCATGCCGTCCGCGGCGCGGAGGGCGGCGACCGACGACACGGCCACGACGGCGCCACGTGCAGCGAGCAGGTGCGGCAGCGCGGCCTTGACCAGCAGGAAGGGCGAGGTGAGGTTGACCCGCAGCGTCTCGTCCCACTGCTCGGGGGTGACCTCGGCGACGCCGCCGATGTGGATGATGCCGTGGTTGAGGACGAGGCCGTCGAGCCGGCCGAAGGTGGCGATCGTGTCCTCCACGACCGTGCCGACGCCCTCCACCGTGCTGACGTCGGCGACGACCACGTGCGCGCCGGTCTCGTCGGCCACGGCCCGCAGCGGGGCCTCGCGCCGGCCGCAGATGACGACCGTGTCGCACGCCGCCGTCAGCGTCCTGGCGACGGCGGCACCGATGCCCGTGCCACCGCCGGTGACGACGACGACCCGGGAGGCGGCCTCAGTCATGACGGGCGACCTCGTCGAGGAAGTAGTCGACCAGCGCCGCCGCCCGCACCCGGATGTCGGGGTCGAGGGAGCGCACGTGCTCGACGAGGACGGCCGGGTCGAGGCCCGCCTTGCGGGCGTCCTCGTCGCCACCGTCGACCATCCAGGCGCCGAGGCTCTCGGCGTCGATCTCCGGGTGGAACTGGACCGCGAGGTTGCGGCGCAGCACGAAGGCCTGCGCGGCGGCGGCGTTGACGCCGACGACCGTCGCCTCCGCCGGCGGAACGAACCGGTCGTAGTGCCACTGGGTCCAGATCCCGGCGACCGCGGGGACGCCGGAGACCACGTGCGGGCCGATCTCGGGCAGCGGCGAGCGGACGACCTCGCCGCCGTGGGCGGTGGCGAGCATCTGGGCGCCGAAGCAGATGCCGAAGACGGGGACCTCGGCCTCGTCGGCGTCGCGGAGGAGCTCGAGCTCGGGCTTGACCCACGAGGTGACGTCGCCGCCGTACGCGCTCCACCGGGCCCCGAGGACCAGCACGGCGTCGTACGCACGGGGGTCGGGGAAGTCGACGTCCACGCCGGGGTCGTCGAAGCGGTCCGGCGGCACGACCTGGAGGCTGTCGATCTCGTAGCCGCGCTCGGCGAACCGGCCCTCGATCGAGCCGGCCGTCTCCAGGTAGTCGTGACCGATCACCAGCAGCCGCTTGGCCTGTCCCGTCATCGACCCATCGCCTCCGCACGCTTCATGACGTCCTTGCAGAACGCCTCCATCTTGGACTGGTCGTCGATGTACATCGACGGCTTGATGCAGATGGTGGTGAAGCCCTGCTCGAGCTGCTCGGGGATGGAGTCCATCGACTCCCCCAGGTCGGCCAGCGAGTGGTCGTCGGGGAACGAGTAGCGCACCCCGCCGACCATCTCCAGGTCGGCGATGTCGCGGCCGGCCGCTGCCATCTCGGTGCGGATGACGTCGAGGTCCTCGGCCGTGGGGCGACCGAACGGGTGGAAGCCGTGGCCGTACTTCACGATCCGCTCGACGACCGCCCCGTGAGCCTTCTGCCCGCCGAACCACATCCGCGGTCCCTCGGGCCGGAACGCCTTCGGCTCCAGGTAGATGTCCTCGAAGTCGAAGTAGTCGCCCTTGTACGTCGCCGGCGACTGCTCGAAGACGAGCTTCATCACCTCGAGCTGCTCGTCGAGGATCTTGCCGCGCTCGCGGAAGGGCACGCCCATCGCGGCGTACTCGTCCTTGCTCCAGCTCACGCTCGGTTGCACGACCAGCCGGCCCTCGGAGAGCAGGTCGAGGGTGCCGAGCTCGCGGGCGAGCAGCAGGGGGTGCCGCAGCGGCGCGAGGACGGCGGCGCCGACGAGGCGGATCCGGCACGTGACCGCGGCGATCGAGGAGAACAGCACCAGCGAGTTCGGCCAGGGCATCAGCGGGTCCTGGTTGCCGGGCGCCGCGTAGTCGCGCGGGTTGCCCATCACGCCCTTGTCGCTGGCGTCGCGACCGAGGACCACGTGCTCGGAGATCATCACCGAGTCGAAGCCGGTGTCCTCCGCGATCCGGGACCAGGTGACCAGGTCGTTCAGGCTGCGGCCGTCGGTCAGGGTCCAGTTCTCGCTGAGGATCATCAGCATCCGGGGAGCAGGCATGGGGCGGGTCCTCAGTGGGTGTTGGACAGGTCGGGCTTGCGGATGCCGCGGAACTCCCAGTCGCCGCCCTGGGCGGTCGAGAGGACCTCCTCGCTCTCGGTCGGCTGCGCGCCGACGTCGCTGCGGATCGGGGTGGGGCCCTCGACGATGTGGTTGCGCAGCGTGCCGAGGCCCTCGACCTCGACCTCGACGACGTCGCCCGGGTAGACCGTGCGGGAGATGGCGGGCGTGCCGGACATCAGGATGTCGCCGGGGTGCAGCGTGATGGTCCGCGCGATGTCGGCGACGAGGTAGTGCATGTCCCACTTCATCTCGTCCGTGTTGCCGTCCTGGCGGACCTCACCGTTGACGATCGTGCGGATCCGCTTGTTGCGGAAGTCCCAGCCCTCGACGATGCCGGGGCCGACCGGGCACAGCGTGTCGGCGCCCTTGACCCGCAGCATCGAGCCCGAGTCGGTGTCGCGGAAGTCGTGCAGGCCGTAGTCGTTGCCGACCGAGTAGCCGCGGATGTAGTCGCCGGCCTCCTCGGGCGAGATGTTGCGCGCGGTCTTCCCGATGATGATCGCGATCTCGCCCTCGTAATTGAGCCACTTGCAGCCCTGCGGACGAACCACGGCCGAGTCGTGCGCGGTGAGCGCCGAGACCGGCTTGTGGAAGTACGTCGGCGCCGGCGGGAGGCTCAGCATCATCTCCTCGACGCGCGAGGAGTAGTTGAGGTGGACGCAGACGATCTTGCTCGGCGTCACCGGCGGCAGGTGGGTCGCGTCGGCGATCGCCACGGTGCGGCCGTCGCCGGCGACGAGGGTCTCGCCCTCCCGGCGTACGTCGACAGCGTTGCCGTCCAGCAGGATCCGGCGGTACTCGGTGGTCATGTCA
This sequence comes from Nocardioides sp., assembly GCA_035248385.1. Taxonomy (GTDB): domain Bacteria; phylum Actinomycetota; class Actinomycetes; order Propionibacteriales; family Nocardioidaceae; genus Nocardioides. The sequence goes on along the minus strand of DATFHM010000196.1, from coordinate 9,373 downwards.
GCTCCTCGTGGTGGGGCGGTCAGCCGGCGGCCGGTACGTCGGCACCGGGGCCGCTCGTCTGGCGCACGTAGTCGGGGTCGGTGGGAGTACGGCGGGGCGCGGGGAACCCGCCCTCAGGACGGTCGAACCACAGGTGCACCTGGCCGGTGCCGACCGAGTTCTCGTACTCGCCGTACTGGCGCCCGGTGGCGGTGCAGTCGCCCTCGCCCAGCGCGCCGATCATCATCAGGTAGTGCTGGAAGCGGGCCTCCGGCTTGAACCGGTAGAACTCGTCCATCGTCTCGAGGACCCGGGCGTGGTCGCCGTCCTTGAACCACGCGATCCGCTCGGCGTCGGCCGCGGCGGCCTCCGGCGTGAAGATGTGCTCGACCCCGGCGGCCTCGTGGTCGCGGAGCTTGCGCAGCGGCCAGAAGGTGTGCGACATCGCGCCACTGGCGACGAGGAGGACCTTCCGATCGGAGGCGGCGATCGCGTCACCGAGGGCGCGGCCGAGGCGGAGCGCGTCCTCGCCGTCAGCGGTCTGGCAGACACCGATGGAGATCCACTTCTTGTCGGGCAGCCCCTGGCCGAGGTACTCCCACACGTTGGTGGTCGCGTAGAAGATCGGCAGGGAGTCGTCCTCGATCGCGGTGATCCACGTGGAGTGCTCCGCCGCCTTGCTCGCGATGAGGTGCGCGAGCTCAGGGTCGCCGGAGAAGTCGTAGGGGCGCTGCGACATGCCGCGCGGCAGCTCCTCGGAGGTGAACAGGCCCTTGCGCTGCTCCTGGGCGGTCACGACGAACTCGACGGTGGTCGCCCAGTGCGAGTCGAGGACCACGACGGTGTCGTAGTCGAGGGTGTCGAAGACCTCGCGGCGCAGCTGTTGCAGGCCGGAGACGAGGGTGGTGTCCTCGCCGTTGTTGAGCTCGCGCCGGATCTCCTCCGGCAGGACGATGGTGGGGACGTGGGCGATCAGGCCCGCGCCGACGATCTCACCCATCAGCTGTCTCCCTCCGCGTCGCTCCAGCCGGTCGGCGAGAACACGCTGTTCTTGATGTCGGTGTAGAAGTCGAAGGACCAGATGCCGCCCTCGCGGCCGATGCCGGACTTGCCGTTGCCACCGAAGGGGGCGTTCAGGTCCCGCACGAAGAAGCAGTTGACCCAGACGGTGCCGGCGTCCAGCGCCGCCGAGACGCGCTCGGCGCGGTCGCGGTCGCCGGTGACGAGGGTGGCGGCGAGGCCGAAGCGGCTGTCGTTGGCCTTGGCGATCGCCTCCTCCTCGGTCGCGAAGGTGCTGATCGTGACGACCGGGCCGAAGACCTCCTCGGTCATGATCTCGGAGCCGTCCTTGGCCCCGACGAGGATGGTCGGGCGGTAGTAGAGGCCGCCCAGCTCGTCGTTGGGGCCGCCGCCGAGCAGCGCCTCGGCGCCGTCGGCGAGCGCACGCTCGACGAAGCCGGAGACCTGCTCGAAGTGGCGGCGCGCGACCAGCGCGGAGACGTCGGTGGCCTCGTCGCGCGGATCGCCCTGGCGCAGCTTCGCGGCACCGTCGACCACCCGTCGGGTGAACTCCTCGGCCAGGCTCTCGTGGACGTACATCCGCGCGGCCTTGAGGCAGACCTGGCCGGCGTTGTCGAACTGCTCGACCGCGATCTCGACCGCGAGGTCGAGGTCGGCGTCCTCGAAGACCAGCAGCGGGCTCTTGCCCCCGAGCTCGTACGAGAGCGGCACGATGTTCGTGGCGGCGGCCTTCGCGATGACGCCGGCCGTCGGGACCGAGCCGGTGAACGCGAGCCGGTTGATGTCCGGGTGCGCGGTCAGCGGGGCGCCGGCCTCCGCACCCGTTCCTTGTACGACGTTGAAGACGCCCGCGGGCACTCCGGCCTCGTGCATGATGTCGGCGAGCAGGCTGGCCGTGAGCGGCGCCCACTCCGGCGGCTTGACGACGACCGTGTTGCCGGCGGCCAACGCCGGGCCGATGCGCCAGGTAGCCAGCATCAGCGGGGCGTTCCACGGCGTGATGATCGCGACGACGCCGGCCGGGTCGTAGCTGATCCGCTCGCGGTGGCCGCGGCCCGGCACCTCCATGTCGGGGTGGCCGAGCTGGTGCTCGGCGAAGTCGGCGAACGCGCGGAAGTTCATGGCCACGCGCGGCATGACGCCGCGGCGGTGGCTGCGGATGAGCGACCCGTTGTCGCGGGTCTCGACGAGGGACAGGTCCTCGATGCGGGCCTCGATGCCCTCGGCGACCCGGCGCAGGATGTCGGCACGCTCCTTGACGGCGAGCCCGGCCCAGCCGGGGAAGGCCGCGCGAGCGGCCGCCACGGCGGCGTCCACCTCGGCCGAGGTGCCGGCGTGGACCTCGGCGAGCGGGGTCTCGTCGATCGGGCTGATGTCGGTGAAGGTCGACGCGGACGCGACGCGCTCGCCGCCGATCCAGTGCCGAGTGTCGACCGGGACGCCCTCGACGAGCGCGACGTGCTCGGAGACGTGGGAGCTCATCGGACGGCCTCCGCCTGCGGGGTGAGGGTCGCGAGCGACGTACCGCCGTCCCACACGACGCCGACCTGGCGGTAGTAGCCGCCGATGACCTCGCGGACGGGGAGCCGGTGCAGCTCCTCGGTCGGCGACTCGAAGAGCTCGACCTCGACGTCGCCGGTCCAGGCCGGACCGGCCTCGAAGGAGCTGGCGCCGGAGGCGATGAGCTCGACGTACGCGTCGGGGCTGTTCCTCGCGATGCCCGGGTAGACGCGGTGGTGCGCCATCGGGTGGCCGTTGACGAAGCCGTTGGTCGGCGACTCCTCGCGCAGCGTCAGGACGGCCTGCGCAAGCCGGCGGTCACCCGCGGCGAGCGAGGCGCCGAAGACGCCGCCGGGCGCGACCTGCGGGGCCGCGTGGGAGAACGGGTGGGGGCGGGTCTGCCACATCGAGCCGAGCTTCTTGGGGTAGCCCTGGTGCATGCCGCGGGCGATGGCGAAGTCCTTGTCGACCCAGATGTAGACGCAGCGCGAGTAGGTGACGCCCTCGAACGCGCAGCGGACGACCACGAAGGCCTCCTTGTACTGCGACCGCACCGGGTCGAGCAGCTCCTCGCGGGTGCTCGAGCAGGACTGCCAGTCGGCCCAGATCAGCGCGACCGCACCCGGGTCCTCGGGCGCCAGCTCGAGCGGCTCGGGCAGCAGCTCGCGGACCCGCTCGGGGTCCGTGCGGTACTCGACGGTGAGCAGGTCACCCGAGTAGTACCAGGGCGGTGACGGGATCACCGACGACTGGCCGGTCGCGGTCCGGGGGAAGAAGAACCCCTGCATGTCGTTCATCGTGCCTCAGCTCCGGTCGAGGAGAATCAAGATCGTTCGGATCCGTACGATATCCACTCCACGCCGGAAAGACCACCCTTGCGGCGAACCTTTTCGAGGGATATTGTTCGGACCCGAACGATCTAACCTTCCGATGGATGGAGTCACCGTGGACAAGCCGCCGTACGTCGCCCTGGAGGATGTCGACCTCGTCGACCTCGACCGCTTCGTCGGGCCGCAGGCCTGGGGCATGCTCGACGCCCTCCGGCGCGAGGACCCCGTCCACTTCCAGCGCGAGACCGACGGCGGTCACGGCTTCTGGGCCGTCACCAAGCACGCCGACATCTGCGAGGTCGACAAGGACCCCGAGACCTTCACGTCGACGAACTTCGTCAACCTCGAGGAGGTCGACCCGGAGCAGCAGGAGGCCCGTCGCTCCATCCTCGAGATGGACGGCGTGCGCCACCGCGCGCTGCGCAAGCTCATCTCGCGCGAGTTCAGCCGGCCGAACCTGATGCGCAACTACGAGGCGCTGCTGCGCGACATCACGCGCGCAACGGTCGACGCGGCCCTGGCGAAGGGCGAGTTCGACTTCGTCGAGGACGTCAGCGCGGACTTCCCGATCCAGGTGCTGGCCCGCCTGCTCGACGTACCCCAGGAGAAGACGGGGCAGCTGATCGACTGGGGCAACCAGATCATCGGCTTCTCCGACCCGGAGCACGCCGCGGTCCTGATCGACGACCCGGAGAGCGAGAAGTACAAGCACCTGCCGTTCCGCTCCCCCATCTCCCAGGAGGTCTTCGACTACGGCCGCGAGCTCGCGGCGGGTCGTCGCGGCGGCGACGGCAACGACCTGGTCAGCCAGCTCGTCAACAAGATCCCCGAGGACGGCCAGGCCATGTCCGCCTCGGAGTACGACTCGTACTTCCTGCTGCTCGTCGTCGCCGGCAACGAGACGACCCGGCACACGATCACGCACTCCATGCTCGCCCTGCTCGAGCACCCCGAGCAGCTCGCGAAGCTGCAGGAGGACCCGTCGCTGATCCCCGACGCGGTCGAGGAGTTCCTGCGCTGGGCCTCGCCGGTCTTCCACTTCCGCCGCACCGCGACGCGTGACGTCGAGCTCGGCGGGAAGCAGATCAAGGCGGGCGACAAGGTCGTCATGTGGTTCGCCTCCGGCAACCGCGACGAGGACGTCTTCGAGAACCCCTACGACTTCGACGTCACGCGCAAGAACATCGACCACGTCACCTTCGGCAAGGGCAGCCCGCACCTCTGCATGGGCAACAACCTCGCCCGCATGGAGATCCGGCTGATGTTCGAGGAGCTCATCCCGCGGATCGACTCGATCCAGCTCAACGGTGAGGTACGCCGGGTCCGCAGCAACTTCGTCAACGGCATCAAGACCCTGCCGGTGAAGGTCACCACCCGCTGACCCCTCTCCCGCGTCAGGAGCTCCACCGGGGCGCGTGGTCCTTGTCCACGAGGACCGCGCGCACCCCCTCCACGAAGTCGGCGCTGGCGATGACCTCCGCGGCCGTCGCCAGCTCCATCGCCAGGCAGGCCTCGAGGTCGAGCTGACGCCCTTCCACGATCAACCGGTCCGTCACCGTCATCGAGCACGGCGATGCGGCGGCCAGCTCGCCGAGGGTCTCCAGCGCCCAGGTGGCCACCGGTCCGGCGTCCGGCCCCTCGGCGACCAGCTGCGTCAGCCGGGTGCCGATGCCGGCCAGGTCGGGCGCGCTGAACGCCCAGTCCAGCTCGGGCCGCACGGCAGCCAGACGACCTGCCTCCCCCGGCGCCGGCGGCGCGAGCTCGCGGAGCAGCTGCTCCAGCGGGCCGTCGTACTCTGCGATCAGGTGGGGCAGCCGGGCCAGGTCCTCCGCCGAGCAGGCGTGGGTGGCGAGACCGAGGGCGAGCGCGTCGGCGGCGCCGATCCGGGCGCCGGTGAGGCCCAGGTAGCGGCCGGTCTCGCCGGGCAGGCGGGGCAGGAAGTGCGAGCCGCCCACGTCGGGGAAGAACCCGATCTTGGTCTCCGGCATCGCGAACGAGGCCTGCGGCGAGACCACGACGAACGTGCCGTGCACGCTCAGCCCCATGCCGCCGCCCATGCAGACGCCGCCGACGAGCGCGACGACCGGCACCGGGTAGCTGCCGAGGAGCGCGTTGACGGCGTACTCGGTCTCGAAGAAGCGCAGGCTCGCCTCGTGCCGGCCGGCCAGCGAGTTCTCGCGGATCCGGCGGATGTCGCCGCCGGCGCAGAACGCCCGCTCCGACGCGCTCTCGATGGTGACGGCGCGCAGGCCGGCGGTCCGCCAGTCGTCCAGCGCGACCCTGATCCGCTCGACCATGCCGAGCGTGATCGCGTTGAGCGCGCGCGGACGGTCGAGGATGATCCGCCCGACGTCACCGAGCCGCTCGATCCGGACGTCCTGGTCCTCGCTGGCCTGCTCCATGTCGGCCAGTCTCCCAGTGCGGGCCGGTCAGCCCTCGTCGGCCACCAGCCGCCGCAGGATCTTGCGGACCTGCAGCGCGGCCAGGTCGGCGGCGACGTTGACGTCCTCGCCGTAGCCGTCGCGGTCGATGACGCCCTGCATCGTCTCGAGGGCCTCGCGGACCTTGAGGTAGTAGGACTCGAAGATCGGCCGCAGCACGTCGGTGACCTCGGCGCCGGGCGCGAAGTTCCGGCTGACCCGCCAGATGTGGCGCGTGTGCCGCTCGTCGATCGGGGTGACGGCGTGGGTGAAGCGGAAGGTCTGCGTCCCGCCCTCCTCGGCCGGGATCAGGACGTCCCAGCGGTCGGCCCACAGGCCGGGGGCGAGGAAGGCGCCCTCCTCGCGCTGGGGGTACGCCGCCGTGGTGGTCGCTCCCGACACCTTGGCCTGCCACTCCGGCAGCGGCGCGGCCGGCCAGTCGCGGTGGAAGGACACCGTGGTCTCGGTGAGCTCGACCTGCAGCGCCGGCGCCACACCGGCGAGCGCGGGCGGCGAGATCACCGGGTCGACCACGGCCACGTGGGTGATGTCGGCGAAGTTGTCGTGCAGCAGCCGCACGTGCGCCGCGGTCTCCCACTGCCCGCCGAACGTCTCCCACGCGTCGTCGGTCAGCCAGGGCGTGGCGATCGGCTGGCGCAGGTCGGCGAGCACGGGCTCCCCGAGCCACACCCAGACCAGGCCGCCCTCCTCCCGCACGGGGTACGCCGGGACGCGGGCACCGTAGGGCACCTGCTCCTGCGACGGCACCCGCACGCACGCGCCGGTGCGGTCGTAGGCGAAGCCGGAGTAGCCGGAGACGACGTGGTCACCGTCCACGTGACCGAGGCTGAGCGGGTAGGGCCGGTGCGCGTCCCGGTCGCCGAGCGCGACGGCCGCGCCGTCCGTCGTACGGAACAGGACGACGGGGCGGTCCAGGGCGCGGGTGCCGAACGGCTCGCGGGTGACCTCGTCGGAGCTCGCGAGGGCGTACCACGCGTTGCGCGGGTAGCCTGTGTCCTTCGTCATCGCAACGCTCCTCAGAGGTCCAACGTCAGCTGGCTGCCCTTGCAGCGCGACACGCAGATCATCATGAACTCGTTCGACTCCTTCTCCTCGTCGTTGAGGATCGAGTCGCGGTGGTCGACGTCGCCGTCGACGACCTCGGTCTCGCACGTCCCGCACACGCCCTCGAGACAGGAGCCGACGACGCTGACGCCCGCGTCACGGCAGACCTCGAAGATCGACCGGTCGGCCGGCACCTCGAGGGTGAGCCCGGAGCGCTGCAGCACGAGCTCGAACGCCTCGTCGTCGCCGGTGTCGACCTCCTTGGCCGCGAACCGCTCGAGGTGCAGCGCACCGGCCGGCCACACAGCGCACCGCGTCTCGATCGCGTCCAGGAAGGGCGTCGGGCCGCACGCGTAGACGAGGGTGTCGGGCTGCGGGGTGCCGAGCAGGCCGTCCAGGTCCGGGAAGCCGTCGGTGTCCTGCGGCACGAGGGTCACCCGGTCGCCGTACCTCTCCATCTCGTCGCGGAACGCCATCGACGACAGCGAGCGGCCGCCGTAGACCAGCCGCCAGTCGGCGCCGGACGCCTCCGCCTCCAGGATCATCGGCAGCATCGGCGTGATGCCGATGCCGCCGGCGAAGAACAGGTAGCGCTTCGACGCCACGAACGGGAAGTGGTTGCGGGGGCCGCGGACCTTGACGGTCGCGCCGGCCGTCAGCTCGGCGTGCACGGCCTTCGAACCACCCCGGCTGTCGGGCGCACGGAGCACGCCCACCCGCCAGCTGCGGGGGTCAGCGGGGTTGCCGCACAGCGAGTACTGCCGGACCAGGTCCTCGGCGAGCACCAGGTCGACGTGGGCGCCGGGCGTCCACGGCGGCAGGGCCGCTCCGTCGGCCGACGCGAGCGTCAGCGCGACGACGTCCTCGGCGACGGTGGCCGCCTCGACGACGGTCAGGTCCGCCTCGAACTCGCGCACGATGGGCTGCGAAGTCATCTGTCTCTCTCCTCTCCGGGAACGCCCACTCACAGGTGGTAGGCGTACTCCCGGAACTCCCAGTCGGTGACCCAGTGGTGGAAGCGCTCCAGCTCGTTGCGCTTGTAGGCCACGAAGGTCTCGACGAAGGTCGGGCCGAGCAGGTCGGTGAGGTCCTTGTCCTGCTCGAGGGCGTCGATCGCCGCGCCGAGGCTGTCGGGCAGCTGGGCGGCCTTGGAGGTGTCGTAGCCGTAGCCCTCGAGCTTGGCCGGCGGCACCAGCTCGTCGCGGATGCCCAGGTACGCCGCTGCCAGCAGGCCGGCCACGGCGAGGTAGGGGTTCGCCGAGGCGTCGCCCAGCCGCAGCTCCATGCGCGAGGCGCGACCGCGCTCGGGCGGGATCCGGACCATCGCGCTGCGGTTGTCCAGTCCCCAGTCGATCAGCCAGGGGGCGAGCGTGTCGGGGCCGAAGCGCTTGTAGGAGTTGATCGTCGGGTTGCTGATCGCGGCGAGCGCCGGGGCGTGCGCGAGCACGCCGGCGATGGCGGAGCGGGCGATCTTGGACAGGCCGTCCTCGCCGGCCGGGTCGTCGAAGAGCGGCTTGCCCTCGGCGTCCACGGTGCTGAAGTGGATGTGGAAGCCCGAGCCGCCCTCGTCGTTGAACGGCTTGGCCATGAAGGTCGCCATCTTGCCGCGGCGGCGGGAGAGCTCCTGGACGGCGGTCTTGAACCGGAAGGCCCGGTCGGCCGCGTCGAGGGCGTCGGAGTGCCACAGGTTGATCTCGAACTGGCCGCTGGAGAACTCGTGGTTCGCCGCCACCACGTCGATGTCGTACGCCGCCAGGTCGCGCAGCGTCGCGAGCAGCGTGTTCTCGGGGTCGCCCTTGAGGCCGGCCACGTAGACGTTGCCGGTGGCCTCGCCGTACCGGCGGAAGCCGTTGGGGGCGCTCTCGTCCTGCTCGAGCACGTAGAACTCCAGCTCGGGCCCGACGATCGGGGTCATGCCGAGCTCGGCGAACCGGTCCACGACGCGCTTGAGCACGTTGCGCGGGGCCTCCTCGGAGCGCGTGCCGTCCGGGTTGTAGACGTCCGCGATGACGTGCGCGACCCCGGGCTCCCACGGCACGGCGTGGACGGTCGAGAGGTCGGGCACCGCGACGATGTCGGGCAGGCCGGCCGAGAGGCCGCCGGCGATGTCGATGACGTCGCCCATCGGCGAGGTCGCGTATACCGAGCGGCAGAACGCGACGCCATCTCCGACGGTCCGGTCCAGCCGGTTCACCAGCACATCGCGACCACGCTCGGTCCCGATCAGGTCGCTGTAGCCGAGGCGAAGGATGTCCACACCCTCTGCCTGGAGCTGGTTCGCGGCGTCGCGCAGGGCGTTCTCGTCGAAGCTGGTCATCAGGCGTTTACCTCCACTCCTACTGTGCCCGCTTCGTCGTCGAAACGCTCTAGATCGGAGGAAAGCGATTCGTAGACGGCCGGCTTCTGCGACCGGAGGTAGAGCGCATAGCCGACGCCGCCGACGAGCGCGAGCACCAGCAGCCACGGCAGCATCGTCACGGCCTTCGCCGTCGAGCCGGCCACGATGTCGAAGTGCTTGAACGCCATCACCACGGCGTAGCAGAGGCCGACGAAGCCGAG
>DATFHM010000195.1:0-8149 GCA_035248385.1 Nocardioides sp. | reverse complement strand
GCCTGGCTGGTCTGCACGTCGGTGAGGAAGGCCAGCGCGTCGTCGTGCTCGCCGAGCTCGATCAGCCCCGCGACGGTGTGCATGTGGTTGGTGAACTCGTGGTGCTGGGCACGCAGCGTGTCGGTGAGGCGGCGTACGCCGTCCAGCTCGCGGATCAGGCCGGCGATCTCGGTGCGGTCGCGGAGCGTGACCACCGTGCCGTGCGGCCGGCCCGCGAGGAACACCGGCAGCTTGTTGACCAGCAGCGCGAAGTCGTCGGTGAGGACCACCTCGTCGCTCGCGGTGTCGGCGCCGGCGAGGACGTCGAGCAGCCTGCCGGGCGGCAGCAGCTCGGCCAGGCGCCCGCCGGTGGGGGTGATCCCGAGCCCGAGCAGGCGACGCGCCTCGTCGTTGATCATGCTGATCCGGTCGTCGGGGTCCAGCGCGATGACGCCCTCGCGGATGCCGTGCAGGGTGGCCTCGCGCTCGCGCAGCAGCAGGGCGATCTCGTCGGGCTCCAGGCCGAAGGTGGTGCGCTTGAGCCGGCGCGCGAGCAGCCAGGAGGCCAGCGCTCCGCCGGCGAGGGCGAGCCCCGTCCAGAGCAGGTACGCCGGCAGCTGGCCGCGCAGGGCCGCGCCGACGGTCGTCTCCTTGATGCCCACCGAGACCTCGCCGACCATGGCGCCCGCGGCGTCGTACACGGGTGCCTTGCCGTTGGCCGAGGCACCCAGCGACCCGTGGTCGGTGCCGACGTGGGTGCGGCCGTCGATCGTCGCGATCGGCTCCTCGACCGGTACGCCGATGAGGTCCGGGTTCGGGTGGGAGTGCCGGATGCCGTGCATGTCGAGGATGACGACGTACGTCGCCCCCGACTCCCGCTCCACGTTCCGGGCCAGCTCCTCCAGCGGCTGGGTGCAGCCGGAGCGACCGGCCAGGCAGGCTCCGACGTCCGGCATGCCCGCAACGGTGGCAGCGATCGCCACGGAGCGCTGCTCGTACTGGTGGTCCAGCCCGATCCGCGCCTGGCGCGCGAGCAGCACGAACCCGATCGCCACGGTGGCGACCAGGATGATGAGCTGCGCGGCGAAGATCTGCGTCGAGAGCCGGCGTGCGAGGACGGGCACCCCCTCATTGTGAAGGTCGTCACTCGCCGCGGCCAGCCGGTGGACGGTGAGAAGAACGCGCAAAACCCCGGCAAATCGGAAGAACCGGACCTTGTGCGCAGAAGGTTCCGGTGTGACGGCCGTCATACCTAGCGTCCTCGCTGTCCCACCCACCCGACGCGAGGAGACCCGATGTCGTCCCCCTCCACCCGGACCGACCGGGAGAACGCCCGGATCGAGGTCACCGGGCTCACCAAGCGGTTCCTGACCCCGTCCGGCACCGCCTTCACCGCTCTCAAGGACGCGACGTTCACCGTCGAGCCCGGCCAGTTCTGCGCGATCGTCGGCCCGACCGGCTGCGGCAAGTCCACCACCCTCGGCATGGTCGCCGGCCTGGACAGGCCGAGCCTCGGCTCGGTCAAGGTCGGCGGCGTCGAGGTCGACGGCGTGACGCCGGGCGTGAGCTTCATGTTCCAGGGCGACGCCCTGCTGCCCTGGAAGACCGTCCTGCAGAACGTCATGCTCGGCCCGATCCTCGGCGGCATGAGCAAGGCCGACGCGGCCACCAAGGCGCGCGACTGGCTGCGTCGCGTCGGCCTGGCCGGCTTCGAGGACCACTACACCCACCAGCTCTCCGGCGGCATGCGCAAGCGCGTCGCGATGGCGGCCGCACTCATCAACGAGCCCGACATCCTGCTGATGGACGAGCCGTTCGGCGCGCTCGACGTGCAGACCAAGGCGATCATGCAGACCGAGCTGATCGGCCTGTGGGAGGAGCTGCGGCCCTCCGTCCTGTTCATCACCCACGACCTCGACGAGGCGGTCGCCCTCGCGGACCGGGTCATCGTCATGACCGCGGGACCCGGGTCGGTCAAGGCGTCGTACGACGTCGACCTGCCGCGCCCGCGGGGTGCGGTCCAGGAGCTGCGCTACGACCAGGACTTCCTGGAGATCCAGCACCACATCTGGCAGTCGCTCAAGGACGAGGTCGAGCGCGCCTACGCGCGGTCCGCGGCGGTGGCGTCGTGAGCGCCGCGACCCTGCGCCCGCGCACCACCGACAAGGAGAAGACCGTGGACCAGACCGCTGACGACCGCTTCGCGGCGGCCGACAAGGCCGCATCGGCCCAGGCCCGCCGGCTCCGGCTGCGCCGCCGCTCGATGGTGTGGCTGGGCCGGGTGGCGTTCGTGCTGCTCGTCCTCGGCGGCTGGGAGCTCCTCTCGGGCATCACCCTGAAGGGCTCCTCGGCGCCGATCATCGACCCGTTCTACTACTCGCGGCCCAGCGAGATCGCGCACCGCACCTACGAGCTGTTCCGCGACGGGACGTCGTACGGCTCGTACTGGTTCGACATCCTCACCACGATGAAGGAGGCCGTGTACGGCTTCGCCATCGGCACCGTCCTCGGTGTGGTGCTGGGCGTCCTGCTGGGGCAGAGCGGCTACCTGGCCGACGTCCTCGGCCCGTACATCAAGATGATCAACGCGATCCCGCGGATCGTGCTCGGCTCGATCTTCACCGTCGCGCTCGGCGTCGGCGTCGCGCCCAAGGTCGCGCTCGCCGCGGTCCTGGTGTTCTTCATCGTCTTCTTCAACGCCTTCCAGGGCGTCCGCGAGGTCGACCAGAACATCCTCGCCAACGCCAAGGTGCTCGGGGCCTCGCGGCTGCAGGTCGTGCGCCACGTGACGCTGCCGTCGGCCTTCACCTGGATCGCGGCCAGCCTGCACAGCGCCTTCGGCTTCGCCATCGTCGGCGCGATCGTCGGGGAGGTCCTGGGTGCCCAGCGCGGCATGGGCCTCATCATCCGCACCTCCCAGAACCGGTTCGATCCGGCCGGTGTCTGGGCCTGCATGTTCGTGATCATGGTGCTCGTCCTCGGCGCTGAGTTCCTGATCGGCCGGGTGGAGAAGCGACTTCTCTCCTGGCGCCCGCCGACCCGCTCCGAGTCGGCCGGTCTCTGAGTTCACCCAGTCCTCACGCTCGAAAGGAACCATCATGTTGAGGAAGTCCCTGATCGCCGTCGCGATCACCGCGTCGCTGGCCGGCGGCCTGTCCGCCTGCGGCGGCGGGAGCAGCACCAACGCCAGCGGCCAGCCGATCGTGAAGATCATGGTCGGTGGCCTGGACAAGCAGATCTACCTGCCGTTCACGCTCGCCGACCGGCTCGGCTACTACAAGAAGTACGGCGTCGACGTGCAGCTCTCCGACGAGGTCGACGGCGGCGTGGGCGCCGAGGAGGCCATGGCCTCCGGGCAGGTCGACATCGCCGGCGCCTGGTACATCCACGCCTACGACTTCCAGGCCCAGGGCAAGGACGTCGAGGGGATCGTCCAGCTCGGCGGCGCCCCCGGCGAGCGGGAGATGTGCTCGCCGAAGAGCGGCGTGCACTCCGGCGCGGACTACAAGGGCAAGACCATGGGCGTCACCGACCTCGGGTCGGGCACCGACGAGCTGACCCAGTTCATCGCCGCCAAGGCGGGCGTGTCCCACGCCGACTACCACACCCAGGCCGTGGGCTCCGGCTCCACCGCGGTGGCCGGCATCCAGCAGGGCTCCGTGGACTGCGTGATGACGACGCAGCCGACCGTCGGCGCCCTGGAGAAGAAGGGCCTGGCCTACTCGGCCGTCGACCTCGCCACGACCGCCGGGGCGACCAGCGCCCTGGGTGGCGCCTGGCCGGCAGCGACCGCGCTGACCCGCACCGACTGGGTCAACTCGCACAAGACCGAGGCGCAGGGCGTCGTCAGCGCGCTGGTGGCGACGCTGCACTGGATGCAGACCCACACCCCGGCCGAGATCGCGGACGAGATGCCCGCGGACTACGTGCAGAACGACCTGATCAGCAAGGCCGACTACATCAAGGCGCTGACCCAGGACTTCGGGCAGTACACGGCCGACGGCATCATGCCGCCGACGGGTCCGGCGGTCATCGCCGAGACGGAGAAGACGATCGGCACCGACGTGTCGAGCGTGGACCCGAGCAAGACCTACACCGACGAGTTCGCCAAGGTCGCCGACCAGCAGCTGGGCATCCAGTGAGCCTGTCCGGCTGAGCGCTCCGGTACGACGGCCCCGCATCCCCTTCGGGGGGTGTGGGGCCGTCGTGCTGCGGACTAGGTTGGTGCCACCTTGATGTGAGGGAGGCCACACGCCCATGTTCGTCCCGTTCAGCACCAGCGACTTCCTGGCCCGCGCCGTCACCGTGTACGGCGACCGGGTCGGTGTCATCGACGAGCCGGACCAGCCGGCTCCGAGCCTGGGCGACCTGACCTACGCGCAGCTGGCGGAGCGGGCGGCCGCGCTCGCCGCGAAGCTCGACTCGCTCGGCATCGGGGTCGGGGACCGGGTCGCGATGGTGACCCACAACAGCGCCCGCCTGATGACGGCCTTCTTCGGCGTCACCGGCTACGGACGGGTGCTCGTCCCGATCAACTTCCGGCTCTCGCCGGACGAGGTCAGCTACATCGTGGAGCAGTCCGGCGCCCGGGTGCTCTACCTGGACCCCGAGGTCGCCGACGCGCTCGCGGACGTGAAGTGCGAGCACACCTTCGTCCTCGGCAACGACGAGGACCTCTACCTGGAGGGCGTCGCGCCGCGGCCGTGGGAGGCCGACGAGAACGCCACCGCCACCATCAACTACACCTCCGGCACGACCGCGCGGCCCAAGGGCGTGCAGCTGACCCACCGCAACATCTGGGTCAACGCGCTCACCTTCGGCCTGCACGCGGGCGTCTCCGACCGCGACGTCTACCTGCACACGCTGCCGATGTTCCACGCGAACGGGTGGGGCATGCCGTTCACGACCACCGGCCTCGGCGTACCCCAGGTGGTGCTGCGCAAGGTCGACGGCGCCGAGATCCTGCGCCGCATCGAGAAGCACGGCGTCACGTTCATGTGCGCCGCGCCGGCGGTCGTCGCGTCGATCCTCGACGCCGCGCAGACCTGGGAGGGCGAGATCCCGGGGCGCGACAAGGTGCGGATCATCTGCGCCGGCGCGCCGCCGCCCACCAAGACGATCCTGCGGATCCAGCGCGAGCTCGGCTGGGAGTTCATCCAGATCTACGGCCTCACCGAGACCTCGCCGCTGCTGACGATCAACCGCGGCCGAGCCGAGTGGGACGACCTGTCCGACGAGGAGCGCGCCGCCAAGCTGGTCCGCGCCGGCGCGCCCGCGCTCGGCGTCACGCTCCAGGTGGACGCCGAGGGGGAGGTGCTGGCCCGGTCCAACGTCGTCCTCGACGGCTACTGGGAGCGGCCCGACGAGACCGAGAAGGCGCTGGGCGACGGCTGGTTCCACACCGGCGACGGCGGCACCATCGGCGACGACGGCTACCTCACCATCGCCGACCGCAAGAAGGACGTCATCATCACCGGCGGCGAGAACGTCTCCTCGATCGAGGTCGAGGACGTCATCTTCGGCCACCCCGAGGTCAACGAGGTCGCGGTCATCGGCGTCCCCGACGACAAATGGGGCGAGACCATCAAGGCGCTCGTCGTCGTGGCGCCCGGGTCGACGCTGACCGAGGCCGACGTCATCGAGTACTGCAAGGAGCGGCTGGCCCGCTACAAGGCGCCGACGTCGGTGGAGTTCCGCGAGGAGCTGGCCCGCACGGCGACCGGGAAGCTGCAGAAGTTCAAGCTGCGCGCGCCGTACTGGGACGGCCGCGACCGCCAGGTGAACTAGACGAGTGCGGCGTACGCCACGGCGATCGCGGCGCCGAGGCGGGCGTTATTCCGGACCAGCGCGATGTTGGTCTCGAGCGATGCACCGCCGGACAGCTCGACGATGCGGCCGAGGAGGTACGGCGTGATGTCCTTGCCGCGGACGCCGTGGGCATCGGCATCCGCCAACGCCTGACGGATGGTCTGCTCGATCGCGGCCTGGGGGATCTCGTCCTCGACGGGCACCGGGTTGGCGACCGAGATCGCGCCCTCGAGGCCGAGGTCCCACTTCGCCCGCATCATCGCCGCCACCTCCGCGGCCTCGTCGAGGCGCATCGGGGCCGCGAACCCGCTGGAGCGCGAGAAGAACGAGGGGAACTCGTCGGAGCGGTAGGCCACGACCGGCACACCGAGGGTCTCCAGCACCTCGAGAGTGCGGCCGATGTCGAGCAGCGACTTCACGCCGGCGCTGACGATCGCGACGTCCGTCCGGCTCATCTCGGTCAGGTCGGCCGAGATGTCCATCGACGACTCCGCTCCGCGGTGCACGCCGCCGAGGCCGCCGGTCACGAAGACCCGGATCCCGGCGAGCGCGGCGAGGCGCATCGTGGCAGCGACCGTGGTGGCGCCGTGCGCGCGGCGCGCGGCGACGTAGCCGAGGTCCCGGATGCTGACCTTGCTCACCGACGGGTCCGAGGCCAGGACGTCGAGCTCGGCCGCGGACAGCCCGATCCGCGGCACGCCGTCGAGGACCGCGATCGTCGCGGGCGTGGCGCCACCGTCGCGGATGATCTGCTCGACCTCGCGGGCCATCTCCACGTTGCGGGGATAGGGCATGCCGTGGCTGATGATCGTCGACTCGAGAGCGACGACCGGCCCACCGGCCGCCAGCGCCTCCGCCACCTCGGGTGCGACGGATAGGGAGGGGTGGGGAGTGGTCACGGGCGGGTCTCCGTTCGGATCGCTTCGGCAAGGTCGGGGCGGACGGTGTCGGGGTGCGCGACGGTCAGCGCGGCGGCGCGGTGACCCAGCTCGGCCGCCGCGAGCGGCGCAACGCCGGCCGAGCGCGCGGCGACGTACGCCGCGGTCATCGCGTCGCCGGCCCCGGTCACGTCGACGACATCCGCCGGCAGGGCGTCGAGGGTGGTCACCACGCCGTCGTCGCTCAGCAGGCTGCCCCGCCGGCCGCGACGTACCCAGACCCGCTGCACGCCGCGGGCGTGCAGCTCGGCGGCGGCGCGGGTGATCGCCGGACGCGTGTCGGCGACGGAGGAGCCGACCAGGGCCGCGAGCTCGGCGATATTCGGCGTGACGGTGTCGACGGGCCTGCCGTCGAGCAGCGGCGCGAGCCGTCCGGCCTTGGCCACGCTGACCGGTTCCACGAGCACGGGGACCGAGCGCGGGGCGACGAGCTCGAGCGCCCACCGGACGACGTCGGTCGGGATGTTGCCGTCGATGACGAGGAAGTCGGCACGGGCGATCACGTCGCGACCTCGGCCGAGCTGGTCGGGGGTCAGGGAGTCCGTGGCGCGCATGTCCGAGGCGCCGATGACCAGCTCGCCGTCGTGATCGAGCGTGGCGAGGTAGGTGCCGGTGGCGAACCGGCTGTGGATCATGCGGTCGAGGAGCACGCCGGCCTCCGCCGTGCGCGCCAGCATCTCGCGCCCGAAGGCGTCCTCGCCCACGGCGGCGACCAGGAACGTCCGTACCCCCAGCCGGGCGATCCCTTCTGCGATGTTGCGTCCCACTCCGCCGGGGGAGGTTCGGATGCTCGCCGGGTTGCTGGTGTGCAGGGCCGCCCGAGCGTCGGTGACCGCCCGCACGTCCATGACCGCGCCGCCGAGGACCACGACCTGGGGCTCCTCCCGCACCAGGTAGCCACGGCCTGCGATCGCCCCCTTGCGGGTGAGGGACGACAGCGCCATCGCGACCGAGGCGCGGGTGCTGCCGATCCGGTCCGCGATCGCCTGCGCGCCGAGCAGCGGCTGGACGCGGACCAGCTCCAGCACCTCGCGCTCGAGCGGGGTCAGCGGCGTCATGCTGATAACACTAAGTACGCCTTACTCCGATAAGCAAGCGTGGTCCCTGCGGTCCTTCGGCCGTGTGTGCGAGGGGTTGTCTCGGCGTGGCGGCACCAGACGCGTACTCTGGTCGCTGCCAGTCGGGGAACCCGGTGCAAGTCCGGGACTGACGCGCAACGGTGAGGGAGCCTTCCCGAGTCCGAACACCTGCTGGCACCTCGCGGCGACCGCCGCGTGGTCGACGTGAGCCCCGCGAACGGGCCCTGGCCAGAAAAGGTCTCCAGTGAGTCGGACCCGAGCCGATCTGTGCCCCGGCGCGCTGCGCCCGTGGCCGGCGTCCGACGGGCTGCTGGTGCGGCTGCGGCTGATCGGCGGCCGGGTCTC
>DATFHM010000194.1:0-9998 GCA_035248385.1 Nocardioides sp. | reverse complement strand
GCTCGTCTGCCTGGGCGTGTGGCTGGCGCTGGCGGCCAAGGACGTCGGCGGCAAGATCCTCGGGATCGTCTTCCCGATCACCGCGTTCGTCGCGCTCGGGTTCGACCACGTCGTCGCCAACATGTTCTTCCTGCCGCTCGCTCTCTTCGCGGGCGTCCCGGACGTCACGGTCGGCAACACGCTGCTCAACCTGGTGCTGGCGTTCCTGGGCAACCTCGTCGGCGCCTCGGTCTTCGTGGCCGGTGCCTACTGGGCCATCTACGGCCGGACCGTCACCGAGACGGCCCGCTCCACGTCATGATCGCCCTCGTCGTCGATCCGCCCGGGCTGCTGCCGGCCCGCGAGCAGATGGCGCTGTCGCTGGGCTGGCACATCGTGCTGTCCTGCTTCGGGGTCGCGTTCCCGGCGATGATCTTCGCGATGCACCGGCGCGGCATCCGGCGTGAGGACCCGGTCGCCCTCGAGCTCGCCCGCCGCTGGTCGAAGGTGGCGGCGGTCCTGTTCGCGATCGGCGCGGTCTCCGGCACGGTGCTCAGCTTCGAGTTCGGCGTGCTGTGGCCCGGGCTGATGGGTCGGTACGGCGACGTGCTGGGCCTGCCGTTCGCGTTCGAGGGGCTCTCCTTCTTCGTCGAGGCGATCTTCCTCGGCGTCTACCTCTACGGCTGGGGCCGGATGAGGCCGCGCGTCCACCTGCTCGCGCTGGTGCCCATGATGTGCGCCGGCGTGGTCGGGACGTTCTGCGTGCTCGCGGTCAACGCGTGGATGAACTGGCCCACCGGCTTCCGGATCGTCGACGGCAGGGTCACGGACGTGAACCCGTGGCGGGCGATGTTCAACGACCGCGTCTGGCTGGCCTTCGCCCACATGTGGGTCGGTGCGTTCATGGTCGTCGGCTTCACCATGGCCGGCGTCTACGCGATCGGCATGCTGAAGGGGCGTCGCGACGAGCACCACCGGCTCGGCTTCGTCGTGCCGTTCGTCTTCGCGACGTGCGCCGCGCTCGTCCAGCCGGTCATCGGCCACGTGCTCGGCTTCGGCATGGACAGCCACCAGCCGTCCAAGCTCGCCTCGTTCGAGTACGCCGAGACCACGACCCACGGCCCCTCGCCGCTGCGCATCGGCGGGATCTGGATCGACGGCAAGGTCCGCGGCACGCTCGACATCCCACGGGTCGGCTCCCTGGTCGCGGAGAACTCCCTCACCAAGCCGGTCACCGGCATGGACACCATCCCCGCGGCGGACCGGCCGGGGGAGACCGAGATCAACGCCGCGCACTGGGCGTTCCAGTCGATGATCGGGCTCGGCAGCGCTCTGGCTCTCGGGGTCTCGCTGTTCTGGTTCGCCCGCTGGCGACGCCGCGACCTGCTCACCAGCAGGTGGTTCCTGCGCGCCTGTGGGCTCGCCGGCCCGGCCGCCGTGATCGCGCTCGAGTGCGGCTGGACCGCGACCGAGGTGGGCCGCCAGCCCTGGGTCGTCTACGGCTACCTGAAGACCGTGGACGCGGCCAGCACGCACGCCGGCCTGTGGTGGCTCTTCGGGGTCACGCTCGTCGTCTACACCGCCATGACGGTCGGGGCGGTCGTGGTGCTGCGGTCCATGTCGCGGCGCTGGCGCGAGGGCCAGGTCGACCTGCCGAGCCCCTACGGCCCGGCGCTGGCCTCCTCCGGTGAGCGGTCATGACGGCCGCCCTGGCCTACCTGGTCTGCGCCGCCCTCTTCGTCGGTGTCGTCGCCTACGCGATCTTCGCGGGCGCCGACTTCGGCTCCGGGTTCTACGACCTCACCGCCGGCGACGCGCGCCGCGGCGCCGAGCTGCGCACGCTCGTCGACCACAGCATCGGCCCGGTCTGGGAGGCCAACCACGTCTGGCTGATCTACGTCCTCGTCATCTGGTGGACCGGCTTCCCCGGCGCCTTCGCGGCGGCCATGACGACGCTCATCGTGCCGATCCTGCTGGCGTTGCTCGGCATCGTGCTGCGCGGTGCGAGCTTCGCGTTCCGCAAGTTCGCCGCGACACTGCACCAGGCGCGGCTGTTCGGCGTGGTCTTCGCGTCGTCGTCGTTCATCACCCCGTTCTTCCTCGGCGCGTCCGCCGGCGGCATCGCGTCGGGCCGCGTCCCCGCGGCCGGGTACGGCGACGTCTGGACCTCGTGGCTCAACCCGACCTCGGTCTTCGGCGGCCTGATCGCGGTCGGGACGTGCGCCTTCCTCGCCGGCGCGTTCCTCACCGCCGACGCCGAGCGCAGCGGTCACCACGAGCTCTCCGAGGAGCTGCGGGTGCGCGCCCTCGCCGTCGGGGTCGGCACGGGGGTGATCGTCTTCGGCGCGCTGGTGCCGCTGTTCCGCGACGCGGACACGCTCAGCCACGGGCTGATCGGCCCGGCCTCGCCGCTGATCGTGCTGTCCGCCCTGGCCGGCGGGGGCACCCTGCTGTTCCTCTGGCGCCGTCAGTACGCCGCCGCCCGGATCGGCGCCGTGGCGGCCGTCGTGTGCGTGCTGGCCGGCTGGGGGGTCGCCCAGTTCCCGTGGCTGCTCGTGGACCAGCTGAAGATCGTCGACGCGGCCGGGGCCACGGCCACGCTCTGGGCGCTGCTCGTCGTCGTCGCGCTCGCCGGCGTGCTGGTCCTGCCCGCGCTGGTCTACCTGTTCCGGCTCACCCAGTCCGAGAGCTGGTCGCACGACCCGCACGCCGAGCCGGTCGTACCGGGACCGCGGGTGCTCCCGGCCCCGGCCCGGCCCGTCGTGGCCCAGCGCCCGTCCGGCCCGGACGCGGTGCCACTCAGCGTGGTCGTCGCGGCCGCCGTCGTGCTCGCGGGCGTCGCACGATGGCTGAAGCGTCGCTCGTGACCGCTGGGTCGAGCCGTTTCCTCGTGATCGGGGCGACGACGCTGGCGCGCCGTGTCTGCGCAGCGCTGATGGACCGCGGGCACACCGTCGACCACCTGCTCGCGCCGGACGACGCGGAGCTGCGGGCGTCCCTGCAGCGCGAGGTGGCCGGCATCGCGATCCTGCTCCACCAGGACGACGTGGGGCTCCGCTACGCGTTGGCGGCGGCGCACTTCGCCCCCGGCGTCCCCATCGTGGCGGCGATCTTCGACGCGACGATGTCCGAGCAGCTGCACCGGCTGCTGCCGAGCTGCATCGTCACCTCGCCCGCCGAGCTCGCCGCCCCGATGCTGGTCGCGGCCTGCCTCGGCGACGGGGCCGCGCTGTTCCCGACCGCGCGGGGCCGCGCCGAGGTCGTCGCCGTCGACACCGCGGGGGTCACCCACCGCGCGTGGCGCCGGTCGTTCGCCGAGCGGATGCGCGCCCTGCGCGGGCGGATCGCCGGCCAGCTGCGACCGCACGACGCCGGCAGCCGGATCCTCTACCTGGGCCTGGGCGGAGCGACGCTGGCGCTGCTCTGCGACTTCATCTGGCTGGTCGGCGTCGGAACGCCGTGGCCGGAGGCGTTCCAGGAGGCGGCGCAGGTCGCCGCCACCGTCGGCCCCGAGGGCAGGCACGGCGAGGCGTACGGCGTCTTCGCGGGCCTCGCCATGCTGCTGTCGGTCCTCTTCACCGGCATGTTCACCGCGGGTCTGGTCGACATGCTGCTCGGCCCGCGGCTGATCGGGCTGTTCGGGTCGCGCGCGCTGCCGCGGGCCGGCCACGTCGTGGTGGTCGGCCTCGGCCAGGTGGGCCTGCGGCTGTGCCGCCACCTCCAGGCGCTCGGGATCCCCGTCGTCGGCGTCGAGCGCGACGGCGACGCCCGCTGGGTCGAGGTGGCGCGCAACCTCGGGATCCCGGTGGTGATCGGCAACGGTGTCGACCGCGCGGTGCTCGAGCGGGTGCGGATCAGCCACGCCGTCGCCCTCGCCGCGGTCGGCTCGGCGGACCTGGACAACATCTCCGTCGCGGTTTCGGCGCGCGGCGTCGCACCGGAGGCCCGGATCGTGCTGCGCGCCGGTGAGCACGAGCTGATCAGCGAGACCGCGTCGCTGCTGCCGCTGGGGGAGACCCGCGACGTGACCCGGCTGAGCTCGGCGTACGTCGTCGCCCGGCTGCTCGGCGTCGACGCCGACCACGTGCTGCTCGACGGCAACCGCGTCCTGCTGCTCGCGTCCGGCGCGGCCTCCGAGTGGAAGACCTCACGACCGCACGGGTGCTCCCATGTCGCACCGTCCTGACCGGGAGGAGGCGGCCATGTCGCACCGCCGTTGACCCGCGCTCACCGCCGTCCGGTCGGGCGGCTCCCACCCCTCACGCAACCAGGAGACACACCCATGCCCGGAATCCTTCCTCCCGCCCTCGACGCCCGCCTCGACCAGGTCATCGAGGAGGTCGTCGCCCCGCAGGCCGCGGCCGTCGACGCCGACGGCGCCTTCCCGAAGGCGGCCGTCGAGGCCCTGGCCGAAGCCGGCCTGCTCGCGCTGACCGTCCCCACTCAGTACGGCGGTGCCGGGCTCGGCCTCGACGCCGCCGCGGACCTCGTACGCCGCCTCGCCACCGCCTGCAGCTCGACCGCGATGGTCGTGACCATGCACTACTCCGGCACCGCCATGCTGGTCACCGCCGGCCACGCCGCGTCGCTGACCGCGATCGCGGAGGGCCGCCATCTCACCACGCTCGCGTTCTCCGAGCGCGGCTCGCGCAGCCAGTTCTGGGCGCCGATGAGCACCGCGACCGCCGACGGCGACGCCGTCGTGCTCGACGCCTTCAAGTCCTGGGTGACCTCGGCCCACCACGCCGACAGCTATGTGTGGTCCTCGCGTCCGTTGGCCGCCGACGGCGCGATGACGCTGTGGTACCTCGACACCACCACCGCCGGCCTGTCCTCGCCCGAGGGTTTCGACGGCCTGGGCCTGCGCGGCAACGACTCCTGCCCGGTGATGGCCGAGTCCGTCCGGGTCCCGCGCGACGCGATGCTCGGCGCGGACGGTGCCGGTCTCGACCTCGCGCTCGGCCACGTGCTGCCGGTGTTCCTGGTGCTCAACGCCTCCGCGAGCCTCGGCGCCATGCAGGCGCTCACGACCGCGACCGCGGCCCACCTCACCGGAACGTCGCTGGAGCACCTCGGGCAGTCGCTCGCCCAGCAGCTGCCCGGCCGCACCCGGCTCGCGCAGATGAGCATCGAGACCGACCGCACCCGCGCCCAGATCGCCGACGCGATCGCCGCGGCGGCCGCCGGCCTGGAGGTCGCGCCGCTGCTCGTGCTGCAGACGAAGGCCGCCGCCGACCAGAGCGTCGCGCTCGTCTCCGACCTCGCCATGACCGCCTGCGGTGGTGCGGCGTTCCGCAAGGAGCTGGCCGTCGAGCGCCGTTTCCGCGACGCCCGCGCGGCGCGCGTCATGGCCCCGACGACCGACGCGCTGCTCGACATCGTCGGCCGCGCGCTGACCGGCCTGCCGCTGCTGGGTGATGCGTGATGGTGCTCCTCATCGGCTCCGTTGCCTACGACCCGAAGGTCGTCACCATCTGGGACGGCTTCCGTGCGTACCTGCGCACCCAGGGGGTCGAGACCGACTACGTCCTCTACTCGAACTACGAGCGGCAGGTCGAGGACCTCCTCGCCGGTCGGATCGACCTGGCCTGGAACTCCCCGCTCGCCTGGGTCCGGTCGCGCCGCCTCGCGTCCGCGCAGGGGGTCACGGTCACGCCGATCTTCATGCGCGACACCGACCGCGACCTCCGCTCGGCGGTGGTGACGCTGACGGACGGCGACGTCGGGACGCTGGCCGACCTGAAGGGGAAGCGGATCGGGGTCGGTGCGATCGACTCCCCGCAGGCGACGCTGATCCCGTCGTCGTACCTGCGCGGGCAGATCGGCGACGACTACGACGTGGTGCGCTTCGACGTGGGGGTCGGCCTGCACGGCGACCACGTCGGCGGCGAGCGCGACGCGGTCCGCGCGCTGCGGGCCGGGGAGGTCGACGCGGCCTGCGTGCTCGACGCCAACCTGCTCGTCTTCAGCCAGGAGGGCAGCGCGCCCGCCGGCACGCTGCGAGTCCTCGGGCACACCGATCCCTACGACCACTGCATGATGACGGCCGGTCCGGCGGCGGACCCGGCCGAGGTCGAGGCACTCACCCAGGTCTTCCTGGCCATGTCGTACGCCGACCCCGGCGTACGCCGGCTGCTCGACCTCGAGGGCCTCACCGCGTGGCTCCCGGGGCGGGTCGAGGGCTTCGCGCAGCTGGAGCGCGCGGTGGACGAGACGGGCTTCTACTCCGCGGAGGGTGGTGTCGATGCCGTCGGCTATCGACCTTGAGCACCTCTCCCTCGATGAGGGCGGCCACCTGCTGGTCGCCCGTGCTCTCGCCGGTCTGGGGGCCGGCGAGAGCCTCGAGGTCTGCGGCTACGACCCGGCGCTGCCGCTGATGCTCGGCGCCTGGTGCCGGGCGAAGGGCCATCGCGTGGAGCCGTGGGGCGAGCCCGAGGGCGGCCGGCACCGGGTGACGGTGCGCAAGGGCGAGGTCGAGGACCTGCGCTGGGCGGGCGCCGTCCGCGCCGGGTCCGTCGACGCTCCGTCAGCGGTGGCGGACCGACGCTGGGGCCTGGCCGCGCGCGGTGCCCTGGTCGAGGAGGGCGGGCCGGCGCTCGACGTGGCGTGGGTCGAGCGCGACCACGTCTGGGCCGACATCGCGCCCACGCTCTACGCCCGCGCGGCCGCGTCGCAGTGGGATCCCGCGACCGTCGTCGACTGGACGCCCGAGGTCGTCCCCGACGACGTGGAGGACGCGGTCGTGCAGGTGATGACCTACCTGGTCGAGAACGAGCAGGCGGCGCTGATGATCCCGGCCCGGATGCTCGCCTCGCTGCACCCGCACTACCGCGAGGTGATGCAGCTGCTCGCCTCGCAGGTGGCCGACGAGGCGCGGCACGTGGAGATCTTCACCCGCCGCGCATTGGTGTCGCGCGACCGGATGGGCACCTCCAGCGTGGCCGGTCGCGAGTCGCTGCAGACGCTGCTCGACGAGCCCGACTTCACCCTCGCCTCCTTCCTGCTCTCGGTGCTGGGGGAGGGCACGTTCGTGGACCTGCTGCAGTTCCTCCACACGAACGCGCCGGACCGGATCACCGCCGACGTGACGCGGCTGGCGGCGCGCGACGAGGCGCGGCACGTGGTGTTCGGTGCGGCCCACACGACGCACCTCACCCGCCACGACCCGGCCTTCCTCGGGCGGCTGCGGGGCGCGGTCGAGCGTCGCCACGACGCGCTGCGGGAGGTGAGCGGGCTCAACGAGTCGGTCTACGACGCCCTGGTCCTGCTCGCCGCGGGCTCCTGGGAACCTGCCGCGATCAGCCGCGGCTGGCGGGCCGTCCAGGACCTCCAGGCGCGGATGGACCAGGGCCGTCGCCGCCGGCTCGCCGCCATCGGCTTCCCCGACGACGAGGCGGCCGAGCTGTCGGCGCTGCACACCCGCAACTTCATGTGAGCGTGGCTCAGGGCAGGCCGGTGACGACCTCGTCCAGCCCGGCCCGCTCGGTGCGGAACGCGTTGGCGGGGTGGTCGGGGTCGGCGTACCCGAAGGAGACGGCGCAGACGATGGAGCGGTCCTCGGGGATGCCGAGCTCGGCGCGCACGGTGTCGGAGTACATCGCGACGGCGGCCTGCGCGATCGCGCCGAGGCCGAGCGACTGGGCGGCGTTGAGCAGGTTGGCGACGTACCCACCGCAGTCCATGACGCCGTAGGTGCCGAGCGCGACGGGGGCGCTGATGATCGCCACGTGCGGCGCGCCGAAGAAGCGGAAGTTCTGCAGCATCTGCATCAGCCGGCCCTCGCCGTCGCCGCGCTCGACGCCGACCGCGTTGTAGAGCGCGAAGCCGCAGGCGCGGCGGCGGTCCTGGTAGACGCCCTCGTACGCCGCCGGCCCGGCGATGTCCGGCGCCTCGGGCCCCGACGTCACGCGCGCCACGAGCTTCTCGGAGAACGCCGCGGCCTCGTCGCCGCTGAGCAGGCGCACCTGCCAGGCCTGGGAGTTGCACCAGGACGGGGTGCGCTGGGCGATGGTGAAGAGGCGGCGTACGACGTCGGCCGGCACCTGCTGCGGCAGGAACCCGCGGCAGCTGTAGCGGTCGGCGAGGATCTGCTCGAGCGTGCTCACGGGGCCGAGACTAGAGGTCGTAGTCGACGACCACCGGCGCGTGGTCGCTGAGCCGGACACCCGCGTGCTCGCGGTCGACCTCGGCGCGGATCGCCGTCCGGGCCAGGCCGGGCGTCGCCAGGTGGTAGTCGATCCGCCAGCCCGCGTCCTTCGCGTAGGCCTGCCCGAGCCAGCTCCACCAGGAGTACGGGCCGGCCGTGTCGGGGTGCAGCCGGCGGACGACGTCGACCAGGGTGCGCGGCGAGAGCTGGGCGTCGAGCCAGGCCCTCTCCTCGGGCAGGAAGCCCTCGGTCTGGTGGCTGCGCCGCCAGTTGGCGACGTCGGCCGGGGCGTGGGCGATGTTGAGGTCGCCGGTCAGCAGGAACTCGCGGCCGGCCCTCGCGGCGGCCTTGCGCGAGGCCGTCAGGTGGCGGGCGAAGCCGGCCATGAACGCCATCTTGCGCTCGTACTTGGCGCCGCCGTCGGGCGCCTCGCGCATCCGCTTCGGGTCCTGCAGGTGGGCGGGGAGGCCGCCCTTGGGCAGGTACAGGCTCGCGACCGTGACCGGCGCGTCGGCCAGGTCGACCTCGACGTACCGGCCCTCGTCGGCGTGCGTGCGCAGCGCGCGGGGCAGCGGCCGGTCGGGGTCGGGGAGCGACCAGGAGCGTACGGCGGCCGCGGGCTCACGGGTCAGGACCGCGACCCCGTTGCGCCCCTTGAGCACCCCGGCGTCGTACGCCGCGCTGTAGTCGCCGAACGCCCCCTCGGGCAGCGCGTCCTCGGGGCAGCGGACCTCCTGCAGCGTGACCACGTCGCAGTCGCGCTTGTCCAGCCACTCCCCGAAGCCGCGGCGCTGGGCGGCACGGATGCCGTTGACGTTGACGGTGGCGACGCGGAGCACCCGGTGATGCTACGAGAGTGCCCCGACACCCGAGGCGTCACCTCCGCACCCGCGAGGCGTCACCTCTACACCCGCGAGGCGTCACGTCTGCACCCGCGAGAGGTCACGTGTTGCTCTCCTGGATCCAGAGCTGACGCCTCGGCGGTGCAGAGGTGACGCCTCGGCGGTGCAGAGGTGACGCCTCGCGGGTGCAGAGGTGACGCCTCGGCGGTCCAGTCGGGTCAGGCGACGAACTCCTTGAGGGCGACCCCGTTGCTGCGCGCGATGAGCTCGGCGGCCTTCTCGCCGATCATGATCGAGGCGGCGTTGGTGTTGCCGCTGACGACGTTGGGCATCACGCTGGCATCCGCGACCCGGAGGCCGGCCACCCCGAGCACCCGCAGCTCGGGGTCGACGACGGAGCCGATCCGGCAGGTGCTGGTGAGGTGGTAGACGCTGAGCGAGTAGTGGCGGGCGAGGTCCTCGATGAGCTCGTCGCTGAGGTCCGCGCCCGGCGTCCACCCGTGACGCTCGGCGATGGCCGGCGGCACGAGCAGGTCCCCGATGTCGTGGGTGCTGCGGAGCTGCTCGATGATCGCGAGGCACTTGCGGACCGTCGCGGTCATGACGGCCATGTCGTGCGGGTCGCCGTAGTAGTTCATCCGGATCTCGGGCGCGGCCATCGGGTCGGCGCTGGCCAGGACGATCTCGCCCTCGCTGTGCGGCTGGACCGGGTTGGCCAGCACGATCACGTTCTCCGCCATCGGGGAGAGCGTGGTCTCCACGTCCTCGAAGAACTCCTCCGGGTCGACGCGCAGGCACACCCGCCAGATGTCGCCGTTGTAGCCGCAGGCGAACAGCCCGATCTGGGCGTCGTGGGTGTGCGGGTCGCCGAGGCCGGTGGAGAACCACGCGCTGGCGTCGTACAGGGACGACGAGGCGAGGCCCGAGCCGGTGGTGAACCACTCGATCATCTGCCGCTCCGCCTCGGCCCGCAGGCCGGCGAGCTCGGGCGGCAGCGAGGCGTCGTCGGCCGGGTCGGCCGGCAGCGGGCC
>DATFHM010000193.1:0-11338 GCA_035248385.1 Nocardioides sp. | reverse complement strand
ACCTCTCCAGGGCTGCCGCGTGCTCGCGGTGCAGCACCTCGATCAGCTCCGGATCGCCCGGCATCTTCCACCTCCGCCGAGGACACGAGAACCGGGGCCGTCCGGTTCACCGCTCCCCTCCATGATGCGCCCGTCGGCCGTACCGCCGCACCCTTCTGGGTAGCCTGCACCCGTGTCCGCCCTCCACCACCTCCAGACGGCATCCGGCACGGTCACCGACGGTGAGCTGCTGTCCGCCTACCCGTGGCCGGAGCAGGGCGTCTGGGTCCGGGCGATGATGGTGACGACGCTGGACGGCGCGGCCGCGGGGGCGGACGGGCTGAGCGGATCGGTGTCCTCCGACGCCGACCAGCAGGTCTTCCGGACGACCCGGCGGCACGCGGACGCGGTCCTCGTGGGCGCGCAGACGCTGCGCGCGGAGGAGTACACCCCGATGCGGGCCAAGCCGGAGGACGCCGAGGCGCGGGCCGCGACCGGGCAGCTCCCGGCGCCGGTCGTGGTGGTCGTGAGCCGGTCGCTCGACCTGCCCTGGGACCTGCCGATCTGGGCCGAGTCCACGCACCGCCCGATCGTCCTCACCGACCCCACCGCACCCACCGCGGCGCGCGAGCTCGCGGAGCAGCACGCCGACGTGATCGAGCTGCCGGAGACCAGCCCGGCCGGCATCCTCGGCGCCCTCGCGGCGCGCGGCCTGCGCCGCGTGGTGTGCGAGGGCGGTCCGCGGCTGCTGCACGAGCTGACCTCGGCCGGCCTCGTCGACGAGGTCGACATCACGATCGCGCCGCTGTTCGCCGGCACCGGCCGCACGCCCGCCACCGGCGTGCTCGACGAGTCCGTCCGCTTCGAGCTGGCGCACGTCATCGAGAGCGAGGGGTTCCTGATGACCCGCTACCTGAGGACCGGACGATGATCACGCTCGCCGAGCTCGCCCGGCTCGCCTCGGCGTACGCCGAAGACCTCGACCAGCCCGTCGCGCCGTTCACCGTCGCGGGGCGGTCCTACGACACCGACCGCGAGCCGGTGCTCATGGGCGTGGTGAACCTGTCGCGCGACTCCACCTACCGCGAGTCGATCGCCGTCTCCCCCGAGACGGCCGTCCGCAAGGCGCGGATCCAGGCCGCGCAGGGCGCGCACTTCATCGACATCGGCGCCGAGTCGAGCCGTGCCACGGCGACCGCCGTGACGGCCGAGGACCAGGTGCGCAGCGTCGTACCGGTGATCGAGCAGCTGGCCGCCGACAGCATCGCCACCTCCATCGAGGGATACGACCCGACGGTGGTGCGGGCCGGCCTCAAGGCGGGCGCCTCCGTGGTCAACCTGACCGGCTCGCACGTCGACGAGGAGATGTTCGAGCTCGCCGCGGAGTACGACGCCGGCCTGGTCCTCTGCCACGTCCTCGGGCCGCACGCGCGGGCGCTGGACGGCTCCGACGTCGAGGCCGACCCGGTGCCGCGGATGCTCGACACCTTCGGCGAGCGGATCGCGCGGGCGCGCGAGCTCGGCGCGACCAGCATCGCGGTCGACCCGGGCCTCGGCTTCGGCTTCCGGCTCGCCGACCAGCGCTCCCGCGCGCAGTACCAGGCGGCGTCCTTGCTCAACACCTTCCGGCTGCGCCGCCTCGGCGTCCCGGTCTGCCACGCGATGCCGCACGCCTTCGACGTCTTCGAGGACCAGTTCCGAAGCGGCGAGGGGTTCTTCACCGTCCTCGCCCACCTCGGCCGCACCGGCATCTACCGCGTGCACGAGGTGCCGCGCGTGCGGGCGGTGCTGGACGCGCTCGCGGAGTTCACCGTCGACGGGGAAAAGTAAAGACAGGCGCCCGTGCGGTGATTAGGCTGACCGCACACTCGGGTGACCCCCATCCCCCAGATCGTGACATGGAGCTCCCCCATGGCCGGCATGAGCAGACTGAGGCGCAGCATCCGCTGCCACCTCAAGCACGGGACACGCTGCCCGCACATAGAACGCCACTCGCTGCGGCGCCCGCGGCGCCGGAAGAACCGGGAGCTCGGCGATGCCCTCCCGACCCCGATCACCGGGAGGCACGCGGCCAACTGAGCCGCTACCGCTCCAGGTCGTGCGCGATCGCAGCCGCCAGCGCCCGCGCGATCCGGTGCTGCCCCCGATCCGAGCTCAGCACCGCCGCGTCACCCGGGTCGCGCATGTTGCCGCACTCGATCATCACCGTCGGGATGCGGGCCCAGTTGAGCGTCCCGAGGTCCCGGCGCACGACGAGACCCCGCACCCCGACGTACGACGACGTGGCAAACCCGCCGGCCACCATGGCGTCGCGGACGGCGCGGGCCAGGGCCACGTCGACATCCGCGAGCGGGCCCGGAGCCGAGATGACGTGGAAGCCGTGCGCGCCGGGCGTGTAGGTGCCGTCCGCGTGGATGCTCAGCTTCAGGTCGGCGGTCGGCCCCGGCCCGCCAGGGTTGCCGAACCTCCCGCGCCGGTCCACGCACGGCCCCCAGGCCGACGCGCTGTTGCTGGTCCGGGTCAGCACGACCCGCGCACCCTGGCGGCGCAGCAGGCGGCGTACGTCCTGGGCGACGTGCCAGGTGAACGTCGCCTCGGGGTAGCCGGCGTCGGTCTGGGTGCCGGTGGTGTTGCAGGGCTTCTCGAAGCCGCCCGCGTCGACCGGGGCGCGCACCTCCGCGGGGAAGTTCCTGTTGCCGAGCTGGTGTCCAGGGTCGAGGACGACGACCCGGCCCGCGAGCGGACGCCGAGCGGGGCGGTCGGGTGACGGGGTCGTCGGCCGGGCAGCCGTCGACACCGACGCCGGGACCGCGGGTGTGCCCGCGCTCCCACACCCCGCGAGGGCCAGGCAGGCGGCGAGGACGACGAGGACGCCGCGCACCGGATCAGTCGTAGCCGAGGATCGACCGACGCTTCTCGCCCCAGGCCAACGCCGAACGGATCGCGTCGTCGAGGCTGAGCTCGGTGCGCCAGCCGAGCAGCTCCAGCGCCTTGTCGGCGTTCGCGAACGCGCCCACGGCGTCGCCGGGACGCGACGGAGCCTCGACGACCGGGACGTCCCGGCCGACCACGCGCGACACGGCGGCGAGCAGCTCGCGGACGGTGACCCCGTCGCCCGCACCCAGGTTCACGTACGTCGAGGTCTCCCCCGTCGTCGCCAGGACCTGGTCGAACCTCTCGACCGCCGCGACGTGCGCCTTGGCGAGGTCCCAGACGTGGATGTAGTCGCGGATGCCGGTGCCGTCGCGGGTCGGCAGGTCGGTGCCGGTCAGCGTGAACACGTCGCGCAGGCCCAGCGCCGCCTGCGCCATCAGCGGTACGACGTGGGTGGCGTCCTTGAGGTGGTAGCCGGTCTCCAGGTCGGGGTCGGCCCCGATCGGGTTGAAGTAGCGCAGGATGATCGCCCGCAGGTCGGTGGCCGCGGACATGTCGTCGAGGACCTGCTCCATCATCCGCTTGGTCCGCGCGTACGGCGACGTGGGCGCCACCGGGTCGCCCTCGCGCACCTCGAACTCCGGCTTCAGCGCGTACAGCGAGGCGGTCGAGGAGAAGATCAGCCGCGTCTTGCCCAGCGCGGTGAGCTCGTCGAACATCTCCAGCGACTTGGCGACGTTGTCGCGGTAGTACTCGTAGGGCAGCTCCACCGACTCCGGTACGACGATCCGGGCGGCCATGTGGATCGTGGCGTCGAGGTCGGGGTGCTCGTCCACGATCCGGCGCAGCAGCGCGCGGTCGGCGATGTCGCCCTCGTAGAAGATCCGGTCGCCGACGTACTGACGCGGCCCGGAGAGCAGGTTGTCCAGCACGACCGGGGTGTGCCCCGCCTGCTCGAGTGCCTTGGAGGTGACCGACCCGATGTAGCCGGCGCCGCCGGTGACGAGGATCTTCATGGGCACCGAGCCTATCGGGGCGGCGGGCGCCCGCCTGATCGACGCCGACGTCGCGAGGGCCTGCCTAGGATGCCGTCGTGGAACGCATCCTCGTCACGGGCGGCGCCGGCTTCACCGGTTCGAGCTTCGTCCACCACCTCGTGCGCCACACCGACGCCTCGGTCGTCGTCCTCGACAAGATGACGTACGCCGCCAGCCGCGACGCGATCGCCGGGCTGCCCGCCGACCGGGTCCGCCTGGTCGAGGGCGACGTCGCTGACGCCGCGCTCGTCGACGGGCTGGTCGCCGACGTCGACGCGGTGGTCCACTACGCCGCCGAGTCCCACAACGACAACTCCCTCGTCGACCCGTCGCCGTTCATCCGGACCAACCTGGTCGGCACCTTCGAGCTCCTCGAGGCCGTCCGTCGGCACGACGTGCGGCTCCACCACGTCTCCACCGACGAGGTGTACGGCGACCTCGACCTCGACGACCCGAAGCGGTTCACCGAGGACACGCCCTACCGGCCGTCCTCGCCGTACTCCGCCGCCAAGGCCGGCTCGGACCACCTCGTCCGGGCGTGGGTGCGGTCCTTCGGGGTCCGCGCGACCATCTCGCACTGCTCCAACAACTACGGCCCCTGGCAGCACGTCGAGAAGTTCATCCCCCGCCAGATCACCGAGGTGCTCGAGGGCCGCCGCCCGCGCCTGTACGGCGACGGCCTCCACGTGCGCGACTGGATCCACACCGCCGACCACTCCTCGGCGGTGCACGCCATCCTCGAGCGCGGCCGGATCGGCGAGACCTACCTGGTCGGCGCCGACGGCGAGCGCTCCAACCTCGAGGTGGTGCGCGCGATCCTGCGCCACCTCGGCCGCCCCGAGGACGACATCGAGTGGGTGCCCGACCGCGCCGGCCACGACCGCCGCTACGCGATCGAGTCCGGCAAGCTGCGCGAGGAGCTCGGCTGGCGCCCCCAGCATGCCGACTTCGACGCCGGCCTCGCCCAGACCATCGCCTGGTACCAGGCCCACGCCGACTGGTGGCGCCCCGCGAAGGTGGCCACCGAAGCGGCGTACGAGCAGCGCGGGCAGTGACCGCGGAGTCGTCGGAAGCGCCACCCACGGACCGGACCGGGCGCTTCCGATGACTTTCCACAGGTGCGGCCGCCCCCTGGTTGAGCGCTGCCGGCCGCGGGCAGGCGGCAGCGCATGGCCGACTGGCGCCCACGCTGCTCTCCACCCGGCGATCTCGTCGCGCCGGTCGCCATCGACCCGTCGGGGCGGGCCGGCCCGACCCGGCACCAGGCCCGCCGCGGACGGTGGGTGCGCACCGCCTTCAACCTCTACGTCCCGGCCGGCACCGACCGGACGCGCGTGGAGCAACGGATCATCGAGCAGGCCGGGCGCGTCGCCTCCGACGGAGCCGTGACGGGCTGGGCCGCACTCCGGATGTGGGGCGCGGCGTTCTTCGACGGCACCACCAACGGTGGCCCTCCGCTCCTCCCCGTCCCCCTCGTCTCTCCCCACCACCTCTCCAGCACGGATGCCTGCACCGCATCGCGGGCCGCCGTCGGCGACGTCTGGACGATCGCGGGCGTCCGGGTGGTCTCCCCCGCGAACGCGCTCCACGCCGAGCTGGTCCGCATCCGGGCGACGAGCGGCGACGACCCGTCGCGGCGCATGGTCGCGGCCATCGACATGGCCTGTGCGGCCCCGGTGACCTCGCTGCGCCGGTTCGGCGGATGGCTGGAGGCCCGCGGCCAGGTCGCCCACCCGATCCGCGCCGCGCTCGCCCTCGCCAGCGAGGAGGCCGTCTCACCTCCCGAGGTGGAGATGCGGATGACCTGGAAGCTCGACGCCCACTGGCCGGAGCCGGTCGTCAACCGCGACGTCTTCGACCTGGACGGACGCTTCATCGGGCGCCCCGACCTGCTGGACCCGGCGACCGGCGTCTTCGGCGAGTACGACGGCGCGCACCACCGTGACCGCGAGCGCCACCGCAGCGACGTCGCCCGGCTGGAACGCCTCCAGCAGCACGGGCTGGAGGGCTTCGTGATCGTGGCGGGAGACGGTCCGGAGGTGCAGGTGGCCAGGATGGAGGAGGCACGCAAGCGTGCCTCGCGGCGGCCTGCGGGTGACCGCCGCTGGACGCTCGAGTCTGCCCACGACCGGCCGGCCCCGTTCACCGCCGACCAGATCCTCGACGCGTGGCGCTACCCCATCTGACCGACGAGGCAGTGGCGTCGGAAGCGCCATCTGCACGCTCGGCGAGGCGCTTCTGACGCCTCTCGGAGGGTGCGCTCCCTCAGCGCCGGCGCAGGTTCGCCAGCGCGGGACGCACGTCGGCGAGGAACACGCAGGCCGCGACGAGCAGGCCCATCTGCACCAGGAACATGCCCGGCGCGTTGAACGGCAGAAGTTGGATGGCCACCGCGACCGCGAGGAACACGCTCCAGGTCGCCTTGTTGCGCTTGTCCGCGGCCAGGTAGGACTCGTTCGAGTAGAGCAGCGAGCAGACCAGCGCGAAGATCTTGATGATCAGCAGGAGAGCGAAGACGGCGATGCCGATCCAGCCCTCGATGGTGAACACGAGGAGGTTGTCGCCACCCGGCACGAATCCCACGGGGTGATCCTACGACCACCCCCGCACGCGCCCGACAAGCACGAAGGCCCCCGGGAGAACCCGGGGGCCTTCGATGAGGAGCGAGGAGGTCAGGCCTTCTTGGCCGGGGCCTTCTTCGCGGGAGCCTTCTTGGCGGCGGCCTTCTTGGCCGGAGCCTTCTTGGCGGGGGCAGCCTTCTTGGCGGTGGCCGGAGCGGCCTTCTTCACGGCCGGGGCGTCGCCCGAGCGGAACTTCACGACGACGGCCTCGCCACGCTTGGCCAGGTCGGCGTAGGTCGAGGTGACCTGGGCGCGGTTCTCGTCCACGGCGGTCTTGACGGTGCTCTGGACCTTGGCCGGGAGGGCCTTGGCGTCGGCCTGCAGCTCGGCGAAGCGCGACTTGGCGTCGGCCTGGAGCTCGGCGAGGCGGGCCTGGGCCTTGGACTGCAGCGACTTCGGCTGCGGCACCTCGAAGCCCTTGACGGCCTTCTCGGCAGCGGCGTAGCGGGTCTTGGCCTGGCCCTGGACCTCGGTCACGTAGCCCTTGGCGGTCTCGTAGGCGAGGTCAGCGGCGCCGACACCGGCGTACAGCGGCTTCTCGACGACCGGCGGGACGTCGAGGGACTTGAGGTCGACCTTGGGCAGGTCGAAGGACTTCAGGTCGACCTTGGGCAGGTCGAAGGACTTGATGTCGATCTTGGGGAGCTCGAGCTTCGGCATGGTTGTTCTCATCCTTCAAGGGTGTTGGGAGTGATCTCGGACGGGGCACCGGCGTGCTCCTGCCCGCTTTCGGTCGCCGCGTCCTCAGCCGGAACGGACTCGGGAGAGTCCGCACCGTCCGACTCGTCGGCGGCGTTGAGCGCCAGGAACGACGCGTAGACATCGAGCAGCGACTGCTTCTGTCGCTCGGTGAGGCCGGTGTCGCCGAGGATGGCGAGCTCGACTGAGCCGCCCGCCCCGTCTGCCGGGTTGAGGATCCCGGCCCGGACGTAGAGCTGCTCCGCGGAGATCCGCAGCGCCTTGGCGATCTGGTTGAGCACCTCGGCGGACGGCTTGCGAAGCCCTCGCTCGATCTGGCTCAGGTAAGGGTTCGAGACGCCCGCGAGGTCGGCGAGCTGCCGCAAGGACAGGCGCGCACCGGTGCGCTGCTCCTTGAGGTAGTCACCCAGTGACTCGACGGTCTTCCCGACCTTGCCTATTGCCATGGCCCTATTGTTGCTAACTCTTGCAAGCAATAGCAAGCAGGGGTGCAGTGAAGCCGGCCACAAGGACCACGAACCCGGGTAACTCGGGTTTGTTTGGCAGGATGCTCTCGTGGCCGACCTGCAGCACTGCCCCACCCCGCGCGAGCTCGACGACCTCGAGCTGCTCACGGGTGGCGCGTTCTCCCCGATCGAGGGGTACGACGAGTTCGGCAGCCCGATCACGCTCACCCTCCCGCCCGCCGCCGACGCCGACCTCGACGCCGGCCGCAGCGTGGAGCTGGTCGATCCCGAGGGCCTGCCGCTCGCGCGGGTCACCCGCGCCGCCGACCACAGCCTCACCGTCACCGCCCTCACCCACGCGCAGTACGGACCGTTCCGCCGGCTCTACCTGAACCCCGCCCAGGTCCGCGACCGGTACGCCGGGCGCACGTTCGTCCCGGTCGCCGACGTGCTCACCGACCGCCAGCTGGCCCAGGTGCAGGAGGCCGGCCCGGTGGTCGTGCTGGCCCTCGTCGGCACCGGCACCCCGGCCATGTCGGCCGTCGGCCTGCTGCGCGCCACGCTGCGCGCGGTCGAGGGCCTCGACGCGGCCGTGGTCGCCGTACCCCTCGCCTCGCACGGGCGCTCGGACCCGCAGCTGCGCACGCTGGTCGTGGAGAACTACGCCGACGAGGACCCCGTCCTCGACCTGGCGCCGGGCGGCCTGCCGCTCCCCCAGCTCGCCGACATCGTCGCCGAGGAGCACCCCGACCGCGGCGAGCAGGGTCTCGTGCTGTTCTTCACCGGCCTGTCCGGCAGTGGCAAGTCCACCCTGGCGCGCGCGCTCATGGACCGGATCCTGGAGCGCGGCGGCCGCAGCATCACCAGCCTCGACGGCGACGTGGTCCGCCGCAACCTCTCGGCCGGCCTCACCTTCTCCAAGGCCGACCGCGAGACCAACATCCGCCGGATCGGCTGGGTGGCCGCCGAGATCGCGCGGCACCGCGGCATCGCCGTGTGCAGCCCGATCGCCCCCTTCGACGAGACCCGCCAGCAGGTGCGCAAGTACGTCGAGGACGCCGGCGGCGCGTTCTTCCTCGTGCACGTCGCGACCCCGCTGGAGGAGTGCGAGCGGCGCGACCGCAAGGGCCTGTACGCCAAGGCCCGGGCCGGCGAGATCCCCGAGTTCACCGGCATCTCCTCCCCGTACGAGGAGCCTCTCGACGCCGACGTCCGCGTGGACACGACCGGGCGGACCATCGAGGACGCGCTCGACGACGTCATCGAGGCGCTGCATCGGGCCGGCTACCTCGACCTCGGGCTCGCGCTCCCGGACGACGCCGCTCCGGTCGAGGTGCTCGCGCCGAACCCGCACCGGCCCGTGAACGTGCTGTTCGTGTGCACGGCCAACATCTGCCGCTCGCCGTACATGCTGCTCAAGGCCCAGGCCCTGGTCGGCGACGACCCGACCGTGCGATTCACCAGCGCAGGCACCCACGGCTTCGACAGCGCCCACGTCGACCGGACGATGGCGACCGCGATGCGCATGCGCGGCATC
Source organism: Nocardioides sp. (assembly GCA_035248385.1). GTDB lineage: Bacteria > Actinomycetota > Actinomycetes > Propionibacteriales > Nocardioidaceae > Nocardioides. The sequence goes on along the minus strand of DATFHM010000193.1, from coordinate 2,145 downwards.
GTCCCGGGCAACATCGAGGCGTTCCGCAGCCGCCGCGTCACCAGCGACATCCTCGCCGAGGCCGACCTCGTGCTCACCGCCGAGTCGAGCCACCGCGAGTTCCTCCTCGAGGAGCAGCCCGGCGCGTTCCGCAAGGTGTTCACGCTCGGCCAGTTCGCCGAGTCGCTGGGCCGGATCGACGCCGACCTCACCGGCCACGACCTGGTCGCGGCGATCGGCCACAGCCGCGCGATGACGACCTCCAGCCACGACATCTCGGATCCCTACCGACGCGGACTCGAGGCCGCCTCCGACTGCGCGGACCAGATCGACGGTCTGCTGCAGATCGCCCTCAGCAGGCTCACCGGAAAGGCCCTCTGATGCACGACCTCCTCACCTGGACCGCCCTCTCGATCGTCGCCGCCGGCTTCTTCGTCGGCGTGATCGTCGGCCTCACCGGCATGGGCGGCGGGGCGCTGATGACGCCCGCGCTGATCTTCCTCGGCATCGGCGGGGGCGAGGCCGCCACGATCGTGACGGCCGACCTCACCGCGGCCGCGATCTACAAGTCCGGTGGCGCGCTCGTGCACGCCAAGGTCGGCGCGCCCAACTTCAGGCTGGCGGGCTGGCTGATCGCGGGCTCGGTGCCGATGGCCTTCCTCGGGCCGTGGCTGGTGCACCACCTCACGAACAACGAGGACCAGCTCGACTTCACCCTCAAGCTGTCGATCGGCTTCGCGCTGCTGCTCGCCGCGTCGACGTACGCACTGCGCCTGTACCTGAACCTGCGACGGGTCCGCCGTGGCGGCCACGGCGGCGACCCGGACCCGAAGATCCGCCCGCTGCCGACCTTCCTGGTGGGCGCGCTCGGCGGCCTGCTCGTCGGCATCACCAGTGTCGGCTCGGGCTCGGTCATCATGATCGCCCTGCTGATGCTCTACCCCGGCCTGTCCGCGGTGCGGCTGGTCGGCACGGACCTGGTGCAGGCCGTGCCGCTGGTGCTGTCGGCCGCGATCTCGAACATCGCCATCAACGGCCTGGACTGGTCGATCACGCTGCCGCTGATCATCGGCTCGGTGCCCGGCACGATGCTCGGCAGCCGGATCGCGCCGAGGGTCCCGCAGTCCTACCTGCGCCGCGGCATCGTCGTCGTGCTGACGATGTCCGGCGTCGCCCTGCTCGACAAGTCCGGCTGGAAGCCGCTGGGCGCGCACACGACCCACCCGGTCATGGTCGCGCTGGTCGGCATCGCGATGCTGGTCCTGGTGCCGCTGATCTGGGGCTTCATCCGGCGCAGCGAGGGGCTGCCGATGATGGGGGCGCCTACCGTGGCAGAGCTGGAGAAGCTGCCGAGCGACCGACAGGCACCCGAGCTGACGCGCTGACCTCGTCGAGGCGCCATCCGTCGTGGGTGGCGCCGTGGGCGAAGGCCGCGACGAGCGCGCTCGCGAGACCGAACAGGACCACTGCGCCCAGCACCAGCATGGCGGACTCCTTCGAGCAGTGAGTCAGGGAAGTGACTCACCACCCATTGAACGCCCGTTCGCCGACACTTCCAAGGTGCAACCGGTCGGCGCGTCTCGGGACCAAGGTCCCCTATTCCGGGGGGTTTCAGTCGCGGCCGTAGATGTCGCGCGTGTAGACCTTGTCCGCGACGTCGGCGAGCGCCTCGGTGTGCCGGTTCGCGATGATCACGTCGGCCTTCTTCTTGAACTTCTCCAGGTCGTTGACGACCTTGGAGTTGAAGAACCGCGGCTGGCGCAGCTCGGGCTCGTGGACGATCACCTTCACGCCCTTGGCCTTGATCCGCTTCATGACGCCCTGCACGGCCGACTCGCGGAAGTTGTCCGAGCCCGCCTTCATGGTGAGCCGGTAGATGCCGACCACCTCGGGCTCACGACGCAGGATGTCGTCGGCGATGAAGTCCTTGCGGGTCGTGTTGGCCTCGACGATCGCGCTGATCAGGTTCTGCGGCACGTCGCGGTAGTTGGCCTGCAGCTGCATCGTGTCCTTCGGCAGGCAGTAGCCGCCGTACCCGAAGGACGGGTTGTTGTAGTGCGACCCGATCCGCGGGTCCAGGCCGACGCCCTCGATGATCTGCGCGGTCGACAGGCCGTGCTTGGCGGCGTACGTGTCGAGCTCGTTGAAGTACGCCACGCGCAGCGC
>DATFHM010000192.1:0-11264 GCA_035248385.1 Nocardioides sp. | reverse complement strand
CGTCGTCGAGGTGGTCCTGGCCCCGGAAGAAGACCACCTTGTGCTGGAGGATCGCCTGCCGGATCTGCGCGACCGTGTCGGCGGACAGGTCGCCACCGAGACGGACGCCGTCGATGCGGGCGCCGATGCGCGATCCGAGCTTGGTGGTGGTGAGGACGGGAGATTCGATCTGGATGGTCATGCCGTCAACGGTCCGCCGGGCGTGCTACCCGGACAACGGTTCCGATCCGGTTGAGAGGAAGGACGGCGCGCCGGTTCCGAGACGGAATCGATCTTGGTGTCCTGCATGTTCTAGAGTTTGTCTACTGATTTGCTGGACATTTGGATCGGAGTTCCCCGTGGTGCTGCATCGCTCCCCCATGATCACCGTGGCACGCGGCCGCTTCGGACGTACGTCGGCGCAGGTGCTCGAGCAGGTCCGCGCCGGCGGCCTCGTCACCCGCGACGAGATCGTCGCGCGCAGCGGCCTGAGCCCGGCCACCGTCGGCCGGGTCGTCACCGCGCTCGCCGAGGCGCGGGTGCTGCGGGAGCGTCCCGACCGCATCCGGTCGGGATCGATCGGCCGGCCGGGCGTGCCGGTCGAGGTCGACCCGGACCACTACGCCGTGGTCGGCGTGCACGTCGGCCGGCGGATCGCGACGGTGGCCATCGGCGACCTGGCCGGTCGCGTCGTCACCCACGAGACCGTGCGCCGCCCGCTCGGCGAGGCCCCCGACCTGGACGCCCTCGGTCGGATCGCGGCCCGGCTGCTCGGCTCGCTGCCGTCGCGCGCCCCGCTGGCGGCCGGCCTGGTCGGCCCCTGGCGCGAGCTGGGCATCGACCCGGCGGCGTACGGCGAGGAGCTGCACGAGCTGACCGGGCTCGACGTCCACACCGGCGACCACATCGCCGCGGTGGCGGCGAGCGAGTTCTTCCACCGCCGGCACGGGACGCCGGGCGTGACCCTCTACGTCTACGCCCGCGACACCGTCGGGTTCGCGCTCGCGGTCGACAAGGGCGAGGTCGTCGAGGTGTCGCGGGTCGGCAGCCTCGCCCACCTGCCGACCGGCGCCGCGACGCCGTGCCCGTGCGGGCGGACCGGCTGCCTCGAGGTCGCGGCGGGCGACGCCGCCGTGGTCCGTGCCGCGCGCCGCTGGACCAGCAGCACCGAGATCGAGGCCGTCTACGAGCGCGCCGCCGAGAAGCCGGTGCTGCGGCTGCTGCGCGAGCGGGCCCGTCTGCTCGGCTCGGCCGCCTCCGTGGTCAGGGACATGACCGCGCCGGACCGCGTCGTGCTCGTGGGCCAGGCCTTCACCGGCTGCCCCCCGGTCTTCGAGGACATCCTCACCGCGCTGCAGACCGGCGTGCTGACCGACGTACCGGTCTCGTTCACGCGGTTCGGGGCGGGCATCCAGGCGACCGCGGCGTGCACGATCGCGCTGTGCCCCGTGTACGACGACCCGCTGGCCGTGCTGCCGCGGCGGCCCTCCGCGGCGGAGGTGCCGGGCGCGGCGGCGCTGTGAGCCTCAGCCGACGACGAGCGGTACCGACACCGGCCGCCGCACGTAGGCCCCCGGCGCCCACGTGACGCCGTCGGCGTCGACGGTGAAGTCGGGGGCCGCGGCGAGGAGCTCCTCGAGGGCGACCTTGGCCTGGAGCCGGGCGGCCGCCGAGCCGAGGCAGTGGTGGTGGCCCTGGCCGAACGCGAGGATGCGGGTGGGCCGGCGCCGGATGTCGAGCAGCTCGGCGTCGGCACCGTAGGCGCGCCAGTCGCGGTTGGCGGCGGCGTACAGGAGCAGGACCCGGCGACCCTCCGGGATCCGAGTGCCGTGCAGCTCGACGTCGCGGGTCGTCGTGCGGGCCAGGCCCTGGACCGGGCTGCTCAGCCGCAGGAACTCCTCCACGGCGTACGGGATCAGCGCCGGGTCGTCGGCGAGGTCCTCGCGCTGCTCCGGGTGCACCGCCAGCAGCTGCACGGCCTCGCCGAGCAGACCGGTCGTGGTGTCGTTGCCGCCGGTGATCATGGTGAACACGAACCCCAGCACGGCCAGCAGGTCCGGGCCGTCGCCCTCCTCCGCGGCAGCCACCAGGTGGGAGACGGTGTCCTCGGCCATCACGCCCCGCGCCTGCTCGGCGCGCCGCCGCTCGACCAGGTCCGCGAAGTAGCCCATCAGCTCGGCGACCGCGTCGGCGGCGCCCAGCACGGCGGCCTCCGCACCTCCTGCCGCGTTCGCGGCCACGATCGCCCCGGACCACACGTCGAACTGCGCCCGGTCCTCCTCCGGCACGCCGAGGTAGTGCGCCACGACCAGGCTGGGCAGCGGCTTGAACAGCTCCGCCACCACGTCGCCACCGCCAGCGTCGACCAGCCGCGCCACGCGCGAGCGCGCGAACGCCCGCACCACCGGCTCGATCTCCCCGACCTGGCGCGGCGTGAACCCGCGCGCCACCAGCCGCCGGAACGCCGTGTGGGCCGGCGGGTCGGTCATCACCATCGGCGGGTTGGCGTCGAGCCCGACCCGCGCGAGGTCGTCGTACGCCGTGGTCAGGCCGCTGGCGCTGGAGAAGGTGGCCGCGTCGACGGCGGCGGCCAGCACGTCGTCGTACCGGCTGAGCACGTAGAAGTCGTCCTGCGGCCGCTTCGCCGGGACGACGTGGTGGACCGGGTCCTCGTCGCGGAGCCAGGCGTACGACGCCCACGGACTCCGCCAGGCCTCGCCGCCACCCGGCACGTAGCCCGGCTCGTGGCCCCGCGGGCACTCCGTCATCGGCATCCCGGCATCTTGGAACACGTTCTCTTTCACGTCCAGCGATTCGGCGAAATCGAAGAGGGGGACCCACCGGTGCCCCCGGTGGATCCCCCGTCCTGCGGAGCGATCAGGCGGTGGCTGCCGCCTTCCCAGCAGCCCGCTCGGCGGCGTACACGCTCTCGGGCCGTGGCAACCCGTAGTGATCACGCAGCGTGTCGCCGGCGTACTCGGTCCGGAACAGACCGCGCTCCTGCAGGATCGGCACCACCGAGGTGGTGAAGGCGTCGAGCAGCTGCGGGTACAGCGGCGGCATCACGTTGAAGCCGTCCGCGGCCCCGTTCTGGAACCACTCGGTGATGAGGTCGGCGACCTGGAGCGGCGTACCGGCCACGACGTTGTGGCCGCGGCCGCCGGCCAGCCGGTGCAGCAGCTCGCGCAGCGTCGGCCGGTCACGCTCGACGATGTTGGCGACGACCTGGAGCCGCGAGCGGTTGTTGTCCAGCACGTCGCCGGAGCCGACGAACAGCTCGGCCGGCACCTTCTCGTCCAGCTCGAGGTGGCTCAGCGAGATGCCGCCGAGCGCCTCCAGCTGTGCGAGCCCGTACGCCGGCACGGTGAGCGAGTTGACGTAGGCCTCCAGCTCACGGGCCTCCTGCTCGGTGTCGCCGAGGAAGGCGCTGATGCCGGGCAGGACCTTGACGTGGTCGGGGTTGCGGCCGAGGGCCGTGGCCCGCGCCTTGATGTCGGCGTAGAAGGCCTGGGCGTCGCCGAGGGTCTGGTGCGCGGTGAAGATCGCCTCCGCGTTGCGGGCCGCGAAGGCCCGGCCCTCGTTGGAGGAGCCGGCCTGGATGTAGACCGGCCGGCCCTGCGGCGAGCGCGGCGCGGCCAGCGCCCCGGCGACCTGGTAGTAGCGGCCGACGTGCTCGATCGCGTGCACCTTCTCCGGGTCGAAGTAGTGCCCGGACTCGCGGTCGGCGAGGATCGCGTCGTCCTCCCACGAGTCCCACAGCTTCGTCACCACGTCGATGAACTCCTGGGCCCGCGCGTAGCGCTCCTCGGGCGTCGGGATCTCGGTGAGGTTGAAGTTGCGCGCGACCGCGTCGGACTGGGTGGTGACGATGTTCCAGCCGGCCCGCCCGTTCGAGGCGAAGTCGACCGAGGAGAACAGCCGGGCCAGGTTGTAGGGCTCGTAGAAGGTCGTCGACGCGGTGGCGATGAGCCCGATCTTCGAGGTCCGCGCCGCGATCGCGGCGAGCCGGGTGATCGGCTCCAGGTGCCCGGTCGGCCGGTACGGCGTGGCCGAGAACATGCCGGGTGCGTCGGCGAAGAAGATCGCGTCCAGCTTGGCGTCCTCGGCCTTCTGGGCGAGCTCGATGTAGTAGTCGATGTCGTTGGCGCGCTCCACGGACGAGTCCGGGTGCCGCCACGACGCCTCGTGGTGGCCGGTGTCCATGAGGAAGGCGTTGAGGTTGAGCTGACGGTTCGGTGCAGACATCAGGGTTCTCCTTCGCCCGATCAGGCCGGACGCCAGCGCGAGAAGCGCCGCTCCAGCCAGACCAGGCCGTAGTTGACGGCGACGCCGAGGACCGAGGTGGTGAGGATCGCGGCGTACATCTTGGGGATGAAGAAGTTCATGTTCGAGTAGTTGATGAGGAAGCCCAGGCCCGCGGTGGCGCCGATCATCTCGGCGGCGATGAGGACCAGGATCGCGGCGGCGCCGGAGATCCGGATGCCGGTGAAGATCGTTGGGACCGCGGCCGGGAAGACCACCTTGCGGAAGGTCTGCACCGGCGAGAGACCGAGGACCTTGGCCGAGCGCAGCAGCTGCGGGTCGACCGTGGCCACGCCGGCGATCGTCGAGAGCAGCACCGGGAAGAAGCAGGCGTAGGCGACGATCGCGACCTTCGAGGTCTCCCCGATGCCCAGCACGAGCGTGAACACCGGGAGGATGGCGAGGGCCGCGGTGCTGCGGAACAGCTCGAGCACCGGGGTGAAGAACTCCCGCACCGGGCGGTACCACGCGATCGCGGCCCCGAGCGGGATCGCCAGCGCGATGGCCACCACGAACCCGAGACCCGATCGCACGACGCTGGCCCTGACGTTCTTCAGCAGGGAGCCGTCGGTGGCGATCGTCCACCACTCGCGCAGCACCACGTGCAGCGGCGGGATCAGGTAGGAGTCCACGAGCCCGAGCCGCGGCACGAACTCCCAGATCAGGGCGACCGTGACCAGGCCGGCGACGCCACGGGCCACCGTGACCGCCCTGGTACGCCGGAGCGACACGCCCTTCGCGCGGGCGGACTCCTCCTGGCGCGGGTTCGGCCGCGCCTCGGTCTTCTCAGCCAGCAAGCTGGACATCGGTCGCCCCCTCCCTGCGGTGGGACCCGGCTGCGGTCAGGTGCTGCTGGCGCAGCAGCGACCAGATCCGGTGCCGGTAGTCGGCGAACTCCCGGGTGGCACGGACGTCGGTCTCCCCGGCGTCGCTGCGGTCGAGGTCGATGCCGATGACCTCCCGGATCCGGCCGGGCCGCGAGCTCATGACGGCGACCCGCTGGCCCAGGAAGACGGCCTCGTCGATGTCGTGGGTGATGAACACGACCGTCGTACCGGTGCGCCGCCAGATCCCGAGCAGCTCCTCCTGGAGCCGCTCGCGGGTCTGGGCGTCGAGGGCACCGAAGGGCTCGTCCATGAGCAGCACCTCGGGCTCGTAGGACAGGCTCCGCGCGATCGCGACCCGCTGCTTCATGCCGCCCGAGAGCTCGTGCGGGTAGCGGTTCGCGAACTCGGAGAGCCCGACCAGGTCGAGGTACTCCAGCGCCCGCGCCGCGCGCTCGCGGCGGGACAGGCCGCCGCGAGCCTCGAGCGCGAACTCCACGTTGGCCGCGGCGGTCCGCCACGGCAGCAGCGTGTACTGCTGGAACACCACGCTGCGGTCCAGACCCGGGCCGGTGATCGGCCGGCCGTCGATGGTCAGCCGTCCGGCGGACGGCGTGGCCAGGCCGGCGATCAGGTCGAGCACCGTGGACTTGCCGCAGCCGGACGGTCCGACGACCGTCAGGAACTCGCCAGGCTCGACGGTCAGGTCCAGGTGGTCCAGCGCGACGAACTCGCGCAGCTGCTTGTCGTCGTCGCCGCGGACCCAGAAGGTCTGGCCGACGCCGCTCAGCTCGATCCGTGAGCTCATGGCTCTCCTCCTCAGGCGTTCGGGTTGAGGTCGTTGGTGTAGACGCTCGAGACGTCGAAGCCGGACTTGACCTCACCGCGGCCCTCGAGCCAGTCGGTCCACCGGGAGATGTCCTGGGCGTTGATGACCGGCTTCGGCGAGAGGCCGAGCGTGCCCGGGTAGTTGGCCTGGATCGCCTCGACGTAGTCGCCGAGACCGTGGCTCTGCAGGTACGGGAAGTAGATGTCGAACACCTGCTGCTTGGTGTGGCTCTCGATGAACTGCACGGCCGCGGCGATGCCCGCGACGACCTGCTTGGCGACGTCCGGGTTGTCCTTGATGAAGTCGTCGCGCATGGTGAACGCGCCACCGACGTACGGGCCGCCCAGGGCCTTCACGTCGTTGGTGATCTCCTTGACCTTGTAGTGCGCGGCGAGCTGCTGGTAGGCGGTGAAGCCCACGACGGCGGCGTCGATCTGACCCTTGGCGAGGGCGTCCGGGGTGTTCAGCGGCGGCAGCGGCACCAGGGTGACCTTGCTGATGTCGTCGGCGCTGAGACCCTGCTGCTGGAACCAGGAGTCGAGGAACGCCTCGGCGTTGGCGCCGAGCGTGTTGACCGCGACCCGCTTGCCGATCAGGCTCTTCGCGTCGGTGATGCCGGAGCTGTCGAGGGCGACGAGCTTCTGGTTGGTCTTGGCGTTGGCGCCGTACGACGGGAAGACGGCCTTGATCGGTGCGCCGGTGGAGACCAGCTGCGCGATGGCGCCGTAGAAGGCCGAGGCGCCGATGTCGGTCTGCCGCGAGATGAGCGCCTGCAGCGCCTGCGGCCCACCGGTCACGTCACCGACCCGCTTGAGCTCGATGCCGTTGAGCTTGCCGAGGGCATCGGCGAACAGGAGCGGGTCGACCGCGCCGGCGTACCCCTGGTAGCGGACGACGTTGGAGCTGCCGCCCTCGGCGTTCGCGGAGCACGCGGTCAGTGCCGCGAGCGCTGCGAAGAGGAGGGCGATGATGGCGGCGAGCCTTCGACGGGCGGGCCGGATGGAGGTGGAGGACATGGCGCTATTCAATCTCTACTAAATCGATAGACAAATGGTTCCGATCGGGATGAGTGGAGAGGAATCACGCGAAGGCCACCTCGGCCGCGGGGTTGCGGGCCATCCAGCGCCGGCCCGCCGTGAAGACCGCCGCGGCGAGGACCGCCGCCGCGGACATCACCACCCCCATCGGGACCGCCGACCCGACGCCTCCGAGCACGCCGACCAGCGGCGTCACGCCGGCGCTGATGCCGAACATGACCAGCCCGAGCAGGGCCGACCCGGCGCCCGGCAGGTCCCGCGACTGCTGCATGGCCAGCCCCATGCAGTTGCCCATCACCAGGTTGGACGCGAAGGCGTTGATGAGGATCGGCACGACGATCAGCACCGGCCACGGGGACGCGGCCAGGCCCGTGATGAGCAGCGTGCTGCCGACCGTGACCGGCAGCGCGAGCCCGACGGTCCGCGCCGGGTGGTGCAGCCGCGCGGCGCGGCGGGCCGAGACCAGGCCCGCGCTCACCATGCCGAGCGCGTTGACGGTGAACGAGATGCCGAACAGCAGCGGCGAGAAGCCGAGCACGTCCTGGTAGACGAAGGACGCGCTGGCGACGTACGTCATGACCGAGCCGACCGAGAGCCCGAGCGTGACCGCGTAGGTGAGGTACGCCGGACGCGCGCCCACCCGCGCCAGGCTGCGGTAGTCGAGGCGCGCGGACCGGCGCGCGGGCGGCAGCGTCTCGGGGACCACGGCCGTCGTGAAGGCGAGCTGCACCACGAGGATCCCGAGCAGCACCCCGAGCACCCCGCGCCAGGGCAGGAAGGTGGCGAGCAGCCCGCCGAGCGCGGGCGCGGCGATCGGCACCAGGCCCTGGATGGTCATCATCGTGGTCAGGGCCCGCACGCCGGCGTACCCCTCGGCGAGGTCGGAGATCATCGCCCGCACCGCGACCATGCCGCAGCAGCCGCTGAGCGCCTGCACGAAGCGGGCGGCGATGAGCAGGCCGATGCTCGGCGCGAGCAGGACCGCGACCGTCGAGACCACGGTGATCGAGCTGCTCACCAGCAGCACCGAGCGGCGGCCGAACCGGTCGGAGAGCGGACCCCACACCGGCTGGCCGACGGCCATGCCGACCAGGTACGCCGTCAGGGTCAGCTGCACGCGCGCGGCCGTCGTGCCCAGGTCGGCGGCGATGTCGGGGAAGCTCGCCAGGTAGAGGTCGATCGCGAGCGGCGAGGTGGACGCGATGAACGCGAAGATCAGCAGGAGGCGCGGCGGCACGGCGGTCACGTCCCCGACCAATCCCGTCGGGGTCGGCGGTGTTCCGGTTCCGCTCACCACGGGCGGATCGGCGGTCCTACGATGTGGGATCCACGCCGATCGAGATGGGGCTCCCATGAGCGAAAATCCCGTGCGCCGCAACGAGGCCCTGCGCAACAGCTGGTACTCCGCCGGCGAGGAGATCCTCGCGACCGAGGGGTACGGCGGCCTCAAGCTGGCCGCGCTGTGCCGGCGCCTGGGCGTCACGACCGGGTCGTTCTACCACTCGTTCGACAACTGGCAGGACTTCACCGACTCGCTGCTCGCGAACTGGGTGGCCGAGCGCACCGAGCAGACCATCGAGATCGCCCGGCAGACCGAGGACCCGGTCGCCCGGCTGCAGCTGCTGGTCCAGGCCGGCCACGACCTCATGCACCGCACCGAGGGCGCGATCCGGGTGTGGGCGGCCATCGATCCACGGGTGGGTGCGGTGCAGAAGCTCGTCGACGACGGCCGCTACCAGGTGGTCCTCGAGGCGATGGAGGCCGTCGTCGGGCCCGACCGGGCCGAGGCATACACGGTCTGGGGCATGAGCACCCTCATCGGCTACGAGATGCTCGCGGGCGAGCACGCCCGCGAGCACCTCCTGTGGTCGCTGCAGTCGATCCTCGCCGACGCGCAGAGGACTGCGGCCGGCGAGGACTGACTGTCGTCAGCAGATCGGCAGGATCCCGCAGAGCACGCCACCGAGGATGCTCTGGAGCAGGGTCCCGATCGTGCCCAGCGGGTTGGACGGGCTGGTGAACGAACCACCGCTGACGGAGTTCAGCAGGCCGGTGATCTCGCCGGTCAGCGCGGTGAGCTGCGACGGGTCCAGGCTGCCGCCACCGAGCACGGCCAGCAGCTGCGTCGGGTCGACGCCGCTCGCGCCGAGACCGGCGAGGAGGCCGCCCAGCTGGGAGGCGTCCAGCGAACCCGCGCCGGGGAAGGAGCCGAGCAGGGCGGTCAGCTGGCTCGGGTCGAGCGCGCTGCTCGCCCCCGGGTAGAGGCCGTCCAGCAGTGTGGTCAGCTGGGTCGCGCCCAGCGTGGGGATGCTGCCGCCGTTGCCGGCCGCGGCGAGCAGGCCCAGCAGGGTGCCGAGGGCCTGGGTCGGGTCGCTCAGCGCACCGAGCAGCGAGGTGATGACGGACGTCGCGTCGGCGGGGTTGCCCAGGCCGGTCGGGCCGAGGTCACCGAGAGCGCCGGTGAGCGTGGTCAGCACGTTCGTCAGCTGGGTCGGGTCGAGCGAACCGCCGGAGAGCAGGCCGACGAGCACCGTCGGGTCGAGCTGGTCAGCGCCCGGCAGGCCGGCGAGCAGGTTCGTGAGCTGGGACGGGTCCAGCGCGGAGGCACCACCGAAGGAGCTCAGGATCTCGGTGAGCTGCGCCGGGTTGAGCGCGCTGCTGGCGCCCGGGTAGAGCGTGTCGAGCAGCGTGGTCAGCTGGGAAGCGTCGAGCGCCGGCACGGAGCCGCCGTTCAGGCTCGCGGTGAGCAGGGCGAGCAGGCTGCCCAGGCCCGCGGCCGGGTCGGGCGTCGTGCTGCCGCCGCCACCGTTGTTCGCGCAGGCGCTGGCCTGGGCGGCGCGGGCGTTGCGCAGGGCGACCACCGCGCTGTGGTGCTGGCGGGTCCGCTTGTGGACCAGGGCGCGCGCCTTCTTGACCTTGGCCTTGCGGTGGACGTGGCTGTGCTTGGCCTTCTTGAGCGCCTTCTTCGCCATGGCGAGGCGGTGGTGGGTGACCCGCTCACGGCGCAGGGCGTGGGCTGCCTCGTCCTTGGCGTGCGTGCACGCGGCGGAGTCGGCTGCTCGAGCGGGGCCGGCCGGCGCGACGGCCAGCATCCCCACTCCCAGGGCAAGGCAGCACAGGATGCTGACGGTCAGGCGGCGTACGACGGACATGAGGCTCCTCCGGCAGGGGACTGAGCCTGTCCAGTCGGCACCACCACCACGAAGCTGAGGACTCCCGAGGAGGAATCGCCCTTCAGCTCAGCGATACGAGTCCCGCGGATCACACAGGATCTTGTGCATCCGGATCTCCATCAGGATGGAGCGCGGAACGGGCCAGGAGAGCGCCTCGATCGCGGCTGCGTATTCCACGAGTGCGTCGAGCGTCGCTCGCCGGGCCTCACCGAGACCGGCAGCGCTGACCCCGCGCGGCCTCGCCCCGGCGAGGGCGGCCTCGTCGCTCCGGGCGCGGATCACGCGTGCCCGCAACGCCGGCAACGACCGGGTCACGGACGCTGCTCCTCGACGGATGACCGCGGACCGCCGTCATCGGCCCACAGGTCGAACGGATCGACCTCACCGTGGTCCAGGACCTCGTGCAGCAGCTCGGCAGCGGAGTGCGCGTTGCCGGACGTCGCCGACGCCAGCAGAGCCTCCTCAGCCTGCGCCGGGGTGAAGCCGGGCGGCACGACGAGGAGGCGGAGCACGGTCCGATCCGCCGTGGTCAGCAGCATCAGGTGCGTGTCGTCGCCAGGGAACGACCCGGCCTTGAGATAGCCGCGACCGATCGGCACGCGCCGCGGTGCCGGGTCCCAGTCCGGTGGCGAGAACAGCGCCCGCACCACACGGCTCGACCCTGGCGGCAGGTGGTCGACCAGGTCCGCGAGCTCGGTCGCGAGGTCCCGGCTGTACGGCCACCAACCGCCATCGAGCCGGTTGCGCCCTGCGTGCTCGGCCATCCGCAACCGCAGCGGTCCGTGTGTGCTCGACGTCGTCATGACGCTCGCCTCTCGGCCGGCACGCCGACCCGAGTGGATCGCCCGCGACGGTCAGTCATGTCCAGCCTACGCGCGGGGTCCAACGTCGGTCGGGCGCGGCGTGAGCCCGCCCGGATCCGGGACAGGTCTAGCCCGGTCGGTGCGAAATCCGCGGTTTCCGTGACAGCGGCTCCGGCCACCGGCATGCTTCTGCTTGCCCCCGCCGCGAAGACCCGAGACTTCGCGGCGGGGTCTTTCACACCCGCGGGTCGCCCCACACGACCTGCGGGTGTGGTGCCTTCTCGGGCCCGCTCTCGGAAGGCACAATCGCGGGCATG
>DATFHM010000191.1:0-2845 GCA_035248385.1 Nocardioides sp. | reverse complement strand
CGCCATGTTCCTGCTCTGCTTCGGCATCCAGGAGGGTCACCAGCACCACTGGGCCGGCTGGATCATCGCGATGATCGTCGGCGGTCTCGTGACGCTCGGGCTCTTCGTCCTCTGGCAGGCGGTCAACAAGGCCGAGCCGCTAGTGCCGCTGAGCCTCTTCAAGGACCGCAACTTCTCGGTCTCCAACGTCGCGATCACCTGCATGGGCTCCATCGGCGCGGCCTTCGGCTTCCCGCTGATGTTCTACGCCCAGGGCGTCCGCGGCGACTCGCCCACGCAGGCCGCCCTGCTGATGCTGCCGATGGCGGTCATGTCGATCTTCCTGGCGAAGTTCGTCGGCGGCCTCACCGACACCCTGCACCCGCGGATCGTCACCGGCATCGGCTTCGGCGTCAGCCTGGTCGGCTTCCTCTACCTGATGGCCGAGATCCGCCCGGAGGCCGCGGTCTGGGAGATCGCGATCCCGATGGTCCTCATCGGCATCGGCAACGCCTTCATCTGGGCCCCGACCGCCGCTACCGCCAACCGCAACCTGCCGCTGCACCTGGCCGGCGCGGGCGCAGGCGTCTACAACGCCACCCGCCAGGTCGGCTCGGTCCTCGGCTCGGCAGCGATCGCCGTGCTCATCGCGAGCCGGCTCGCGGCGAACCTCCCCGGCGGCGGCAGCGCGAGCGAGGCCCACGTCGGCAAGATCGCCGACCCGCACGTCGCCGACCTGTTCAGCAAGGCCATGCAGCAGGCCATGTGGCTCCCCGCCGCGGCGTACCTCGTCGGGCTGGTCGCGGTGATGTTCTACGAGAAGCCGAAGCACGCGGGGTACGGCGGGCACTGAGCGCTCGGGGCGGCCCAGGACCGACATGGTCGGTTCTGTTCACTCACATGTGAGTGAATCCTTTTCACTCACATGTGAGTGAACGCGGGGGCCATCTCCACCGGCCGCTCAGCCGTCCAGCCAGGACGACGGCTCCGCGAAGCGCACGTCGAGGAGCTGGCCGATCGTCTCGGTGAGGAGCTTCCTTCCCTGGGCGAGGCCGAGCCGCCCCTCAGGGTCCGCGACGCTCTCCCTGATCCCGTCCGCCAGCAGCATCACGACCTGCATCTGGTCGTCGGACGGAGTCTGCCCCTCACGGAGCGACCGCAGCCAACGCCGCACGTGATCGCGCTCGTGGACGCGCGCCTCCCTGACGAAGTCCGCACAACCGTCGCGGCCCGCTCTCAGCTCACCCTCCGCCAGCGCGCGGATCATCGACCACGCGCGCACGCCCTCGACCTCGTTGGCAGTCTCCGGCAGCCGGACCGGGAGCTCTCCACCGAAGCCGGCGCCCGTCACCCAGCTGATCCACCGCGCGCTGAACCGGCCGACGACCGCTTCGAGGAACGGTCCACGCCCACCGTGCCGGTGGTGCAGCGCGGACGGCGTGACCGACTCGAAGCGAGCGACGGCACTCATCGAGATCTGCTCGAGCCCGCCCGACTGCAGCAGCAGGACGATCGCGTCCGTCGCGAAGTCGTCGATGTTGCCCGAGTCGGGGGCGAGAAAGGGTTGCCAGTCGCCGTCCACCCGATGAGCGTGGCCCATCGGAGAACCGGGCGCGAACGGCTCTCCACAGGGTCAGTGGATGAACCCGAACAGAGGGCTGTCCGGCGCGACCCTCTCCACCCGGAGCCGGGAGTCCTCCATGCGGGCGAGCAGCCCGTCCAGGTCCGAGGCGCGCTGCATCTCGATGCCGACCAGGGCGGGGCCGGTCTCGCGGTTGTTGCGCTTGGTGTACTCGAACAGGGTGATGTCGTCGTCGGGGCCGAGCACCTCGTCGAGGAAGCGGCGCAGCGCGCCCGGCTCCTGGGGGAACTCCACCAGGAAGTAGTGCTTGAGCCCCTCGAACACCAGCGCCCGCTCGACGATGTCGGCGTAGCGCGAGACGTCGTTGTTGCCGCCCGAGACGACCGCGACCACGGTCGAGCCGGGAGCGAGACCGAGCTCGGGCAGCCGCAGCGCAGCGGCGGCGAGCGCCCCGGCGGGCTCCGCGATGATGCCGTCGGACTGGTACATGTCGAGCATCTCGACGCAGATCAGCCCCTCCGGCACGCCGACGGGACGTACGTCGATCTCCGCACGCGCGGCGGCGACGGCCGCGTAGGTGAGGTCTCCGACCCGGCGTACCGCGGCGCCGTCGACGAACTGGTCGACCTGGTCGAGGTCGACGGGCCCGCCGGCCTCGAGGGCCGCGGCGAGCGAGGCCGCACCCGCGGGCTCCGCCGCCACGACGACCGTGCCGGGTGACCGCTCGCGCAGCCGGTCGAGCGCGCCCGCGATCAGGCCGCCGCCACCGACGGGCACGACCAGGGCGTCGAGCGCGATCCCGGCGTCACCCAGCTCGTCGAGGATCTCCGCCGTGACGGTGCCCTGCCCGGCGATGACACCGAGGTGGTCGAAGGCCGGGATGACCGTGGCGCCCGAGGCTGCTGCGAACTCGGCCGCGGCGACCACGGAGTCGTCGTAGGTCTCCCCCGCGATGACGACATCGACGTAGGCGCCACCCAGCGCCGCGACCCGGTCCCGCTTCTGCCGCGGCGTCGTGCCGGGCAGGAAGATCGTCGCCCGCACCCCGGCGCGCGCGCACGCGAACGCGACGCCCTGCGCGTGGTTGCCGGCCGACGCGCACGCCACACCGGCCTCGCGCTCCTCGGCGGACAGCGAGGAGATGACGTTGAACGCGCCGCGGACCTTGTAGGACCGCACCGGGGTGAGGTCCTCGCGCTTCAGCCAGACGTCGAGGCCGGTCAGCTCGGAGAGCCGGGGGGCCCGCTGCAGCGGCGTGCCGCCGACAGCGGCGACGACCGGGTC